>JAUYSH010000017.1 GCA_030696455.1 Elusimicrobiota bacterium
GCACGACGAGGGGGCTCGCCCGCTTCAGCCAGCGTACGACGAGCCAGGCGAGGAACAGGGGCGCGACGATCCAGTAGAAGAGGGCGAAGAACATGGCGGGTATATTTTAGCCGTTCTGGGGGCGGCCGCGGGACCGCAGGAGGCGGCGGAACAGCGCCTCGTACACGTCGAGGGAGATATCCCAGGACGAGTCCTTGCTCATCGCGGCGCGGCGCGCCAACGGAAACGCCTCGGGATGATGGTAGCCGGAGACGGCGTCGGCGACGGCGCGCGACAGGGAAATCGAGGCGATCGCGCGGATGATCAGGCCGTCGCCGTGCACGGGGTCGTCGCGCAGATCGCGGACCGTGTCGGCCAGACCGCCGGTGAGCGTGACGAGAGGCAAGGTCCCGTAGCGTTGGGCGATGAGCTGCGACAGCCCGCACGGCTCGAAGCGGGAAGGCATGAGCAGGAAATCCGCGGCGGCGAAGCCCATACGCACGAACTTTTCGTCGAAAGGGTACGAGGCGACCCGGCCCGGGAACGCGAGCACGAGCGCGGCGCGTAGGGCCTCGGTCTGGGCGTCGCCGGCGCCCATGATCAGGAGCTGGCCGCCGAGGCGCACGATGTCGCGCGCGGAGTCGAAGATCATGTCGATGCCTTTCTGGTGCGCCAGGCGGGAGGCGACGAGGAACAGCGGCGCCTTGGGCTCGGCGTCGAGCCCGAGCTTGGCCTGCAGAGCCGCCTTGTTGGCGGCCTTGCCCTCCGCCGCGTCCGCGATGCCGTAATGGAACGCGATGTCGGGGTCCGTCGCCGGGTCGTAGAGAGCGGGATCGATGCCGTTGAGGATGCCCTGCACGCCGTCGGGCCGCGCGCGCAGGGGCCCCTCGAGGCCCATGCCGAACAGGATGTTCTCGATGATCTCCCGGGCGTAGTTGGGGCTCACCGTCGTCACGGCGTCGGCGTCGCGGATGCCGGCCTTCATGTAGTTGGCGCCGCCATTGTGCTCGAGCGCCGCCTCGTCGAAGCCGAGCTTGCCCGCCGTTGCCAGCGCGAAGGCGCCCTGAAAGGCGATGTTGTGGATCGTCAGCGTGGTCTTCGTGCCGGCGAAGAAGGGGTCCTGCCGGTACGCGGTCTTGAGGAAGGAGGGGATCAAGGCGGCGTGCCAGTCGTGCGCGGAGATGACGTCGGGCTTGATGTCGAGGGACTTCATCGCCTCGAGCGCGGCGCGCGCGTAGAAGCCGAAGCGCTCGTCGGCGTCGTCGATGCTGCCCGCCTCGTAGGCCGAGAGGCCCAGCGACTCGTGCTTGGCGGCGTACGGCCCGCCTTTGCGCTCGTAGAACTCGGGATGCTCGAGAAGGACGACGCGTACGCCCTCGCGGCGGCCGACGAGCAGCTTCGCCGTCTCGACGCGGCCGTCGATCGGCACGGACACCGTGCCCATGTTCTTAAGCTCGACGCCGGCCGTCTTGAGGTCGCGGTACTTGGGCAGCACCATGGTCACGTCGTGGCCGCGGGCGGCGAGGCCGCGGGAGACGGCGTCGACGACGTCGGCCAGGCCGCCGGTCTTGATGAAGGGCACGGCCTCGGAGCCCGCGATGAGGATCTTGAGGGCGCCGTCGAACATGGCGTTCGAGGCGCTCTTCCGATTTTCGGCGGAAACGGGCGCGGGTGCGGCGGGCTTGTCCGGCGTCGCGGGGACGGCGGTTTTAAGAGCGGTCAGCGCGGCGGGGACAGCCTGGACGGCTTTAACGGGCTGAACGGCAACGGAGGGGGCGGGCGCGACGGCGCCCAACGCGGACGGCGACGGGAGGGAGACGCTCAACGGCAGCGCAACGTTGTTCAGCGACGGCCCCAACGGCGAGGACAGGCCGCCGTTTCCCAGCGAGATTCGGGGCATGGCGGGAACGGCATTGACTCGGACCTGAGCGAATGATGGCGTTGGAATCAGCAGCAAGGCGATCAGGACGCGGATCATCCCTTCCATTATAGGCGGGAGGGGAAAACGGGGTAAGAGCCCTAAGGCCTAGCGCTCAGTCCGGAGGGCCTAGGCTTTCTGAGGGGCGGAATCCATTATCGGGCGGGTCTGAAGCGGCGAACGACCTTGAGCGCGCGTTATTGCGTGCGAGTTTTTTGCTACCAGCGAATAGCAAGGCTGAATCTGTGCGAGCGTCCCAGCTCGCCCGATGGAAGCACGGCGTAGTCGAGGCCCCACTTTTCTTTTCGTAGGCCCAGGCCCATCGTCAGGCCGCGCGCCGCATCGAAGCCGGAGCCACCGGTAACCGCCGTCTGGGTTGTGTAGCCCGCGCGCAGGTAGAAGTTTTTGACGGCCTGGTATTCGCCGCCGAAGGCGGCGTCGGTTCCCGCGCCGCGCGGGCCGTTGACCAACTCAGCCGCCGCCGCGTGGCCGCCCGTGAACTTGTAGGCCACGCCCACGGCCAGCCTCAACGGCAGGTCGTTACGCTGGTCCTGGAACTTGAGGCCCGGGCCGAGGTTGCGAAGCGCCGCGCCCACGATGAGGCTTCCAAACTCACGCCTGGCGCCGACGTCCGCCGCGACCGTCTGCGCCTCGGTCGAGCCGATGTGGCTGCGGATGTACTTGAGGCTCGCGCCGACTTGGGCGAAATCCAGCTTGCGGGCATAGCCCGCGCTCACGGCCGCGTCCGACGCGTCGAAGCCAGCCGTTGGTCGCCCCAGGCTGTCGCGGCCGTCAATCTTGCCTTGGCTTAGATAGGTCAGGCCCGCCGCGAACGTCCCCTGGCTGGTCGGGTGGGTGTAGGCCAAGAAGTCGAGCCGCGTGCTCGCTAACATCTCAGCGTGGCTGGCCGCAAACTCGCGCATTTCGAGCTCGGACAACCCGGCCGGGTTCCAGTAAATTGAGTTGGCGTCGTCCGCCAACGCGGTGTAGGCTCCACCCATGCCGAGGCCGCGCGCGCCCACGCCGATGCTGAGGAACGAGGCGGTCTCCGCGCCGAGAGCTGGGCTTGCTAGAAAGAGGGCGATGAGAATCGGCCTCAACGGGCCTGCCGCCCAGGTATCAAGGACCGGGAGTATATGCTGTCCGGCAGCCGCTATTCGTCTCAATTTTTTCAGCGTATCACCGCCAACTTCTTTGCGACCTTGATATCGGATTCTCCGGCCCGGCCGGCCGTCACGACATAGGTATAGACCCCGCTGCCGATGCCGCTCGGGTCCCAAGTCATATCGTGGGTCGGTTGAGCGCCCTTGCCGTTGCCGTCGTCCACGACGGCGGAACTGGACGAGCTTGCCTCATGAATCTTTCGGCCGTTCACATCGTAAATCCTCACCGATACAGAGTCTGCGTTGCCGACCTGGACGCGGAGGGTGACTGTCCGGCCGCGAGCGGGATTGGGGAAGGCGTAAACGTCGACCAGTCCATAGGCTCCCGTCGCCAACACGCCGATACCGCCCGACCCCATCGCCTGGTACAAGGAGAAGTGGGTGCTCTGCGCCCGGACCAGTCGCGCCGATTCATCCACGGTCGAAGGCAACGGTTCCCAAGCCTGCTGGGACTCGTTCCAGTAATGCACCTTAAGGTCGCGCGCCTTGAGATTTTTCGCCCGGACGACGGCGGTATCGTAAGCGAGCGCGATCTGGACGGGAGCCCGAAAGCTTGTGCCGGGCGGACCGAATTCGACGGCCTCGGAGACGGCCGTGAGCTTCATCTCCGCCCGGCCGCGGGCCGCCGGCGAGGCCGGCGTCTCCGGCACCGTTTCGACCGTGATCATCGCGTCCTCGCGCAGGGCGCCTTCAGGCAGACTGACGCCCGTGCCGTCAGTCAGACGCACTGCCGTAGGTGCTTCAGGCACGGCGAAACCGATGGCCTTCACCGAGCTCAAGCTCGCGGGTTTGACGGCTTCCGCGGCCGACACTGCGATCGAGTCGCTTCCGCCCTGGGACGGTTCGGATATATCGAGGGCGCGGCTATAGCGCAACATCTCATCGCGCAAGCGAAGCTTCCATGACGCGGGAGTGCTGGTGGAGTTATATATTTCGTACATGCGGTCCAACACGCCTGCCTGTGCGGGAGACGTGAAGAGGAAAATGAGCACCAGGCTTTTATTCATGACCCCAGTTTCCCGATGATGAATTCCGCGTTGACCTTGAGCAGGAAGAAGGCGTTGTCGTCTAGGTGCTTGCTGCGCTGGGCCTGCAGTTCATTGATGAAGGCGTTCATCTGGCCCGCCGCAGTTTTATTTTGGCCGCGAGCGACAGACGCTTTGGCGGCGTCCAGCTTGGCGTCGAGGCTTTTCACGATGCCATCGGCGCCGGGGCCGAAAATCCAACCCAGGGAAGCCGCTTGATGTTTTAATACGATGAGGCGCTCCACAAGCCCCGCCAGGTTGATGACTTCCGGGACTGGGTCGGGGCCGATGGTCTTGCCTTTGAAGCTGTTGTTTTTAAATTCATCCTGGAGGTCGCCCAAAACATCCATCTCTTCTTCGCTCACCCCAGAGGCTTCAGCCATGTCTTTGTCAGTGTAACCTTGCATATGAAAATCCTGGATGCCAGGAAGGCTTTTCACCATCAGCTTGAATCCTGCTAATGAGCGTCCGGGCTTGATTAGCATGGAGATATCTTCTCCATTCCATAAGACGACTGTCTTGACTGAACCCTCATCAAGTTTTCTCTCGATACCCGCTGACCCCACAAACCAGCCCGAGGCCGGGGTCATGTCCGTCTTGGCGACCGGCACTTTGACTTGGACGTTAAACCGAAGAACATCTTGCTGACTGAGCGTGCTGCTCTTGACCGTGTAAGTGTATTCCAGTCTGTCATCCGGCAGTGACAGGACCGAGACTAGCACCTCCGCAGTTACTTTATTTTGCAGTTCTATGCCGAAGTCCTCGGGCGTGGTCTTCGCCGCCTGAGCCGACACGCAGATCAGCATCACCCCCAGCGTCAATGTTCGCATGACAAATACTCCTGTTTTATCAGAACGCGTTGAAATCGACATGCCAGTGGCTCCTTATACCCTTGTATGAAAGGAGGCGGACATTCCCTTTCCCCTTTTCCATTAACAGCGCACGAAGTTGATCTCTCTGTCTAAACGGCAATGTGCTCGGGCTCAACCCGGGCGCCACCTGAAAATCCACTCCCCGGCCTAGGCGATGGGCCTTGTGGCCGCCATTCGGTGGAGGCGCGTTGGTGCAGGTGTCCGCCACGTTCCAAGTCCCGCAAATGTCGAAGGCGCCGCCATGGCTCAAACTTATGTCGTTGATCTCAAGCTTTGGATTAGTCTCCTGCCACTCTGTCGCGATAGCGACCATGGCTTGGACGACCTCAAGCCGCCCGAAGTGGTTCTGATCCGGCGTGTCGCAACCCGCCGCCTGTGTGCATCCGGGGCCGTGATGGAACAGCGTACCTCCATCCTTGACGTATATCGCCGGCGATGTCGGCAGGGGCACAAAGACGCGGCCTGCGGGGTCCCTCTCCCGGACCGCCAGCACCGCCGAAGTCGAGACGCTCGGCGTGTCCGTCACATGCACCTTGATCGTCTCCTGCCCGCCGAACGCGCTGGCGGTGTAGGTGGCGGTCAGCTTTCCATCGGGACCCGTCCGCCCATGCGGTGAGCTTGAAAATGAGATATTGCTCCCAGAGAATGTCCCCACAGGCCGGCTGCCGCCGTGATCGTGCCCGCCCGAGTTTGCCACCGGCTCCGCCGCGAAGGTCACGTCCTTATCGGCGACTGGGTCGCCCTGCGAGTCCTTCAGTGTCACCCGCACTTCCGTCTTCGTGCCCGGGGCCACGCCGGCTGGCTCTAAAGCGACTGAAAGGGAGTCCGTTGCCTGACCATAACGGTCGAGATAGACATGGCGTTGGCCTGAAGCGCTGAAGCTCCCGGCCAAGAAAAGATGTGGAGTTCTGACGCGAGCATAACTGGCCTCGTCCTTCCCCGCATCCGTCAGTAATGAGGTGGTCCAGACAGCGATACCCGATGCGTCGGCTTTCTGAACCTGGCGCGAACCGAGACGCCAATAGGTTTCAGCTTGGGGACCGGCCCCGATCAAGCCGCCAAGCGCCGGTCTCTGAGGACCGAAGGTCGGGGCGACTCGCTGATAAAATGGAAAGGAAGGAGGAAAGGTTGGAACACTGGGGCTTATGACGCCATACATGTCTCCGGACGGCTCCGACTGCATCGTGCCGAGGAGTTCGGATGGAGGCAGCATGTCTTCGGCTCTGTTCGCGAGCCCGGGATCATACCGCAGAAATAGAAATCGAGTGGTAAGGGATCCGGACATGCTGCTCTCTTGCTCCCGGATCGGGAGGCTCACCGTGCCGGCCTGCGAGGCATGAATGACTCCACCCACGCCGACGAAAAAGACACCGGTCCTCCGGCGATAGACGTCGCGAGCGCCTTCCACCAAGTTCAAGTCGAATTGCACGACCAAAGCCGCGTTCTCGAAATCGGTATCGGTAAAGTCCATGGTGGCGTAGAGTATTCCGCGACCGTGGTCCAGCGTGAGACCATTGGCTATGATGAAGGCCCCGGATTCGACGACGCCGGACGGACTTCCTGAAGGCGTACGCCTTCAGGTGAATACTTGACTACGACAATTTCACCGAAGATGCTCGTGAAATCGGTATAGATGCGGTAGACGTTGTCGTTCGAGTCAACGGCCAGACCTCCTTGGAAACCGGCCGCAAACGGTGGGCCCGACTCGTAGATAAGCCAAGAGAGGGTCCCGTCCGGTCCGACTCTGCTGATGAACGGCCCTTGGGCGCCGGTTACTCCGGCGACGTAGGCGGCTCCCGAGGGAGAAACCTCCATGTCGGTGAGTCCGCCTCCGGACGAGGAAAACTGATATGTGGTTTGCCGCTGCCGCCCAGGAGGCGGTTCCGCGGCATGCGAAATATCGCCTGAGACGGCAAGAAGGAGAATCGCGCAGGCCAAGGTTGGGCGCATGATAGAGGTGTGTCGGGCCAGTATAAGCCCCACTTACAGAAAATACAAGACATCATTTTTTAAATCCGTTATTCCGGAGAAAGGGCGGAGAACATGTCCGACACGCTCGTGAACTTCTCGCGGATCTTTCCCGACGCCGCGCCGTTGGCTCTCTCGAGCGCGTCGAGCTTCTGCCAATCCGAGAAGCTGAGCGCGCGGACCTTCTTGTCCTCGAGCAGCTTCAGGGTCGCCTCGAGGGACGCGTCGGCCGCGGCGGGCAGGGCTCCCGACTTCAGGTCGGCGAGCAAGGACTGTACGGTCAGGACCGAGTCGGCGCGGTTGGTGCCGATCAGCCCCGAGGGGCCGCGCTTGGCCCAGCCGACCACGTAGTGGCCGGGTAAGGGCGCCTGGTCCGGCGCTGGGACGACGCGGCCGTCGACGTGCGGGATGTGTCCTGATTTTTCGTCAAAAGGCACGCCGGAGACCGGGATGCCGCGGTAGCCGACCGAGCGGAGCACGAGCCCGACCTCGATCGTCTCGAAGACGCCGGTGCCGATGGCCTTCACTCCGCCCTTGCCGTCGCTGACGAGCTTGTTGCGCTCCAGGCGCATCCCGGCCACCCGCCCGTTCTCGCCGATGAGCTCCGCGGGAGACACGAGGAAACGCAGTCGGACCTTGCGCTCCTTGGTCCCCTCGCCTTTCTTGGCGTGCTCCTGAACGTACTCAGTCTTCATTTTCGCGGCCGGGTCCGTGAAGGCGGAGAGGTCCGCCGTCGTCTCGGCGGGATCGACGATGAGGTCGCAGGCGGTGAGTTCGCCGATCTCCTCGATCTCCGCGAGCGAGTAGGCGGCCTCGGCCGGACCGCGGCGGCCAAGCAGCCAGACGGTTTTGACGCCGCTTTTGCGCAGGGCGTCGAGGGCGTAGCCGGCGATGTCGGTCTTGGCGAGATCCTCGGCGTCGCGGGCGAGCAGGCGGGTCACGTCCATCGCCACGTTGCCCACGCCGACGACGGCGACGGCGCCGGTGCTCAGGTCGAAGGTCCGGTCCCGGTGGTCGGGATGGCCGTTGTACCAGCCGACGAACTCGGTGGCGGAGTGCGAGCCGGCGAGGTCCTCGCCGGGGATGCCCATGTGGCGGTCGCTCTCGCAGCCGACGGCGTAGATCACGGCGTCGTGGCGCGCGGCCAATTCTTCGGCGGTGATGTCGCGGCCGAGCTTGATCGCGCCGAAGAAGCGCAGGCGCGGGTCCTGGGCGGTGCGCTCGTAGACGGCCGCGACGGACTTGATCTTCTGATGGTCAGGGGCCACGCCGCCGCGGACGAGGCCGTACGGCGTCGGCAGGCGGTCGAAGAGGTCCACGCGCACGCTCAGGCCGGGGGCCTTGAGCAGGGCCTCGGCGGCATAGAAGCCGGAGGGTCCGGCTCCGACGATGGCGACGGCGAGCGGCCGTTCCGGCGAGCCGAGATCGGGCATAAGGTGGCTAGGCTATCAAGTTGAGCGGCTCAAGGCCAGCGCGGTCAAGGGGCCAGGGACTTGGGAAGGGGCAGGCGCTCGAGCGCGCGCTCGAGGCTGCGCTCGACGTCGCGCGGCAGGACCAGGGGCGACTTCGACTTGCGGAAGTCGAACTGCACGCGCACGCCGAGGCTGTGCGCGCCGTTGCCGTGGCCCCGGTTGGCGTTGACGCCGTAGCCGTATTCCAGGAGCGCATGCCAGGCGTGAGTCGTGTAATGGACGCCGAGGCCCGCCCCGGAGTGCCATTTATCGTCCTGCTCGAGCCCCGGAGCGTAGTTGACGACCGCGGTGGCGAGGGTCAAAGTGGCCAGCCAGGTCCTCTTGTCCCGGGACAGAGGGAGGACATAGCTGCCGCCGGCCAGCCCGTAATCCCGGGCGCTGACCTCCTGATAGTAATAGCCGGGAATCGACAGCGGGAACTCCGAGGCCTGGGGAAGCACGCCGCCGAGCCGGTAGGCGCTGAAGCGGTCGGGGCGGCGGCTCGTTCCCCCGGCGATTTGGGCCAGGAAGCGGTGGTCGGCCTTGGGCAGGTTGTAGACGATCAACGCCCGCGACCAGAACATGTGAGAGTGCGGCTCCACGCGCCTGTCCGAGGCGTAGCCGTACGCGCCGGACGCGGTGCGCAGGCGGCCCTCGTACCAGACGGAGAGCTCCCCGGCGAGTCTCGGCATCAACAGCGGCTCCTGGCCGCCCCAGCGCAGACCGGCGCGGACGTTGAAGTCGGTCTGCGCGTTCGGGAGCTCAAAGCCCGGTTCGGTCCCGGCGTCGCGGCGGAACTCCGCGTAGCGTCCCTCGCCGCGCAGTATGCCGGCCAGGGGCGCGCGCCCGATCTTCCCGAAGTCGCGGTACGCCGAGAGCGACGCCCTCACGCCGTCTCCGGTGAAGGACTCCCCGCGCAGGAAGCGCCCGCCGCGGATCTCGGAATAGCTGTCGGCGAAGCCGCCGCCGGCGAGGCCGATGCCGAGGTCGGTCGGCCCGCCCAGGCCGCCCTTGAGGCCGTATTCGGCGTCGAGATAGACTGGAGCCACCGCCAGGCGCAAGGTGCGGATTTTGTCCGCGTAGGGATGATTGTGATAGTAGTAGAGGTAGCCCGAGAGGGGGCCTCGGCCTTCGACCGGGAGGCTGAAGCCCGCCTGCAGCAGCCGGCGGCGTTCGGGGTCGATCTGGGCGGCGGCCGGAGCCGCGCCCGCGCCCAATATGAGGAGCAGGAGAAAGGCTCTCATCATTCGGAGTATATCAGGAACGCGAAACGCGGGGAATTAAATTATTTTCCGCTCGGGAAGGCGCGCGGCTCAGGACCAACAGGCGCCGAAGGCCGACGCGAAAGCCGCGGCGTCCTTGGGGCGGCGCGCGGGATCCGGCGACAGCGCCGAGGCGAAGAACATGTCGAGGCGCGGCGGCAGGCCCGCGCGCAGCGAGGTCACCGGCGGGAACTCCCCGCGCATCTTGGGTCCGAGGAAGTCCGGGCCCGCGAACGGGCGCGTGCCGGCGAGAAGCTCGTAGGCCATCACGCCCAGCGCGTACAGGTCCGAGGACGCGGAGACCGAGCCCATCGCCTGCTCCGGCGCCATGTAGGGCGGCGTGCCGCTGGCCGAGGTCTGCGTGAACGTTCCGCCGTGCAGGGATTGATGGGCGATGCCGAAGTCCATGACCTTGAGCTGACCTTCGTCCGTGATCATCAGGTTCGAGGGCTTGAGGTCGCGGTGTACGATGCGCCGCGCGTGGGCCGCGGTCAGCGCCGCGCAGGCGTGCGCGACGATGCCGCGCGCCTGCTCCGGGGTGACGCCGGCGCCGAGCACCGCGTCGAGGCTGCGGCCGCGGACGAGCTCGAAGACGAGGTACAGCCCGCCGTCCTCGACGGCGGCGTAGATCTCGGCCACGTTCGGGTGGCGAAGCTGGGCGACGAGGCGGGCCTCCTGCAGAAAACGGGCGGCGTCCTCCGCCGAGGCGCGGTACTCGCCCTGCAGCTGCTTGAGCGCGACGGAGCGCTTGAGCTTCTCGTCGACGGCCTCGAAGACCACGCCCATCCCGCCGCGACCGAGCTCGCGCGCGATCCGGTACTGGCCCGCGACGAGGTCCCCGGACCTCAAAGTCCGCTCCTGAGCCGCCGCCGCGGCCGCCGCCTCCGCGGTGCGCGCGCGGCGGGTGACGACGACCGCGCCGCCGACGAGGCCCATGAGGATGAGGCCGAGCGAGACCACGAGGAAGCCGCCGCGCAGGAGGCCTTTCTCCACGGCCTTGGACGGCGCGGGCGCCGCGCCGAGGCGGCGCAGGGCGGCCTCGACGATGGGCTCGAGGGTCGGGTCGAGCTGGGCGGCGGTCCGATACTCGGCGATCGCCTCCGGGATGCGGTCGAGGCGCTCGAGGATCTTGGCGCGCGTCAAGTGGCCGATGCCGCTCGCGGGCTCGAGGGCCAGCGCGCGCTCGATCGTCGTGAGGGCTTCCGGGTCGCGTCCGCCGATCTCGTACAGCGTCGCCGCGCGCGCGCGCAGCGCGCGCGGGTCGTCGGGACTCTTGGCCAGGGCGGCGTCGATGTCGGCGAGCGCGGGAGCGGGCTTGCCGAGCTTGAGGAGGATCTCGGCCCGGATCAGACGCGCTTCCGTGTCTTCGGGCTGGGAGTCCAGATGCACGCTGACGTCTCCCAGCGCGCCGGGCAGGTCGTCGAGGCGCATTTTTTCATAGCCGCGGCGCAGGAGGCCCGAGAGCACCCGTTGAACGGGGTCGGGCGCCTTGGCGGCGGCCTTCGGGTCGGGCGCCGCGAAGGCCCCGCCGGCCTGTCCGGGCGGCGACGGGCGGATGGTCGCGGCCGCCAATCCGCGCTCGAGGTCGCGCGCCCGCGCCTCCTCGAAGTTGCCGACGACGGGCTTCTTGAGCTTCTGAACGGACAGCTCCGACCGGGCGAAGGAGAGCGCGTCCTGGGCTTTCTTGTCGCGCGGATTGAGCAGGAGCGCCTTCTGCGCCCAGCGCTCCGCGTCGGCGGGGCGGCGCTCCACGAGAGCGACCTCCGCCAGCAACGACGATCCGCGTGAATCCGTCGGTGAAATTTGGACAAGCCGGTGCGCGACGCGCTCGGCGTCTTTAGTATCTCCAGCGGATAGATAGAGTTCGGCGACCTTCGTGACCTTGGCCGGATCGGGCGCGGGGGTGTTATTGAGCGCCTGTTCGTCTCGTTGGGCCGCGCGGTTCAGAGCCCCCTTCATCTCCGGGCTGATCGTTGTGGCCTGACCGTTTGGCGGCGGCGCTTTGAGCAGAATGTCGAGCACGTCCATAGCCACTGAAGTTTCTAGGTCCTGGGAGAAGGAGTTGCCTCCGCTAAATGGAGTTGCCAGGACTCTCTGGAAGGCGGGGACGTTCGCGTACGAATTTGAGTCCGCGGAATCAAAGACTTTTTCGGCATCCTTCACGGCGGCATTCGCCTCCGTTGCGCGCGTGAGGGCCTTTCGGTAATCAACTTCCTGCTGGGGTGTCCGGGCCAGATCCTTCAGACGATGCTCGGTCACTCCACTTTCGACGAGTATGGTCCTGCATGCCTCGGTGA
This sequence comes from Elusimicrobiota bacterium, assembly GCA_030696455.1. GTDB lineage: Bacteria > Elusimicrobiota > Elusimicrobia > UBA1565 > UBA9628 > GWA2-66-18. The sequence goes on from JAUYSH010000017.1 coordinate 11,936, forward strand.
AGTCCGCTTTGAATGTTTCACAGCGCGCCACAGCTTCGGGATCCTGTCCTGCGCAGGGAACAATCAAAGACGCGGGCGTGAATTGACCGGTCCGGCATTCTACGGCGAACGCAGGTGCGCCCAAGAGAAGGACGGCTGCAAAGGGCAGCGAAAGTCGGGAGCGCATGCGAATCCAGTGTAGGCGAGATACTCGCTGCCGTCAAGGCGGGCGCGCGCGAGGACCGGATACTGATGTCGAGTCAGCGCCCGGCGAGAAGGCGGCCGATCAGGCGCAGGTGGCTCTTGAGTTCGCGGCCGCGTTGAAGCTTCGAAACTCCGGCGGTGCGGGAGTGGAGGGGGGCGGGGACCTCGGCGACGACGCGCCGGTCGATCATCGCGCGGGCTGCGATCTCGGCGTTGATCTCGAAGCCGTTGGAGGTGATCCCCAGCTTCTTGATAAAGGAGCTCCGGTACAAGCGCAGGACGGGCGTGTAGGCGGTCAGGCGCAGGCCGAACAGGCCGCGGTACAGAGCGTTGATCATCAGGCTCGGCGTGGTCCTGACCCACGACACCCCGGCCATATCCCCGCGCCGCAGGTACGGCGAGCCCGAGACGAGATCGGCCTTGGCGGCGATGCCCGCGCCCAGCATGTCCTTGAGCGCCGCGGGCGGGAAGGTGAGGTCGGCGTCGAGCGTGGCGATCCACTCGCCCCGCGCCTCGGCGATGCCCGCGCGGATGGCGCCGCCCATGCCGCGGTTGGGCGACAAGGTCACGACCCGGACGTCCTTGCGCGTCATCAGCAGCTCGGCGGCTTTTAAAGACGTGTCATCAAGGGATCCATCGTCGACGATCACGACCTCGTAGGAGACGCCCAAGGCGTCGAGGGCGGGGAAAAGTTCGTCTCCGTACCGGGCGATGTTGCCGGCTTCGTTATGGCACGGAAGGACGACGGTCAGGACGGGGTTCAGAGGACGGTGCGGAAGTAGGCGATCGTGCGCTTCAAGCCTTCTTCGAGCTGCACCGTCGGCGCCCACTTGAGCTTCTTGCGCGCGAGCGCGATGTCCGGGCGCCGGACCTTGGGATCGTCCACCGGGAGCTTCTTGAAGACGATCTTGGAGCGTGACCGGGTCAGCCGCTTGATCGTTTCCGCGATCTCGAGCAAGGTCATTTCCACCGGGTTGCCGATGTTGATCGGACCGGTCTCCTTGGAGCGCACGAGACGGTCGATGCCGTCGACGAGATCGGAGACGTAGGTGAGGCTGCGGGTCTGCGAGCCGTCGCCGTACACCGTGATCGGCTTGCCCCGGAGCGCCTGGGTGATGAAGTTCGGCACGGCGCGGCCGTCCTCGGTGCGCATGCGCGGGCCGTAGGTGTTGAAGATGCGCGCGATGCGCACGGGCATGCCGTGATAGCGGTGGTACGCCATCGTCATCGCCTCGGCGAAGCGCTTGGCCTCGTCGTAGACCCCGCGCGGGCCGATCGGGTTGACGTTGCCCCAATAGGTCTCGGGCTGGGGGTTCACCTCGGGGTCGCCGTATACCTCCGAGGTGGAGGCCAGCGCGAAGATCGCCTTCTTGTCCTTTGCCAGGCCCAGCGCCTTGTGCGTGCCGAGCGCTCCGACCTTGAGCGTCGGGATGGGCCAGCGGGCGTAGTCGATCGGAGAAGCGGGGCTCGCGAAGTGCATGACCAGGTCGAGCGGGCCGGGCACGTGCAGGTAGCTCGTGACGTCGAGCTTGATGAAGCTGAAGCGCGGATTCTTGATGAGGTGCTCGATGTTCGACATGCTGCCGGTGATCAGGTTGTCCACGGCGATGACCTTGGCGCCCTTCTTGAGGAAGTTGTCGCAGAGGTGGCTGCCGAGGAAGCCCGCGCCGCCGGTGATGAGGACGCGCTTGATCACGGGCGGCCCACCCCGGCGTAGTCGAAGCCCAGGGCGCGCGCGGTGTCCGGGTCGAAGATGTTCCGGCCGTCGAGGAGCACGGCCGTGCGCATGAGCTTCTTGGCGCGCTTCAGGTCGAGGTCCTTGAAGCGGGGCCACTCGGTCACGATCGCCAGGGCGTCGCAGCCCTGGATGGCGTCGTACTCGTCCTTGGCGAAATGCACGCCCTTGAACTCGGGCAGGGCCCTCGCCCGGTCCATCGCGACCGGGTCGAAGGCGCGGATCTTGACGCCGCGGGCGCGCAGGCCGGCGACGACCTCGAGCGAGGGGGCGTAGCGCATGTCGTCGGTGTTGGGCTTGAAGGCGAGGCCGAGCAGGGCGACGGTCTTGCCCTCGAGGTTCCAGAGCTTCTCCTCGATCTTGCGCGACACCCAGCCGAGCTGAAGCGCGTTGACCTCCTGGACGGCCTTGAGGAGCTTGAAGTCGTAGCCTTTCTGCTTGCTGATCCAGTGGAAGGCCTCGAGGTCCTTGGGGAAGCAGAAGCCGCCGAAGCCGATGCCGGCGTTGAGGAACATCGGGCCGATGCGGCGGTCGAGGCCCATGCCCTTGGCGACCATCCCCACGTCCGCGCCGACCTTCTCGCACAAGATGGAAACCGCGTTGATGTAGGAGATCTTGGTGGCGAGGAAGGAGTTCGAGGCGTGCTTGATGAGCTCCGCGCTCTTGAGGTCGGTGACAAGTATCGTTGCCTTTAGAGGAGCGTATATCTCCCGCATCAAGGTCTCGGCTCGCTTGGAGGAGACTCCCAGCACGACCCGGTCCGGCTTCATGAAGTCCTTGACCGCGGAGCCCTCGCTCAGGAACTCCGGGTTCGAGACCACGTCGTAAGGGGTGCCCTTCTTGTTGAAACGCTGGATCGTCTTGGAGACCCAATCTCCGGTCTCGACCGGGACCGTGGACTTGTCCACGATCACGGTGTAGCCGGTCATGTGCTTGGCGACCGTCTCGGCGACGTGCTCGACCGCCGAGAGATCGGCGGAGCCGTCGGCGCGAGGAGGCGTTCCCACGGCGATAAAAACAACGGAAGCGCGGCGTCCCTTACATAGGAGGCCTTCCTCGACAGAGGCCGCGAAGGTCAATCGACCTGACTTCACAACGCGCTTGAACACCTCGTCGAGGCCGGGCTCGTGGATCGGGACCTTCCCGGCCTTCAGGGACTTGAGCTTGGCGGGGTCGGAGTCGACGCAGACCACGCGGTGGCCGATCTCGGCCAGGCAGGAGCCGGTGACGAGCCCGACATAACCGGCGCCGACGACGCAGACATCATGGCTCTTCATGGGGAAGGACGCATTCTTTCATAAATTGCGGGGATGGACAAGGGCCGCGCCATGCTCTATACTCTGCCCGTGGAACTCGATAAGAAAATCCGTGATAAATCGGCCCGCGTCGGGGTCATCGGCCTGGGTTACGTGGGCCTGCCTCTGGCGGTCGCGTTCGCGCGCCGCGGCTTCAAGGTCACCGGCATCGAGATCCACGCTCAGCGCGCGGCGGCCCTTCGCAAGGGGCGCTCCTACATCGAGGACGTCCCTTCGAAGGAGCTGGCCGCGCTCATCCGCTCGGGCGCCCTGACGATCGACGACACCGGCGCCGGGCTCTCCAAGCTCGACGCCGTCCTCATCTGCGTGCAGACGCCGCTGCGCAAGACGAAGGAGCCCGACATCTCCAACATCGTGTCGGCGTGCAAGACCGTCGCGAAGCGCCTCAAGCGCGGCACGCTCATCGTCCTCGAGAGCACCACCTACCCGGGCACGACCCAGGAGGCCGTGCTGCCGGAGCTGGAGAAATCCGGCCTCAAGGCGGGCAAGGACTTCTGGCTGGCGTTCTCGCCGGAGCGCGTGGACCCCGGGAACGCGAAATGGAAGATCGAGAACACCCCGAAGGTCGTCGGCGGCGTCGACGCGCGTTCGACCGAGTTGGCCGTGGAGCTGTACTCGACGGTGATCTCGAAAGTCGTCCCGGTGTCGAGCGCCACGGCCGCGGAGCTCGTCAAGCTTCTCGAGAACACCTTTCGCTCGGTCAACATCGCCCTCGTCAATGAGCTCGCCCAGATCTGCGACAAGCTCGGCCTCAGCGTCTGGGAGGTCGTCGGCGCCGCCGCGACCAAGCCTTTCGGCTTCATGCCGTTCTGGCCCGGCCCCGGCATCGGGGGGCACTGCATCCCCAAGGATCCGCAGCTTTTGGCGTGGAAGATGAAGTCGCTCAACTTCGAGCCGCGCTTCATCGAGCTCGCCTCGACGGTCAACGGCCAGATGCCGCGCTACGCGGCGGGCCGGATCGCGCACCTGCTCAACAAGGACTCCAAGGCGGTCAAGGGCTCCAAGGTGCTCGTGCTCGGCGTCGCGTATAAGCCGGGCGTCGGGGATTTCCGCGACTCGCCCTCGCTCGACATCATGCATCTGCTGGCCGAGGACGGCGCCCGGATCTCCTACCACGATCCCCACGTGCCGCGAGTCAGCGTCGGCGGCCGCTCCTGGACCTGCCGCCGCCTGACGGACGCCGCGGTGCGCGAGGCGGACTGCGTGCTCATCCTGACCGCGCACCCCGGGCTCGACTATGCGCGCATCGTGCGGCTTTCCCGGCGCGTCTTCGACGCGCGCAACGCGCTCGCCGGCCTCAAGGGACGCATCGAGAGGCTTTGATGGCCGAAACCCCGGCGCCGTCGCCCGCTCCCGGCGCGAACCTCGAGAGGCAGACGCTCGACGCGTTGAAGGCGATCGGCAAGGCGCTCGGGCAGATGGCTCTGTACAAGGTCGGTCACCCCGCCGTGATCGCGACCATCGCGGCGGCGCAGGAGAACCTGGCGTCTGCGCTCGCGCTGTCCTCCAACGGGGAGCTCGCGGTCGGCATCGATCAGGACAAGCTGATCCTCAACGCCAGGATCGTCGGCAACCTGTCCCAGCTTCCAGCCTCTTTGGCCAACCTCTTCAAGCGCTTCAAGCTGAGCAGCCTGACCTTTAAGACTGGCATCAGCACCGAGGAGCTCATCGCGTTCTGCGAGCTGGCCGCCATGCGCGGCGATTCCCCGGCCGCCGCGGACCCGAAGGGTTATCTCGCCGGACGCTCCGTCTCGACCATCGTGTTCAACGAGGCCGTCTACCTCAAGGCGGGCGACAAGGCCGCGGGGGCGGGGGCCGGACCCGGCGGAGAGGGGTCGGGTCACGGCGGCGGCCGGGAGGCTGAAGGGGCGGGCTCCGGAGCGGGGGCCGGCGAAGGCGCGGCGGCGGAGCAGGCCGCCGCGATGCAGGGCATCACCGACGCGATCGCCGCCGGCTCGCTCGAGCGCACGATGATGGAGCTCGTGGCGCGCGCCGTCCCCGATCCCATCCTTCGCAAGAAGGTCATGGAGCAGGTCATGAAGCTGCTCGAGGCCGACATCGCCAAGCGCGTCGAGGAGGTGACGGTCCCGCTCAAGCGCGAGAAGAAGACCCTGGAGAACGAGGCCAAGCGCACCGACAGCGTGCTGGGCAGCATGGTCGAGGGCGTCGTCGTCGTCGACGACCAGGGCAAGATCCTGATGATGAACCCGGCCGCCGAGCAGATCTACGGCCAGACGCTGGCGCAGAGCGCCGGCAAGCCGATCTCCGACAAGCCGAGCGAACAGTTCGTCGTGACGATGTCCAACGAGCTGACCACGCCGGCCGATCGCGACATCGGCGGCGAGGTCAAGCTCCAGGGCGACGCCGACACGCAGCGCACCTTGCGCGCCTCGAGCGCCGTCGTCAAGACCGAGGAGGGCAAGGTCGTCGGCATGGTCTCCGCCCTGCCCGACGCGACCAAGCACAAGGAGCTGCAGCGGATGCAGCGCGACTTCGTCGCCCACGTCACGCACGAGCTGCGTGCGCCGCTGTCGTCGATCCGCGCCGCGCTCGAGATCCTCCAGGGACAGTTCGCGAGCAAGATCGAGGAGGATGAGACGCGGATGCTCAACACCGCGTTGAAGAACTCCGACCGCCTGGCCGACATGATCAACAGCATCCTGGATTTCTCCAAGATAGAGTCCGGCCAGATGGAGGTGTACACGAAGTCGACCGAGGCGGTGAAGATCGCCCAGGACGCGGTCGACAGCCTCCAGCCCTGGGCTCAGAAGAAGCGCATCGCGCTGACCCTGAGCGCGCCCGAGGGCCTGCCGCTCGTGGAGGCCGACGCCTCGCGCACCATCCAGGTCATCATCAACCTGCTCTCCAATTCGATCAAGTTCACCCCGGCCGGCGGCAAGATCTCCGTCGCGGTGGCCAAGCGCGCCGAGGGCAATCAGGGCTTCGTCGAGTACTCGGTCAAGGACACCGGCCCCGGCATCCCGAAGGCGGAGCAGGGCAAGGTCTTCGAGAAGTTCGTTCAGATCGCCGCGGGCGAGACCCACGTCGGCGGCACCGGCCTGGGCTTGTCCATCGCCAAGGCGCTCGTCCACCTGCAGAAGGGCAAGATGTGGCTCGAGAGCGAGGCCGGCCAGGGGGCGACGTTCCTGTTCACCTTGCCCGTCCATGTCGCCGAGTCGGTCGAGGCCTCGTACGTGCGCACGAAGGCCCCGCCGCCGGCGCCGTCGCCGTGGTGGAAGAAGCTTCTCGGACTCAAGTGAACGAGCCCGCGCGCGCGAAGGCGTAGCCCGCCGCGTCCGCCGCCCCCGCCGCGCGCAGCGCCGCCGCGCACTCCTCGAAGGTCGTGCCGGTCGCGCACACGTCGTCGATGAGGAGGATACTCCTGCCCGAGACGAGGCTCTCCACATGCGGGCGCGGCGCGTACGCTCCGGCCAATTCGACGCGCCGCTCGACGCGGCCCAGGCGCCAGGAGGGGGGTGCGGCCCGGGCGCGCTCCAGAGCGTCGAGCAGCGGCAGGCCCGTCGCGGCGGCCACCTCGCGGGCGAGCAGCTCCGCCTGGTTGTAGCCGCGCTCGCGCTCGCGCCGGGGGTGAACGGGAACCGCGGCGAGCGCGTCGAAGCCGGACAGCTCCGGGTGCAAGGTCAGGGCGGCGGCCATGATCCGGCCGGCGGCCTTTACGGCGGGCCGGGAGCCGCGGAACTTGAACGCGTGCACGAGCGAAGCCGCCGGCCCGCGATGGGCGGCCGCCGCCCGAATCAGCCGGCAGGAGAAGCGCCGGCCCGCGCAATCCGCGCAGAACGGCGAAGGCCCGCCCCGGCGCCCGGCGCAGCGCACGCAGGCCGGTTCGAGAGGGGGCGGCAGCGATCCGGCGCAGCTCCGGCACAGCGGCCCATCCGCCCGCCCCAGGTCCTCGCGGCAATGCGCGCAGGCCCGGGGCAGGAGCAGGTCCAGCACGAACTCAAGGTAGATTCCCATACCTTCATACGATCGAACCCCCCGAAAAGTTGCATGGACGACCCCGTATAACTCCGTATGGCCGTCGGGGGGGATGGCGGCTACAATGGAACGGGCGCAAGGAGCGGGCGATGCTCGGACGACGCGGCAGCGAGAGAGCCGGATCGGCGGATCGAAGGGACTACCCGCGGCCCCCGCTGCGGCTCAACCTCATCCTGCTGGCGCTCGCCGTCGCCGCGCTCCTGGTCGCCGCCCGTCAGCGCCGGTCGATCGACGCCGACTACTCGCGGGTCTACGGCGCCGCGTCCGGATCCCCGGAGCTCCTTCAGGTCAAGGCCGAGCTCGCGGAGATGGACCTGACCCGGGAGACCCTCGGACGCGAGCTCGACGGCCGGCTGGCTTATCTCGAGGACCGCAAGTCCCGCGACTTCTTCCTGTCGATCGACACCGCGCGAGGCAAGCTTCATTTGAATCTCGGGACCGACTCCTTGCGCGACGCGGACGTCCAGATCGGCGCGCCGGCCGTGCTCGAGTCTCCCGGCGGCAGGACCTGGACCTTCGTCCCCCTCAAAGGCTCCTTTCACGTCGCCGGCAAGGAGGCCGGGCTCGCGTGGCGCGTCCCCTCCTGGGTTTACGCGCTGAACCGCTCGTCCGCGCCGGCCCATCTCCCCATCGTGGAAAACGGTCTGGGCAAGTACGTCATACTCCTGCCGAACGACTATGTGATCCATTCCCCGCCCGCCGCCGGCAGCCCCTTGAGAGGGCCGAAGCCCGGCTCGTTCATGGTTCCCGAGGCGGATCTGCGGGCGATCTGGGACCGGATCACGACTGAAACCCGCGTTTACATCTTCTAGGAGACCGCCATGCATCGCTGGATCGGCCTGCTCGGATCATGGGCCCTGTTCGTGCTCGGGCTCGGCGTGGCCTGCATCGCCGTCGCGGGGGGCTGGATCAACGTCAAGGACTCCCGCAGGCTGCGGCGCCACGCGCTCGTCGACCAGCTGCTCGCCGCGCGGCTCGACGGGACGGTGGCGCAGCTGCACCGGATCAAGATCAAATCCGAGTCGGCGCTGAACGCGTCGCGCAGGGAGATGTCGGCGGCGTCCGCGGCGATCGACGAGCCGCAGGCCACGCCTCAGACCATCGTCGTCTCCACTGTCGACAACAAGGTGTACGTGCGCAGCAACAAGCGCACGGTCTTCACGGCGGTCTGCTCCACGGGCAAGCACACCACCTTGCTGGAGGGCGGCCGGGTCAAGATATTCCGCACCCCCGTCGGAAAGTTCAAGGTGCGCTCGAAGGAGGAGAACCCGGTGTGGGTCCCCCCGGACTGGCACTACGCCGAGGAGGCGCGCAAGAAGGGCCTGACGGTGGTCCGCCTGGACCGGGGCGAGGCCCTTGACGGCGACACGGGCGGGCCGGCGCGGCGGTTCGGCGGGGGGGTCTGGGAGTGGGTCGGCTCCTCGGGCGGCTCGCGCCGCATCCTCACCGTCAAGAACGGCACGGTCATTGAAACGTCCGATGGCGTCGATCGGGAGCTGCCGCCGGGAGCGACGATCATCGCGGGCGCGACGGTCGTGATCCCTCCGATCGGGACCCCTCAGCGCCGAGTCGAGAAGGTGCTGGGCGCATACCGCATCAATCTCGGCGACGGCTACGCGCTTCACGGCACCCAATCCGTCGCTCAGCTCGGCCGGAGCGTTTCCCACGGCTGCGTGCGCCTCGGCGCCGAGGACATCGAGGCGCTCTATCGAATGGCGAACGTCGGCGACGAGGTCATCATCTACTGACGACCTACCAGCGCCGTACGCGGCCGGTGTCGATATGCACGAAGTTGGAGCCGGCGTAGTAGCCGACGCCGCCGCGCGCGAGCGCCAGCGCGGTGTCCCTCAGGCGGGAGGTCTTGACCCCGGGAACGCGGATGTCGATGGCCTCGGCCCGCATGTGCAGGCTGGCCTTCGCCACGCCGGAGCCGCGCTTGCGCAGCCCCGCGTTGCTCGCCGCGGTGCGGTAGCCGCAGATGACGTGGAGCTCGGCTCCCGGCCGATCCACCTGGGCCATCAGGTCGGACAGCAGGTCGAAGAGCTTGGGATCGTAGGGCTTGACGGCGCCGCCGCGGCGGTCGCGGAGGAAAAGATCGAGCTTCGCCAGCGCCGCGGGGTCGTAGACGTCGTCGCGGCGGTACACGACGTCGAGACGCTCGTGCGAGTGGGTGTTGAACAGCTTGAGGCGGTACTCGCGCGGCGCGGGGATCGTCGCGGCGGCGGGCAGGCCCGTCAGGAGGAGGAACGCCAGGCTCGCTCGTCGCATGACACAGCATAACAGGTATGCCCTCCGGACGCCATAAGGTTCGCCGCTCGACCCCGTACATGAGCGGAGTTACACCGCGGCGCCTCCCGAGCCGGGGGGCAAATAAGTACAGTCATGGTCATGAACCGGCTCTGGGTCCTCCCCCTCGGCATGGCCGCGGCCTTCGGCTGGCATCTCGCGCTGCGCGCTCACGGCGCCGGACTGCCCCTGCTGTCCGACGAGGGCGAATACGCCTACGCGGCCCGCGTCTGGTCCGAGGGCGGGCTGCCCTACCGCGACGTCTTCAATCAAAAACCTCCGATGACTTTCGTCGTGTACCGGCTGAGCGCGGCGCTGTCGTCGTCGCCGGCGGCGCCGCGCCGCGCGGCGGCCCTCGCCGTGCTCCTGACCGGGCTCGCGTTGCTTCTCCTGACGCCGAAGCGCTGGAGCCCGGCCGCGCGCCTGGCGGCGCCGCTGGCGTATTTCGTCCTGAGCACCGCGCCCGTCGGGGATTTCGGCTTCGCCGCCAACACCGAGGTGTTCGCGGCGGCCTTCACGGCCTGGGCCGTGTGGGCGGCGAGCCGCGCCGCCCCGCGCTGGGCCTTGGTCAGCGGGCTTCTGGCGGGCGCGGCGCTCATGACCAAGCAGACCGCGCTGTGGCCCGCTCTCGCCGCGTGCGTCCTCGCCGTATGGCGGGGGAGCGGACGCTGGGAGCCGAGATCCGCGGGCGCGTTCCTTGCCGGGGTCGCGGCGGTGCCCGCGTTCTGGCTCAGCTATTTCTGGGCGCGGGGCGGCCTGGGCTTCTTCTGGGATTGCGTCGTCGCCGGCAACATGCGCTACGCCTCCTTGGCGGACTGGTCCGCCGCCGTCGAGCAGGCGCGGTTCTTCGTCTTCGATCTGGCCCCGGCTTTCCTCATGAGCAGCTGGCCCGCGTGGGCGCTCGCGGCCCTCGGTCTCAAGGGGCTCGAGGCGCGGTGGGAAAATCGCGGCGAGCTGACCGCGGTCCTTTGGCTCGCGGGCGGCCTGCTCGCCGCCGCGACCGGCCTCCTGCTGTTCCCGCATTATTTCCTGCAGGCCGCGCCGCCGCTGTGCCTCGCGGCGGCGTACGGCGTCGAGCGCCTCGGCTCCGGCAAGCGGCGCTGGGCGGCGCTGGCCGCGCTGGCCCTGCTGCCCGCCGCGGCGCGGGCGGATTTCTACTTCGGCAAGAGCCGCGAGGCCGTGGCCAAGGATCTGCTGTACCCGAGCCCCCTGCTCGAGACGGAATACCTCGGCGCCTGGCTGCGAGAGCGCACTTCGCCCTCCGATTCCATCTGGGTGTTCGGGTCCGAGCCCGCGCTGTACGTCTACGCCGGGCGCCGCGCGGCGACGCGCCACGACTTCGTCTATCCGCTCACGATGTTCCCCAGAAGCGCCGAGCCGCTCAGGGCCGAGCTCGAGGCTCTGCGCGCCGCGAAGCCCGCCTACGTCGTCTACGTCAACCAGCCGATCTCGACCTTGATCGGCTCGCGCCTGGGGCTCGAGTTCCGCGACGCGGTACGCGAGTGGCTCGCGGAGGGCTACCGCCTCGAGGGCTATGTCTTCGTCCCGCGCGAGCCCGCGCCGGGCGCGTTCATCCCCGCGGCCGTCCCGGATTGGCGCGTCCTCAATCGCCTGTACGTGTTCAAGCGCCGCTAGACGCCCGCGTACAGCCGGCCCAGCGCGTGTCCCGCGGCGTAGGCCAGCCCCGCCGCCGCGCCGCCGAGGAGCAAAGTCTCCAGGCCCGACCGCGCCAGCGGCGCGCGCAGCACCGCGCCCTTGAGCACGCCGACGGCCAGAAACGTCAAGGCCGTGATCGCGACGCTGGCCGCGAGCTCCCGTCCGGCGGCCGGCCCCGAGGCCAGGAACGGCAGCAGCGGCATCAGCCCCGCGGCCGCGAACGCCGCGAAGGTGGCGGCGCCGGAGATCAGGGGCCGGCGGCCCTCGAGCATCAGCCCGTGCTCCTCGGCCAGCATCGTCTGCACCCACAGCTCGTCGTTCCCGGTGATGCCGTCCACGATCTTCTCGAGGATGTCCCCGTTGAAGCCCTTCCTCCGGTAGATCTGCCGGACCTCTTCGCGCTCGCCTTGGGGGATCAGCGCGATGTGGGCCTCCTCCTCCCGCCGCGCCTTGTGGACCTCCTCGCGCCGGCTTTTCACGCTGAGATAGTTGCTCGCGGCCATGCTGAAGCCGTCGGCCAGCAGGTTGGCGAAGCCGAGCACGACGATGACCCGGTGCGGAAGGCCGCCGCCCGCCGCGCCGGCGACGACGGCGAACGTCGTGACGCAGCCGTCCACCCCGCCCAGCACCGCGTCCGCGAGATAGCTGTGCCCCGGCCGCGCGCGCAGGCGGCGGCGGATGACCGCGGGGCGGTGCTGTCTTTTCAGGTCGCGCTCGGCGGCGGGGTCGTTCATCCCCGTTCAATAGCCAAGAGTCCCGCGCCCGGGACAGAGCGCGCCTGTAAAGGCTCCGTTGCGGATTTATCCCTTGAGCCGTCTCAGAAGGCCGAGCGCCACCAGTCGTGGTGCTCGTTCTCGAGCTCCGTGGCCGTCGGCATCGGGAAGAAGACGAGCTGGTCGGCCGCGGCGAACCAGAAGCCGTGCCGGATCAGCCGCCAGGACGCGGCGGTCAAGGTCGAGTTGAGGCTGATCGTCTTCGTCTTCTTGTCGGAGCTCGCCTTGAGCTCGAGCAGGTAGTCGTGCAGGCGGTTAGGGTACGTGTCCGGAATCGGACACGTGAGCATGTCGCGGTTGCGGTTCTCCTGCAGGAAGGTGTCCACGTCGAACTCGTACTGCGTGAACAGGATCTTCGGCGCGCCCTTGGAGCGCGTCTCCGTGGTGATGTACTTGGCGAACCCGCGCTGGTCGAGGGTCGAGGCGACGAGGTTGCTCAGCGGGCAGATCTCCTGATACACCCGCACCAGGCCGGGCTCGTTGACGGCCGTGTAGGGCTTCGGCTTGAGCCCCAGCGCCTTGCCGTCCGTCGTGACGAGGTAAAGGGCCTTGAGCGCCTTCAGATCGATGTGCTCGAGCACGGCGTAGGACGAGATGAACTTGGTCTTCTTCGGCGAGCCGTCCGGGTGCGGGACGGTCTCCTTCAGGTAGTGGTCGATCTCGAAATATTTGTCGCGAAAAGCGGGGTCGAGCTCCGCGAAGATCACCTTGCCTTCGTAGTGCTTCGAGCTTCCGATCGTGTAATGCTGCGCGAACTGCTCCGGAGGCAGCTGGGACGCGACGAGCGCGTTGATCGGGTGGACGATGACGTACAGATGCTTATCTTTGTTGGGCATGGCGGTTCCTCCAAAACGCTACAAAGCAACATAACGGCCTTTTCAGCCTAAGTCAGTATACGGGGCGTCGCCGTCGCCGCAAATACGGAGTTTTACGGGCTCCGCTCAGTAAAGCAGGTACTTGCGGCGGGAGGCGTCGAAGGCGCGCCAGCTGGCTTCGAAGCTCGCGAGGATCTCGCGGGGAGGCGCCGGGGATTCGAGCACGGCGCGGTAGATGTTCCTGACCGTCTTCACGGAGGCGGGATCGGCTCCGCCCCACGCGACCGCGACCGCCCGGGAGCGGCGCAGCGCGCCGACGGCGTGGACGAGGATGTCCAGGCTGCGGACCGCCTTGCGGTCGACGATGTCCACCCGCACCCCGCGGCAGGCCTTGCCCGCGTGGATATCGGCCGCCGGGGTGCGGTGCTCGACCGTGAAGCGCGCGCCCTCCAGGCCCGCCGCGTTCAGCGAACGGACCAGGGAGGCGGCGTCGAGGTCCGGCGCTCCGAACCAGAGGAAGGGGGAATCCGTCCCGCGCCCGACGGAGTAGGGGCTCGCCTCGAGGCTCACGAAGCCCGGATACAGGAGGGCCGCGTCGAGGCCGCGGATATTGGGCGAAGGGTTGATCCACGGGTAGGCGGTCTCGTCGTACAGGGAGGCGCGCGTCCAGCCCTGCAGAGGGACCACGGTGAGGCGGAGCTTGAGGCCTTTGACGTCGGCGTGCAGGCGCGCCATCTCCCCGGGGGTCATCCCGTGCCGGACGGGGACCGGAAAGTAGCCGGTGAAATCGAACGGGGCCTCGAGCACCGGCCCCTCGAGCACCTCTCCGCCCAGGGGGTTCGGGCGGTCGAGGACGACGAACTCGATGCCGTGCTTGGCGGCCTCCTCCATGCACATCCCCATGGTGCTCAGGTAGGTGTAGGCGCGCGTGCCGACGTCCTGGATGTCGAAGACGAGGACGTCGATGCCGCGCAGCATTTGCGGCGTAGGCCGCCGCGTCTTGCCGTACAGGCTGTAGACCGGAAGCCCGGTCGCCGGGTCCTTCGAGTCGCCGACGGGATCGCCGTCGCGGTGGTCGCCGCGGAAGCCGTGCTCGGGGCTGAAGATGGCGACGAGCGTCAGCTTCTTCGCGGCGAAGAGCAGGTCCACCGTGCTGCGTCCCGCGTAGTCGGCGCCGGTGTGGTTGGTGATGACGCCGACCCGCTTGCCGCGCAGGAGCTCGAAATCCGCGCGTTGAAGGACGTCGATTCCCGCCAGCAGCGCCGCCGAGGCGGGAGCGGCCGCGGACAAGCACAGGAGCAGGGCCGTCAGGAGCGGTCTCATCGGGGGCACCCTACCATAGACGAAGGCGCTTGGCCAGGGCGGGCTTCGCCGAAGCTCGACTCGTCGGGCGTCACGTCACAAAATCCCAATCGTGATTTTACGCGTGGGTCATTTCAAAAGGGCTGCTTGCGACCGTACAATCGGCCATGGCCACCGTCCAGACGATCAGGCGGCATATGATGACCCGCGAGGAGTTCTCGCTCCGGCTCGGCGAAGGGCGCTCTCTTTTCGCCGCGGGGGACGAAGCGTTGCTGCGCCGCCTGCCGAAGGGGGATTGGGTCGGCGGCACCAGTTCCTATTTCACCACGGAAACGGGAGGTCTCCACACGCGCGACCGGATCTGCGGGGCGGAGACTCCCGGGTTTGCGACCGCCATTGAGACCAAGGTCTACGACGCCGGCTCCATCGCGAGCGTCTATTCGGACGTCCCTGACAACGGGTACAGCCTCATCGTCATTCCGGGCGCGAGCCGTACCTTGCGGGCCTTCGCGCTCGGAGCCCCCCGCTACGAGAACTTCGCCTGCCGGCCCCTGCTTGGATGGGTCTCCGGGGTGGAACTCTCCGACGTGGGGAAAATATCGCCGAAGGTCTTCGACGGCCGGACCGGCCGGGCCTATGACGACGCCGCGGTCGTCCTGCATGTGTCCCTGCCGAAGTCCAAGATAGCCGAGGTCGGGATCATCAACATCTTCGAGCCCGGCGACGGCGAGGTCCTGACCTTCACGACCGACGGCTTTTCGGCCAAGGCGGTCCTGGTCGACGGCAAGAGAACCCCGTTCGTCCGGTACCTGAAGGAACGGAGCCTCGACACGCGGCTTCCTCTGGTCGCCGATTACAACGGCGTAATGGTGAACACCTCGTTTCAGAGCGTCGACGCGGCGGCTCAGACGGTCGGATTCTACGCCCCGGTCTTCCGGGGGGTGCGCTATCGCCATGCCCGCCCCATCGGGGACTATATCGAGGCATTCTCGTCGCAGTTGCCGCAAGCCCTCGAACCCGGCGTCGCATTTTCGTGCAACTGCATCCTGAACTACCTCCACGCGGGCCTGGAGGGCCGCCGCGCGGCCGGCTTCACGGGCCCGGCGACGTTCGGCGAAATCGCCTACCAACTGCTCAACCAGACGCTCGTCTACTTGAGGATCGCGGACGCCAACCTCTCCGAGCGGCTGCGCGGGGAGAACGCCTTGCGCAAGCGGTTCCACTCCCTCGAAACCGCGACGCAGGAGCTCGAGGCGTTCAACTCCATGGTGTCCCACGACCTGCGCGCCCCGCTTCGACACATGCGGGAGTTCTCCAGGATGCTGCAGAAGTCCCCGGCCGCGTCGCTCGACGCGCAATCCCGGGACTACGCGGGGCGGATCATCGCCGCCGCCGACAAGATGACGGGCCTGCTCGACGGGTTGTCGACGTTCGCGTACGCCGGGCGCGCGGAGCTGCGGCGTGAGCCTGTCGACCTGGGCGAGCTCGCCCGCGAGGTGCGAGAGGAGCTGCTCGCGGATTGCGGGGACCGGGCGATCGTCTGGGACGCGGCGTCTCTGCCGGTCGTCCAGGGCGACCGGGTCCTCCTGCGACAAGTGTTGGTCAACCTGCTCTCCAACGCGATCAAATACACGCGAGACCGTCCCAAGGCGCGCATCGAAATCCGCGCGCGACGCGACCACGTCGAGACGATCGTGTCCGTGCGCGACAACGGCATCGGCTTCGATCCGGCGTCGGCTTCGCGGCTCTTCGAGCCGTTCCAGAGGCTGGAATCGGCCCGGGGGTTCTCCGGCAGCGGGATCGGTTTGGCCCTCGTGGCGCGCATCGTGGCACGGCACGGCGGCCGGGTCTGGGCCGAGGGGGCGTCCGGCGAGGGAGCGACGTTCTCCTTTTCGCTTCCGGACTTCGAGCCGCCGCCGTAAGCCGGGTCCGGGCCCGAATGGTATCATGAGGGCAATGGTTCGGACCTGGTTTCGACGCGCTGTTCTGGCCGCGGCGGCGGCGGCGTTCGCCGGCGGGGCCGTCGTCGGCGCGATGACCTTGTCGGGCTGGTGGCGCTACCATCAGCTGGAGCGCTCCATCGTCGAGAAAATGGACGCGTACTATCTCAACCTGACCGTGCCCGGCCGCGAGGAATACCTGCTGGCCGAGGACGAGGCCTTCGTCGTCCCCTACATGGCCTCCCAGCTGTCGGTCGCGGCCGCGCCGACGCGCATCCTCGACGCGAAGGACCGCCTCATCGCCGAGTTCTCCGTCGAGAAGGGCCAGTACGTGCGCTCCCCCGACGAGCTGCCCGCGTTCCTCAAGAAGGCGCTCGTCGCCAGCGAGGACGGTCATTTCTACGAGCACGCCGGCGTCGACTGGAAGGCGACGGCGCGCGCCGTCTTCGTGACCCTCACCGGCCTGCGGCGCAGCCAGGGCGGCTCGACCTTGACCCAGCAGCTCGCCAAGCAGATGTTCACCACGCGCAAGCGCACCGTCGGCCGCAAGATCTTCGAGTATTTCTGCGTCAGGAAGCTCGAGGAGAAGTTCACGAAGGATCAGATCCTCATGATGTACCTCAACTTCGCCTACTTCGGCCACGGCGCCTTCGGCGTGGAGTCCGCGTCGCGCTACTACTTCGACAAGCCGACCTCGGCCCTGGACGTCGGCGAGGCCGCGGTCATCGTCGGCATCATCCCGAGCCCGAACAAGTATTCCCCGCTCGACGCCCCCGAGCTCGCGCGCGCCCGCCAGCGCACCGTGCTCAAGCGCATGGCCCGAAACGGCTTCATCCCGGACTCCTCCGTCGAACGCATCGAGAAGGAATTCTGGGAGCGCTTCGAGCATCGCGCGCGCGTCCCCGAGGTCTCCTTCTGGCGCACGCGCGTCAACGAGGCGCCCTACGTCGTCGAGTTCGTGAGACGCCAGATGCTGCGAGCCTATACGAAAGAGCGTCTCCTGCGCGGCGGCCTGACCATTCGCACCACCTTCGACCTCGACGCGCAAAGGGCCGCCCAGCGCGCCCTGCGCGAGCGCCTCGCCAAGGAGAACGACCCCGCCGCCAAGCCCGACGAGGACGGCGAGCCCGCCGGCAAGGTCGCGCCCGTCGAGGGCGCGCTCGCCGCCCTCGACCCCAAGGACGGCGCCCTGCTGGCGCTCGTCGGAGGCACCGGCTTCAGCTTTCAGAACCAGCTCGACCGCGCCACCGATGGGCGTCGTCTGATGGGCTCCGCGGTGAAGCCCTTCGTCTGGGCGGCGGCCTACGAGAGCGGTCGCTGGAGCGCGGAGAGCATGATGCTCGACGCCCCGGTCACCTACAAGATCGGCGGCGGCCGGAAGTGGTCGCCGCACAACTACGGAAACAAGTATCACGGCGAGGTGCGCCTCGACGTCGCGCTCTGGAAGTCGCTCAACTCGGTGGCGATCAAGCTTCTCAAGGAAATCGACATCGACAAGGTTCTCGAGCTGCTGTCCGCGTCGTCCGGCGTTCCGCTTCAGCGCCTGCCCCGCAACCTGTCCCTGGCCCTGGGCACCGCCGATATCTCGCCCGTCCAGATGGCCGCGGCCTACGCCGTCTTCGCCAACGGCGGCCATGCCGTGCGCCCCTGGTGGCTGCGCGGCGTCGCCGACCGCGACGGCAAGATTATAAGCGAGGGCGATGCCCCCAAGTCCGAAGGCGCCGTCGTCATCTCATCGACGACCGCCCGCGCCGTGCTCGAAACGATGCGCGGCGTTCTGGGCCCCGAAGGCAGCGCCTACGCCTCCGCCCGCCGCGGCGGCTTCAACGTCCCCGCCGCCGGCAAGACCGGCACCACCAACGATTACCGCGACGCCTGGTTCGCCGGCGTCACCCCCGACCTCTCCGCCGCCGTCTGGATCGGCCACGACGACATGCGCCACGCCATGCCCCCCGGCAAGGCCGGCGGCGCCATCGCCGCCCCCGCCTGGATGGCCTTCGTCAAGGAAGTCTACCTGACCAAGCCCACCCGCGAATTTTGAGTGTCAGGCCTGCAAATTCGTTAAATTCGAGGCCTAACGAGCGACGGGTTCGCGGCTGATCGCGAGAGAGGGGGAGCCGTTAGGGCCGTAGCGTAAGGTCACCTGCGCGATCGTGCCGTCTTCGATGCGCACGAAGCGCTCACGTGGCTGCTGGGCATCAGGCAGGCGTGTCCACTCGCCGATCGGCGGCAGAAGCCAATGCTCGAGGCGCACGGGCTGATTGCCGGCGGGGACCTTCAGGCGAACGCGCTTTTCCTGGGAACGCGGGCCGACGGCGGTCTTGCCTTCTTCTTTGCCGTCGACGAAGACCTTCGTGAAGGTCACGCCCTCGTCGTCCGCGTTCGGCACGGTCTCGATGACGACGACCTCGAAATTGGGGTCCTTGACCTCCGGGGCGGCGACGGGCCGGGGAGGGGGCTCCGGGGATCCGGCCTGCCGCGGACCGACGCAGGCGGCGGCGAGCAGCGCGGCGAGCAGCACGAGCCGCTTCATCGCACGCGCACGCGGAACGAGTATTTGTCGCGCACGTTGTTCTGAGCCGCATCGGCGGGCTTCAGGCGCACGGCGTAGGTGCCGCGATCGAGCTCGCGTTCGAGGGAGACGGGCTCGCCGGGCTTAGGCGCGGCGGCCGTCCCCAGCTCGGCGTATTCCTGATCGAACAAGGTCAGCGTGGGGGCGGCGTTGATCACACCGGTCAGCTCGAGTACCACGACGCCCTTCTGGTAGAGGTTGAACTCATACCAATCCTCGTCGCCTTTCGGCGCGAAGTAGCCGTCGACGGAGTCTCCGACCTTGAGCGACTGGACGGTGGCGCTCGAGTTGTTCGGCTCCCATTCGAGGCCGGGCTGATGCGGGATCAGCTTGCGGCCGAGCGTGTAGGACTGCCGGCTGTCGGATTTCTTGCCCGACCTTTCGGATACGACGAGGTGATAATCGCCGCCGGTGAGGCCCCAGCCGGTCATGATCTCAGGCTGCTCCTTGCCCATGTTGTCGACGAGCGCGACCTCGTTGCCGAGCCCGTCGCGCAAGGACAGCGCCAGGTCCATCCCGGCCAGACCGGACAGCTCCGCGCGCAGGAGCTGCCTCGTTCCGCTGGCGACGGTGACCGTGTACCAGTCCTCGTCGGCGGCGGGGGCGATCGTGCCGGAGATCGAGTCGAGCTCGAGCGGCGTCGCGTCGGCGCGCTGGTCGTTGGGCTCGAACTCCGTGGCGCCCTGGTACGGCAGCAGCTCGGTCAGCAGGTCGTACGGCACGTCATGGTTGCCGGCGTTCTTATACTTCGAGCGCAGGCGCAGCTGGAACTTGCCCGGGCCGCGCACGCCGAAGCTGCGCAGGCTTTCGCCCTCGCCGATGCCGCCCGCGTCGAGCTCCTTGAGCTTGTAGCCGTTGGTGTCGTAGACCTCGAGGATGGCGTCGACCTTCGGGACCTCGCTCACGTCGATATTGAGCAGGAACAGGCCGGTCTTCGCGACGTCGATCGAATACCAGTCCTCTTCGGCCGCCTCCGGCTCGTCCGACAGAAGCTGCCTCGCCGGCCAATAATGCCCCTTCGCCAGCCCTCCCGCTTCGACGGTCTGCGCCGTCAGCGCGGTGTCGTTCGGCTCCCGCTCGCGCCCCGCGGCCGAGTCGAGCTTCGTCTGGAGCTCGTAAGCCTGAGCGGGATTGTTCGCCGTCTCGTTCTTGTTCGAAACGACGAGATAATAAGCGCCCCTCGAGACGCCGAGGTCGAGCATCTGCTCGTCGCCCCCGACCGTGGTCTCATCGACGCGCTTGAGCTCGCGGCGGTCCTTGTCGAAGAAGGAGAGGACGAAATCGACGTCCTTGATGCCGCCGATCTTCACGGCGATGGTCCCTGGGACCTCGGAGTCGACCCGGTACCAATCCTGGTCCTTCGGGCTCCCGATCGTCCCCGTCGCCTTCCCGCCCGCCTTGAGCGCGCCCGCCTGCTGATAAGAGTCGTTCGGCTCGACCTCTTTAGCCGGGCCGCAAGCGCACAGCCCGACCATCAGTGTCAGGCCTGCAAATTCGATAAATTCGCGGCGGGGAGGGAACTTTTTCAAGGGGTCAATCGTATGATTAGTATGGGAAGACGACCAAGAATACATTATCCCGGCGCCATCTATCATGTGCTGGCGCGGGGCGTGAACGGGACGCGCATATTCCTCGATGACCAGGACTACCGTAAATTCCTGGAGGCGCTGAATCGAATAGCGAAAGATGCCGGCATGGTTATTTACGCCTATTGCCTGATGCCGAATCACTTTCATTTGGCGGTCAAGGTGGGCACCGTCCCCCTTGGCGCGATCATGCACAGGATACTCACGGGCCACGCGCATACTTTCAATCAGCGCTATGACCGGGAGGGGCACCTTTTCCAAGGCCGCCATAGAGCTTATTTGTGCCTAGACGACCGGTATTTTCTGCGGCTCATTCGCTATATACAGATGAACCCGGTTCGAGCGGAGCTCGTGAGCAGGCCCGAGGATTGGCCCTGGTCGAGCCGCACGCCTGTTGAGCTTCCCGACATGGAAACCGACTCTTTTGATCCATGGCCTAAGGAAATCATTGCGCCGAACTTGGCGCGGTCTGATAATCAGCGGCAGGAAACACTCGATGAAATCGGCCGGGAAATATGCGGGACAACTGGTGTCGGCTTGGATGAGCTGCGCTCGCGTTCGAAGCGGAGGAGCTTTGTCGGCGCCCGCATCCTTTTCGCGAAAAAGGGGGTTGCGCGCGGCCACCGCCTCGGGGCGATCGCTGCCTGGCTTGGCAGCAAAACGGAATCGGTGTCGTATTATCTGCGGCGAATTTAACGAATTTGAAGGCCTGACACCAATCCCGTCCATTTCTTCTCCAAATTTCCCCGGGTCGAGGTCGACCAGCGGGAATCCTTGAGGTTCTGCGTCCGCAGTGCCTTCCAGTCGGGCTTGCCGGGGGCGCCGAGGTGGGAGGGCATGGGCGGATCGGCGACCACTCGAGGCTTGGCGGCGCGGGCGCGGGAAGCGACCTCGCGGTAGGCGGTGCGGAAGGGGACGCCGTCGCGGACGAGGGCGATGGCTTCGTGGGTGGCGAGGAGGTCGGAGGTGACGGCGGCGGCGCAGGCGGTCTCGTTGACCTTGAGGGATTCGGGCAGGCGGGCGGCGATCTCGAGCATCTGGCCCATCGTGTCGAGCGCGGCGAACAGAGGCCCCTTGGTCAGTTGGTAGTCGCGGTGGTAGCCCGAGGGGAGCTGGCCGATCATGAGGACCTGGTTGAGCCAGCCGGGAAACAGCGCCGCGCGGGCACGGGTGAGCTCGACGACGTCGGGGTTCTTCTTCTGGGGCATGATGCTCGAGCCGGTCGTGAACGAATCGGAGAGCTTGAGGAAGCCGAACTCGGCGGTGCAGTACAGGGACAGGTCCCATGCCAGGACGCCGAGGTCGCGGGCCACGAGGCACAAGGACGAGAGCACGGCGGCCTCCAGGCGCGGGCGGCTCGACTGGACGCGCAGGGTGTTGCGCTGCACGCGCGAGAAGCCGAGCAGCTTGGCCGCGCGCTCGCGCGGGAGCGGGAGCATGACACCGTAGCCGGCGGCCGAGCCGAGGGGGCAGGCGTCGGCCTCGTCGAAGGCGAAGCGCAGGGCGCGGCGGGCCTCGAGGAGGGCTTCGACATGGGAAGCCGCCCAGTGGCCGATCGTGGTCGGCATCGCGCGCTGCAGGTGAGAGTAGCCGGGGATCGGGCGCTTGTCCCACTTCGCGCCGAACGCGGCCCAGGCGGCGGCGGCGGCGCCGGCCGCGGCGTCGAGTTTGAGGAGCCGGTCCTTCAGATACAGACGCAGGTTGACCTGAACCTGGTCGTTGCGCGAGCGTCCGGCGTGGACCTTGGCCCCGATCTCGCCGAGCTTCGTGGTCAGCGCCTGCTCGACGGCGGTATGGATGTCCTCCTGCTCCCGGGTGATCTTGACGGCCTTGAGCCCGCACAGGACCTTGCGGATGCGCGCGTGCTCGGCCTTCGTGAGCACCCCGATGGAGACGAGCCCGGAGGCGTGCGCCAGGCTGCCGTAGACTTCGTAGGGAAGGAGGCGCGCGTCGAGCTCGGGGTCGGCGCCGACGGTGTAGGCTTCGACGGCACTGTCGAGATCGGTCTTGGTCTGCCAGAGCTTTTTCATGCGGCCGCCTTTTCGAAGTAGGACCGGATCAGCTTCTCGTAGAACTCGACGCCGGCCTCGAGCTCGGCGACCTCGAGGTATTCGTCGGGAGTGTGGGAGCGCTTCGAGTCGCCGGGGCCGGCCTTCACCGTGGGAATGCCCTTGAGGAAGACCCAGTCGGACAAGGTCGGCGAGCCGTAGGCGCGGCCGGAGGGGTTGGCGGCGAGCGCCGCCTGGACGACGGGGTGGGCGGGGTCGGTCTCGACGGACCCGAGCCGGTTGGAGCGTATCGTCACCTCGCCTTCGACATGTCTCTTGACCATGTCGATGATCTCTTCCGGGCTGACCGAGGGAACGGTCCGGATGTCCACGACCAGCTTGCAGCGGTCCGGGATCACGTTATGGCGGTCTCCGCCGGAGATCTGGGTCACATGCAAAGTCGTTCGACCTAAGGCAGGATGCTCTCGGTCGAATCGGATCTTCGACAGGGCCAGCACGTCCCGCGCCGCCGCTTCGACGGCGTTGATCCCGCCGCCATGCGCGGCGTGCGCCGAGCGGCCCTTGGCGATGATCTCGAGAAGCAGCAATCCCTTCTGCGCGACGGCGGCCTTCAACCCGGTCGGCTCGCCCACCACGGCCGCGTCGGGCCGCGGCAAGGTCGGCAGGAGCACCTCGAGGCCTTGGCCGAGGACCTCTTCCTCGCAGGACGCCGCGATGAGCACCTTGCCCTTGGGCGCGTTCGAGGCGAAGGCTTTCTGCGCGGCGATGAGCATGGCCACGAGACATCCTTTCGCGTCGTTGGAGCCGCGTCCGTAGATCTTGCCGTCCTCGATGTCCGCCTTGAGGGGATCGCGCGTCCAGCCCTGGCCGACGGGGACGGTGTCGGTGTGGGAGTTAAGGAGAAGAAGGGGACCGTCACCTCCGTCCAACAAAGCCGTCAGATTCCGGCCGGAGACGGCCGGTGACATGCCCAGCTCGAGCATGGCCGATTTCAACCGCGCGACGACGGCGTCCTCTTGCCGCGACTCGGAAGGGATGCGGACGACCTCGCGCAGGAGCTCGACGGCGTTCATTTGGCGCTTCGCGCCAAATTAATTTCTTCAGAAACGGAGCTCGCGGCGTCGTTCAACTCGACGGCCTGGTATTCCTGGCGCTCGCGCTTCTCGACGATCATCGTGCCGCAGCCGGCGTTGGTGAAGGTCTCGCGCAGCAGCGCGCCGGGCTTGAGGCCGTTGATGATGTGGGTCCGGCGCACGCCGCCCTTCAGGGCGCGCACGCAGGCCTCGATCTTGGGCAGCATGCCGCCGGTGAGGCGCCCGGCCTTCTTGAAGCCCTCCACCTCCTCGACATCCGTATAAGACACGAGGCTCGAGGGGTTGCCCGCGTCCTTGAGCAGGCCCTCGGTGTCGGTCACGATGACGAGCTTCTCGGCCTTCAGCGAGCGGGCGATCGACTCGGCGATCGAGTCCGCGTTGATGTTGAAGATGTTGCCCATGGTGTCGGCGCCGAGGCAGGAGACGACGGGCGTCATGCCCGCGTCGAGCAAGGTCAGCAGTACCTTGGGGTCCACGCCGTCGATGTCGCCGACGAAGCCGAAGTCCACCTCGATCGGGGCCTGGCCGGGGGCCGGCTCGACCATGCGCTTGGGGCGCCGGTGCGCGGTGACGAGGCCGGCGTCCACGCCGGACACGCCGACCGCGGACGTGTGGTGGGCGCGGAACGAGGAGAGGATGTCGATGTTGAGCGTGCCGCCGTAGACCATCTTGGCGACCTCGAGGGTTTCCGCGTCGGTGACGCGGCGTCCGGCGATGATCTCGGGTTCGAGGCCGAGCTTCTTGGCGAGCTCGGTGGCCTGGTTGCCGCCGCCGTGCACGAGCACAACTCGGATCCCCACCTGCTGCAGGAGGCAGACATCCTCGACGAGCGCGTCGAGCATCTCCTTGCGACCGACCACGCGGCCTCCGACCTTCACGACGAAGATCTTTCCCTTGTACATGCGGATGTAGGGGATGGCCTGCTTGAGCATCAAAGGCGAGTCGGTCATTTGCGGTGTCTCCTGGCGGGGGCGGGTTTGGGCGAGGCGAGTAAATGGAGAAGAACGGCTTTGGCGGTGTGGAGGCGGTTCTCGGCCTCATCAATGACGACGGACCAAGGGCCGTCGAGGACGGCGTCTTCCACGACCAAGCCCCGGCGGACCGGTAGGCAGTGCATGAAAATGGCCTTTTCGGTCCGCTGCATCTTGGCGGCGGAGATGGTCCATTTTTTACGGAAAGCGGGGTCGGACGAAGGGGGCTTGCCGTACTCGCTGAGTGACCCCCAAGATTTTCCGTAAACGACGTGTTGACCGTCAAAAGATTGGGGAACCTTGTCGGTCAAGCTCAAGCGGGCGCCATTCGCCGCGCAATTATTTCCTACGCGCGCCATCACTTCCGGATCGAGATCATAGCCTTCCGGTCTTGCGATCGTGACATTCATTCCCGCCATCGACGCGATCTCGACGGCTGAATTCGGAACGGCCATCGGTAATGCCTTCACGTGCGGAGCCCACGAAAGAAGAAAATTCTTTTTCTTCGGCTCCATCCTTTCCCGGATCGTCATCAGATCGGCCAGCGCCTGGCAGGGATGGCCTGACGCCGACTCCATATTGATGACCGGCACGGTCGAGTACTTGATGAAGGCGGCCAAGGCGTTTTCCTTCTTATCCTCGGCCCATGACTTGCCGGCGGGAAACGATCTTAATCCGAGCCCCTGACACATTCGCCCGAGCACGGGGACCGCCTCCTTGAGATGCTCCGCGGCCGTTCCGTCCATGACGACGCCCTCGACGGATTCCATCCCCCAGGTCCCGCCCGAGCCGAGGCTCAAGGTGACCGGGTGGCCGCCCAAGGACGCGGTCGCGACCGAGAAGGAGACCTGGGTGCGCAAGGACGGGTTCATGAAGCAGAACGCGAGGGATTTCCCGGCGAGCGGCAGCCCGGCGGGCGCCGACTTCTTGAGCGCGATCGCCGAGTCGATGATGGCGTTGAGCTCATCGATGGTGAAGTCCTTCAGATGAGTGAAGTGCTTCATGGCTTAGGCGGCGACCGTTTCGGCCGAGAAGATCTCTTCGAGCGCGCCGCGCAGGAGGCCGATCTCGGCCGGGCCGACGGTGAGCGGGGGAAGGAGCCGGATGACGTGGATATCGTCGGCTCCGCCGACGATAATCTTCTTCTTCAATAGAGCGTCGCGGATCGGCTTGGACGGCCGGTCGAGGACCAGGCCCAGAAGGAGGCCTTTGCCGCGGATCTCCTTGATCTGGGGGAAATTGAAGGTCGCACGGATGAGCTCCTCCATCTCCGCGGCGTTCTCGGTCAATTTCTTATCGACGATCGCCTTGATCGTGGCGCTGATCGCCACGCTGGCGAGCGGACCGCCGCCGAAGGTCGAGCCGAGCGCGCCGGGCTTGACCTTGGCCGAGACCTCCGGGGTCGCAAGCACGGCTCCGGCCGGAACGCCGGAGGCGAGCGCCTTGGCGAAGGTCTGCAGGTCCGGGCGGGCGCCGAACGCGTGGCGCGCGGAGGGGGCGCCGACCCGGCCAAGGCCGGTCTGGACCTCGTCATAAATCAAAAGACTTCCGTTTTGCTTGCAGAGCGCGGCCAGGCCATTGAGATATTCTCCCGTTGCCGTGGTGCAGCCCTGAACGCTTTGAATCGGCTCCAGAAGAAAAGCCGCGGCGTCCTTCAAGGCCGTCTCGGCCGAGGAGAGATCCCCGAAAGGCACGTGCACGATATCGCATCCAAGCCCCGCCATATTTTTTCTGTACTTATAACCCGTCGCGGCGACCGCCCCCGCCGTTCGGCCATGAAATCCGCCCTCGGCGGCCACGATCTTCGCCTTGCCCGTCACGCAGCGCGCGATGCGCATCGCGTTCTCGTTGGCCTCGGCGCCCGAGTTGCAGAAGAACACCTGGGAGCCCTTCTCGCCGCAAAAATCCACCAGCGCCTTGGCTGCCTCGGCCCGGACCTTCAGATAGACGAGGTTCGAGTAGAACAGGAGCTTGGCGGATTGCTTCGTGATCGCGGCCGTTATCTCGGCGGGCGAGTGCCCGATCGCCGCGACGGCGTGACCGCCGTACAGGTCGAGATACTTGTTGCCTTCCTCGTCCCAGACCCAGCAGCCTTCGCCGCGGTCAAGGACGAATGGGAATTTTTCGTAGGTCGGCAGCACGTACTC
Organism: Elusimicrobiota bacterium; assembly: GCA_030696455.1. Classification (GTDB taxonomy): domain Bacteria; phylum Elusimicrobiota; class Elusimicrobia; order UBA1565; family UBA9628; genus GWA2-66-18. The sequence continues at coordinate 38,317 of JAUYSH010000017.1, forward strand.
GTTCTCCAGCGCCAGCGAATCAACCATGTTTGTCACGGGTAGGTCCCCGCGGCCTCGAGGCCGACGCTCTCGTCCCAGCCCAGCATCACGTTGAGGTTCTGGATGGCCTGGCCCGACGCCCCTTTGACCAGGTTGTCGATGGCGGAGATCACGCAGATGCGGCCTTCCTGGACGGTGACGAATACGTCGCAATGGTTGGAGCCGTTGACGGCGTTGAGCGAGGGGGGCTCGGGCACGAGGCGGACGAAAGAGCTTCCCTTATAAGCGGTCGCGTACAGATCCTTGACCTTCTCCGCCGTCCAGCCCTTGGGCAGGTCCACCTGGCACACCGCGTAGATGCCGCGGGAAAAGGGGCCGGAGATCGGCACGAGGGACAGCTTGAGGGCTTTCTTGCCCGCGAGGCGCTCGAGGATCTGTTCGACCTCGGGGATGTGCTGGTGGGTGAAGGGCTTGTACGCCTTCAGGTTGCTGTGGCGCGTGGGATGGTGAGTGATGGGCGTCGGGTTGACGCCCGAGCCCGAGGAGCCGGTGATCGCGGTGACGGACACGACGCCGACGACGCCGCCCTTGGCCAGGGGCCCGAGGGCCAGCGCCGTCGCGGTGGCGAAGCAGCCGGGGTTGGCGATGAGGCGGGCCTTGGCGATCTCGGCGCGGTTGAGCTCGACGAGCCCGTAGGCGAATTTCTTGAGCAGCTCCGGGGCCTTGTGCTTGCGCGTGTACCATACCGGGTAGAGGGCCTCGTCGCGCAGACGGAAGTCCCCGGAGAGGTCGATGATGCGCAGGCGCGGGGTCTCGGCGATGATCGCCGGTACGTTGCTCATCGCGTCGCCGTGCCCGCCCGCGAGGAAAATGCAGTCAAGCTTCGCGTAGTCGAGCTTGCGCGTGAAGGACAGGCTCGTGCGGCCCCGCAGGTTCGGATGCGCGAGGAACACCGGCTGGCCCGGGAACGTGGAGGAGGTCGCCGCGGCGATCTCGACCTTCGGGTGGGAGAGCAGGAGGCGGATCAGCTCTCCGCCCGTGAACCCCGCGCCTCCCTCGATGCCGACCTTGATCTTCTTCATGCCGGCACGCCCCCGAACACGGCCTTCTCGACGAACTGGCCGAGGGCTTCGGCCTCGATGCGGGCGTTGATCGCCTTCACGCCGACCTGGCCCTCGATGAACTCCTTGCCGACGGCGTTGTCGGTGGCGGGGCCGGAGAGGACGTCCACCTTCAGCTTGAAGCGGTTCGTGAACAGCTCGACGGCGCCCCAGGCGGAGACGGGGTCGTTGGCGCACATCACGTGCGCGCTCGCCGCCTGCATCAGCTCCGGGTCCTTCAGGATCTCCTGGACGCCGTACTCGCCCATGATCCCGTCGCCGAGCTCGATGACCAGGCAATCCGGCTCTTCCTTGTTGAGGGCGTTGATGAGGCCCTTGGCGACGGGCACCGACACCGCGCCGGTCGTGGAGACCACGCCCGCGTCGGTGAAGGACAGGCCCTTGATCGCGCCGCGGTCGACCATGCTCATCGTGTCGCGCAGGAGCGAGACGCCGGTGAGCTTGGCCGCGCCGACGCGGTAGCCTTTGCGCGCGAGGAAGCGGATGATCTCGCCGCAGGCGAAGGTCTTTCCGGCGTTCATGCAAGTCCCCGCCACATAGATGATCGGCGCCGATTTCTCGAGCTTGTCCGACCAGGCGACCGCGCCGGTCCGGATCGAGGCGGGCACGCCCACCCGTTCGCCGAGATGGGGGAACGAAAGAATCTGTCCCAGCACTTCGGCCTGGAGAGGCTTTCCTATCTCGAGGTTCACCGAGGTGCAGCGCCCGATGACGCCGCCCAGGTTGAGGATGTCGAGCTTGTCGCCGACCTTGATGGACTCCGGGACATGGCCCGCGTAGCCGCGCAGGGCGCGCCGCGTGCCGAGGACGGCGGCGATGATGTCGCCGTCGTTGAGGTCGATCATGCGGCCGTAGATGTCCTCGAGCGTGTTGTACACGGTCTTCTTGCCGTGGACGCGGACGGCGAGGACCATGCCTTCCTTGGCCTGGATCTCGTCGGAGAGGAGGACCTCCCGGGGGATGCGGGCGTTGCGCGTCGTGGACGCGATCTTATCGAGCGTTACTTTCATGAAACCACCTTTTCCGCGCGCGCGCGGGCCGCCAACGTCATCGGGAGGGCGTGGAGCTTCGAGAAGCCCGCGGCCTCGTCGCCGGTCCACAGCTTGGTCGTTTCGCCGTAGGTCGCGGCGCCGGCGATCATGGAATAAGGAGATTTGACGCCGGTGACGTCGAATCGTCCCGCGCGCAGGCGCAAGCGCGCCTCGCCGGTGACCGTTTCCTGGCTCGATTTGATCATCGCCTCGATGTCGCGCATGACGGGATCAAAATAAAGTCCTTCGTGAAGCATCTGGCCGTAAAACTCGCCGGCCTGGTTCTTCCAAAAGCTCTGCCAGCGGGTCAGAACGAGTTTCTCGAGCTCGTTATGGGCCGCGATGAGCATCAACGGCGCGGGGGCTTCAAATCCGATCCGTCCCTTAATACCAAGGATCGTGTCCCCCATATGCACTCCCCGCCCGACAGCGTACTTGCGTCCAAGAGCGTGCAAGGCCCCCACAAGGTTCACCCCTTCCGTTGCCGTTCCGTTCAAAGACGTGGGTATGCCTTTCGTGAAGCCGACGACGATTTCTGTTTGTTCCGTCGGAGGCTCGGCCGACATCGAAGGAAAGGCCGAGTCGGGAATCTCCGTCCACGGGTCATGCGTGGCCCCGCCTCCGACCGTGGTTCCCCACAGCCCGGCGTTGACCGAATACGCGGTCGTCTTCGCGGGCACGTTCACGCCTTCCTTGGCGAGATAATCCGTTTCCGCCTGGCGCGAGAGCCCCAGGTCCCGGATCGGCGCGTGAACCTTCACATTAGGAAGCAAGACTTGGAAGACGGCATCAAACCGCACCTGATCGTTGCCCGCCCCGGTGGACCCGTGGCAGACGCCGTCGGCCTTGACGTCCTTCGCGACTCGCGCCACGAGCTCCGCTTGCAGCACGCGTTCGGCGGCCACCGACAGCGGGTACACCCGTCCCCGCAGGATGTTGCCCTGGATGAGGGGCACCGCGAAGCGTGAAAAAACCTCGGCCCGCCCGTCGAGCGCGTAGTGCTTGACCGCGCCGAGCGCCTTGGACCGCGCGGCGATCGCGGCCAGTTCCTCCGCGGAGAACCCGCCGGTGTCCACGGTCGCGGTGATCACATCGGCGCCGAGCTCCTTTTTGAGCCACAAGACGCAGAAGGTGGTGTCGAGTCCGCCGCTGAAGGCGAGAACGATGAGAGGCTTCTTCATGTCAGTTGGCCATCCTTGATTCGAGGAATTCGATGAGCCGCTTCTGCGCGGCGGCGGAGTCTCCGGCCACGAACACGGTGTCATCGCCCGCGAGCGTGCCGACGAGGCCGGGCTGGGCCAGCCCGTCGAGGACGAGGCCCACGCGGGGGGCGGTGCCGGTGTCGCAGCGGATCACGGTCAGGTTCGGGCCCGCGGCGACGACGCCGCGCACGAAGGAGCGCAGCGGCATCTCGGCGTCGTGGGCGGCCTCGCCGGTCGCGGGGCGGTAGACGCCGGCCGCCTTGATGAGGCCCAGTTCGGCGATGTCGCGCGAGATGGAAACCTGGGTGGCGGCGATGCCGCGCTTTTTGAGCGCGCGTACGAGATCATTTTGCGTGGCGACCTCCTCCTGCGTGATCGCCTGGAGGATCGCGGTCTGGCGGGCGGCCTTGCCCTCGGCTCTGTCTGCATATTTATTCATAGAGATGAATAATTATACATATGGACGCGCCGGCGTCAAGCGGAAAATGCGCGGGGCCGCTTCTTGCGTGGGCGGGGGCGAAGGGTTATCATCTGGGCACATGGGAATGTTGGGCTGGCCCCTCGGATCGGCCCTTGCGCTCGCGGCTTCGGCCGCCGCCCTGAACGTGCTGCGCTGGGAAGGCGGCTGGCTCATCTTCATCCTCTCCGTGACGACCGCCGCGCTCATTCGTCTGCGGCCGGCCGGAGGGTTTCTCAGACGCTTCTCCGACGGATTTCTCCTGGGGTCGATCCTGGTGTTCGCGCTCGTCGCGCGCCTGGCTTGGATATTCTCCGTGGCCAACGACCCGATTTCCGATTTCGCGGTCTATCGGGAGCTTGCCCAGTCTTTGGCGTCGGGCCAAGGCTATTCCCTCACGGGGCCGGCGGGTCGGGAGGAGGCGCTTCTCTATCTTCACCGGGACATGCCCTTTCCCTATGTGACGGCCTGGCGCGCTCCAGGCACGGCGCTGTGGGGCGCGCTTTTGTGGACCGTGTTCGGCGGCGCCGTCGTCGTCTTCCAGGTCGCCAACGCGCTGCTGGCCGCCGCGACGGCCGGGCTTCTGTACATACTGGGTTCGCGGGAAGGGGATTCCCGCCAGGGCCTGATCGCGGCGTTCCTCTGGGCGGTCTACCCCGCGGGTGTGTTCGCCTCGAGCCTTTACGGAAGCGAAACCCTATTCGCCTTCCTGCTGGCGGCATGCGCCTGCTGTCTCAGCGGGCGGACGGGCGAGTTTCGCTTCAAGCCGCTCGCGGCGGGCCTGGTCGCCGCCGCCGCTTGCCTGACCAGGAGCATGGCGCCCGCGCTTCTCGTCGGAGCCGGGGCCGCGCTGCTGCACGGCGACCGGCGAAAGGCCGCCCCGCGGCTGGGCCTCTTCCTCGCCGGGCTCCTCCTCGGCGTCGCGCCCTGGACCGTGCGGAACTACGCGGCCTTCGAGCGGTTCATCCCTATCGCCACCGGCGGCGGCTCCTTCGCCGCTCGTCACAGCGCCTTGCTTTTGCCTCCGGAAGCCCTCCAAACCCCCGATTTCCTGGAGCGTTGGGAGCGGTGGCGGGCTGCCGCCGGCGAGGTCGAGTTGGGCAAGGCGGGCTATCGCGCGGCCCGGGAGAATCTCGCGGACGTCCTTCGCCGGGGACCCCGCTATGTGCTCGGAGCGCTCGCGGGTTCTCTCTCCATTTCCTTCGCCGCGGACGACGACCTGCTGCTGTGGTCCATAAAAAAGACCTACGGGGCTTTGGTCGCTCCCGGTCCGGAGACCGCCCTCTCCGCGGATTGGACGCAGCGGTGGATGATCCTGGGGCAGACATTTTATCTGGGGCTTCTCCTCGCAGGCCTCTGGGGCCTCTTCGGCGCTCGCGACAAGCGAGGGGGTGCCCTGGAAGGCTCGCGCTTTCTCGGGGGGTACTTCCTGACCGCCTTCGCCCTTCACGTGGTCTTCCCCGGCCCTAACCGGTATCACATGAGCATGATGCTGCTGCCCGCTCTTCTCGCGGGGCGGCGGGCCTTCGCGGCCTCGGCGGACCGTTGAGGCCCGCTATCCCCGTCGAGGCCGCTGTCCCCTGCGCGCTGGCCGCCGCGGTGGCTCTGGTCTACGCGTCGACCCTGGCCGCGCCGGTGTTCGGCGACGACAGGCACTTTGTCGAGGGCGCGCCGGTATTCCTCGCCGCTTTCCCGGATTTCATGCGCTCGCTTTTCTCCCGGGATTATTTCATCCACACCGGCGAAGGGACCTATCAGCCGCTCGTGACGCTTTTTCACTACGTGACGCACGGGCATCCCGTCGTATATCGCGCCTGCGGCCTCGTGGTTCACGCCGTCAACGCCTGCCTCATCCACCGGCTCGCTCTCCGCCTGAAGGCGGCTCCGGCCTCGGCGATCCTCGCGGCCATGCTGTTCGCCATGTTCCCGGCGCATGCCGAGCTTCTGATCATGTCCTCCTTCAAAGGGAATTTGTTCGCGCTCGCCTTCGCGCTGTCTTCCCTTCTGTGCTGGGCGGCCGCGGTCGAAACAGGCTCCGGCCGCGCCGTCGGAGGCGCGTTTGTATTCTTCGTGCTGGCGCTGGCGAGCAAGGAAACGGGCATCCTGATCCCCGGCCTCCTCGCGGGCTATTCCCTGTTGTTCGCCCGCCGCAGGTTCCCGGACCTGCAGCGCCGGGCGGGCCTGGGGTTCGCGCTCGTCTCCGCGTGCTACCTGCTCTGGCGCTTGCGCATTCTCGAGCACGGGATCGATCCGCCCGCGCCGCACTCGCCGTCGCTGCTGTTCGGCTGGTACCTGAAGACATTAGCGTGGCCTCATCCGGTGTGCCGCGAGCGCCTGGCGCCCCAGGGCGCCGGATGGCACGCCTTCACGGTCCTGTTCCTGGCCTCAGCGTGGGCGTCCCGGCGCCGCCCCGGGATATTGTTCGGCCTGATGCTCCTGGCGCTCGGCTTGATGCCGTTCATTTACCGGGCCCAGGCCTACATGGACAGCCCCGTCGCCGACCGATATCTCTACCTGGCCGCGGCGGGGTTCGTCCTCTCGGCGGCCTTCGCCGCGCGCGCCCGCGCGGCGAAGGCCGCTCTCGCGGCGACGGCTCTCGCGTGGGGTGGGCTGACGGCGCAGCGCAACGTGCTTTACCGGGACGTCCGCGCGTTGTATGAGCAAACCGTCGTCTGCGCGCCGAGGCACTTCAAGGCTTGGGGAGTGCTGGCGGAGCACCAGCTCGGCGCCGGCGAGCTCGCCGCGGCCCAGGCCAGCGCGCGAACAGCCGTGACGCTCAATCCCTATTATCCGGGGGGGCTGATGATCTGGGCTCTGTCGAGCTTCCGGCTCGGGGACTACGATCAGGCGCGCGACGCGGTCCGGCTCGAGCTCGCCTTGTTCCCTTCGGAGATGGCCCGGCTGCGCCTCGCTGACCTCGAGAAGTACCCCACCGCTCGCCGGTGAGGCCGGCGCAATAAGGTGAATGCCCCGGCTTGACGCGAACGGGTTTCCCGCTTATCCTCAAGCGGTGAGGTTATGCTGGCTCGTCTTGCTCGTTTGCCTCCCCGCGCGCGCCCAGGATATCGAGGGAGCGCGCGCGAATTTCGACACCGTCGTGCGGACTTACGTCATCCAGCGCTCCGACGAGAACGGCCTCTGGCCGCTGAAGCGTAAAGGCTCCGGCAAGGTCCTCAAGCTCAAGTATTCGCAAGCGGAGGCCGATACGGTCCATTCGATCGGCGGGGGGCGTTGGCGCGGTCTCGCCGACTTCACCGACCAGGCGGGAAAGAAGAAATTCTACGCGGAGATCGTCGTTTCGACCGGCGGCGACCTGTGGGACGTGAAAAGCTTCGAATGGAAGACCCGGGCCGAGGCGGAGGTCTTGCGCGCCGCCTCGCTCGAGTCCGCGAAGAAGCGCGCCGCGCGCAAGCCCGGGCCGAAAGGGATCCTCCCGGACTTGATCCTCGTCGACGCCTCCGGGCGCGAGGATTACCTGCCGGACTGCGCCGCGGAAAAATGCCTGACCGTCTACGTCACGCCCTGGTGCCCGTATTGCCGGGCGGCGACGGGGGCGATCAAAGCGCTGCGCGAGCACTTGAAGGGCAAGGGGGTGCCCGTGCGGGTGATCGTCGGCAAGGACGACGAAGAGAAGGTCCGATCTTACGCCGCCGAGTTCGGCCCGGACGCCCTGCTCGACCCCGATGCGAAAATGAGCAACCGTGGAGTTCCGCACTTTTACGTTTCATCGGACGGGGGCGGGGTCCTCGCCGAGCAGTCCGGCGCGAGCCCCGACGAGCCGTCCGCCGTTACCGCGGCTTCGCTCGGCCTCTAGCTCTTTCTTGGCGGGCGGGGGATCAGCGGGTCGTACCACAGCCCCGCGCCGCGGGCCAGGGCGATGACGGCGAAGCTGGCCTCGGTGACGATCTTCTCCCAGGAGGCCTCCCCGCGGGCGATCTTGTCCAGGTCGTCCTCCAGGCGCCGGGTGTAGTCCATGTCGATGAAATTCCCGGTGTAGTGGCGCACGAGGAAGTCGCTGGCCGAGACGCCCAGAGGCGTGGCGTGCAGCTTGCGCTTCTCTTCCGTGACGTAGCCTCGCTCCAGGATCACTCGCATGATGGCGGCGTACGTGGACGGCCGGCCGATTCCCTCGGCCTCGAGCTTTTTGATCAAGGAAGCCTGCGTGTAGCGGGGCGGGGGCTTGGTCGAGCGCTTGAGGGCGTCGAGGCCGAGCAAGGTCAGCGGGTCGCCCGGGTCCAGCATCGGCAGTTCCCCGTCGCCGTCCTCCTCCTCGTCGCCTTCCCTCTTCCCCTTCTTCTTGGCTTCCTCGGTGGCGTCCTCGCCGGCGAGCCGCCGCCAGCCGTCGAAGAGGAGGACCTTGCCTTTGGCCTGGAACACGCCCCTGGGGACCGGCTCGCCCTTCTCGTTCTTCCATTCGTCCGGGGCGCAGGCGACGTCGATGGTCGTGATCTGGTCCCGCCCCGGAGCCATCTGGCAGGCGACGAAGCGCTGCCAGATCAGGCGGTAGAGCTTGCCCGCGTCTCCGCCGCCGAGGGCGTCCGCGCCGGTCTCGGGGTGGGTGGGACGTATGGCCTCGTGGGCCTCCTGGGCGTTGGCGGACTTGGTCGCGTGGACGATGGGCGTCTTAGGCAGGTATTCGGGCGGGAACTCCTTTTTGATCACGGCGCGCGCCTCGGCCAGGCCCTCGGGGGAGAGGGCGGTGGAGTCGGTGCGGTGGTAGGTGATCTTCCCATCCTCGAACAGGGCCTGCAGGTGCTTCATCGTCGCGTCGGGGTTGAAGCCCAGGCGAACCGACGCGGCCTGCTGAACGGTCGCCGTCGTGAACGGCGGCGGCGGGTTGCGCGCGGAATCCCGGCGGTCGCAGGACAGCACGCGCCAGGGCACGGTCTTGGCCCAGTCGACCGTTTTCTCCGCGAGCGCGGGGTCGCGAAGGCGCTGGCCCAGCGGGTGATCCTTCCAGGTGATCAGCTTCGCGGCGAAGGGAGGGGGCGCGCCGTTCTTCTCGAGCCTCGCCGACAGCACGAAGTAATCGACCGTCTTGTGTTTGGCGATGTCCTTCTCCCGGTCGGCGACCAAACGCAAGGCGACGGACTGCACTCGGCCCGCGCTGCGCGCGTCCTTGGAGACCTTGCGCAAGGTCGGGCTCACCACCCAGCCCACGACGCGGTCGAGCACCCGACGAGCCTGCTGGGCGTCGACGAGGTGCTGGTCGATCGGGCGCGGCTTGGCCATCGCCTTCTGGACCTCGGCCTTCGTCACGGCGTGGAAGACGACGCGGCTGTACTTGCGGTCGCCCAGCAGCTGGCTCACGTGCCAGGCGATCGCCTCGCCCTCGCGGTCGGGGTCGGTGGCGAGGATGACTTCCTCGGCCTTCTTGGCGAGCTCCGAGAGCTCCTTGACGTGGCGCGCGGAGCGCTCGATCATCGCGTAGACGGGCTTGATCCTGCCGTCGATGAACTCGACCGAGAGGCCGCCCGTCGGGGGCAGGTCGCGCATGTGGCCGAAGGAGGCCGCGACGCGGAAATCCGCGCCCAGGAAGTCCTTGATCTTGCGGACCTTGTTCGGCGACTCGACGATGACGAGTTTCATGCGTCGAGGTCAGCGTAGCAAAAGCGGCGGCGCTCGGTCGGTATCGCTGAGGGCCCCTTGTCGGGGTCTGAAAGCCGGGGGTATACTTCAGAGCAGGGCTATGCCATGAGATTTCCCCTCATTTTGGGCCTAGTTGTCTTGTCGGCGTTGCCGTCCCGCGCTGACGACACGGCCCAGTTGACCCGAGCCCAGGAGACGCAGTCGTCCGGGCCGGCGCCGCAGCTCATGCACCTTGAGCGGTCCCTGATGCGGACGCAGGACGCCCGTGACAAGGGCGAACTGCCGCCCGAGAAGTACCAGCAGTTCGTCGCCAGCTTCCGCGTGGAACTGGACGCCGTGCTGGCCCGCGTCCCGCCGAACCCTGAGAACAAAGGACTTCACGCTCAGATTCTTGCGCGCTTGGGCGAGCAGGAACGCGGCCAAGCTCTGATGAGCTTGGAGCAAGCCCTCGCGGATGATTCCGAGAACCCGGCGCTCCTCGCGGCGAAGGGCAGCATCCTTCACGAGCAGAAGGACTATCCCGCCGCCGCCGAGCTTGCGCGCCAAGCCTGGGAGGCCAGCGGACGCAAGGACCGGCGCGCCTGGGCGCTGCTCAAGATGTCCGAAGGCCGGACTTCGGGCGCGCGCGGCGGCGAGCCCGCGCCGCCGCTGCCGCCCGCCTCGGACTTCGCTCGGCTTGAATGGTCCATCCCCGAGAAGCACGATGTTAACCCGCAGGCCCTGGGCCTCATCAAGCAAGCGACCGCCGCGCGCCGGCGCCTCGACATGTCCGAGACCCGGCGCTACGCGCAGGCGGCGATGAACGCCGATCCGACCTCGCGCACGGTTCAGAAGTTTTTCGAGGCGCACAAGGCCGACGAATCGAGGCACGCCGACTCGTCGGCTTACGTCGAGCGGGCCGCCGAGGCCATGCAGGCCGGGCGCGGCGCGGAGGGGATCGCGTGGGCTCAAAAAGCGTACGACAGGAGTCCGAGCGACGACACCTACGGCATACTCCAAGACGTGCGGCGCAGGAGCGTGGAGCTTGAGGGCAGGCGCGTGGAGCAACCGCCCGCGAAAGCGCCCGCACCCAAGGGCAGTTCGCCGCTGCTTCCCATCCTGTTCGTCACGGGCGCCGGGCTCGCGGCCGTCGGCGGTTATAAAATCGCCAAGTCCAAAGATACCCGCGTGTCGGATGACGGCATCAATCCGGATCCGCATGTCTTGCCTGAGCGGGCGCGGCGCAACTATATGAACTCGGCTGTTTTCATCGGAACGCCCATCGTCATTGCGGGACTCGTATTCGGAGGGCCGATTATTTGGCGCGCAATAGCGCCAGGCGTGGACGAGGCGTTTCGAGGCGGCCAGGATTCAGTCCGGCGGATTGCCTTGTCCGAGGTTGGGGCGATAAATCCGCAATCCGTCGGCGTAGCGCAGAGCGCCTCAAAGCCGGGGATATGGTCGCCCGGAAAATTCGCCGATCCAACGAAGAATGCGCTGGAGCATTGGAACAACCACAGGCTCGAATTTCCCGAATTACGGAACTCGAAAGAGTATGTTGATGCCGCTTGGAAGTTTATTCGGAATCCGCCGCCGGGGACATTGGTTAAAGATCGGCCAGCCACTGGCGAAATAGTGTTCTATCATCCGAGCAGCAACACCATGGCCGTCAAGGCGGCGAACGGAGTACCCAAGACCATGTTTAAGCCCAGTCCAATGAAGCATCCGTACCCAACGAACCTGGATTATTTCAATGCCCAGTGACAGCATCTATCGCTGCCGAGTTTGTGGCTTTCGGGAGTGGGAGCCGCCGTGGGGAATTGACGGAAAGACATCCACTTTCGACTATTGCTCGTGTTGCGGCGTCCAGTTTGGATATCAGGACTGCCTACCCGCGGGGGCCAAGCGCTATCGAGCGGATTGGATTGCAATGGGTGCCAAATGGGCTCACCCGGAATTGAAACCGGAGCGCTGGTCGATAGAGGAGCAACTTAAGAATGTGCCGTCAGAATTCGCGTAAAGCGATTGCGTAGACGGGCTAGAACATCCCCGCGTCCTCGTCTTGCTCCGCTCTAATCTCCGCATAATATGCGGAGATTATCTATTGTTAAATTATTCAATTAAAACAATCATTTGATAAGAATAACAGTCTTATTCTTATCATTTTATGAATAGAATAAGGCTTGCAAATGAGGGGAATACCATGTATATTCTTATCATAAGGTGATAAGAATGGGCCCCTTTATCCATCAGAAGCCGGAATGGCCGCAATTGACTTGGGACGATGCCGCCTTGGCGAAGCCCCTGATGGCGGCGCGCATGCACCAAAGTCATTTTCTCGGGCGTATGCAAGGACTGGGTTTCCAAGTCCAGCAGGAAGCCGAACTCACCAACATGACCCTGGAGGTCGTGAAATCCAGCGAGATCGAAGGAGAAATTCTCGCCCCCGATCAAGTGCGCTCATCCATCGCGCGGCGGCTGGGGTTGGATGTGGCCGGTTTGATAGCCCCCGAACGGCAAGTGGAGGGCGTAGTCGAGCTGATGATCGACGCCACCAGGAACAGCGCGGAGCCGCTCACCAGCGCGCGGCTCTTCCGCTGGCACTCGTCCTTGTTCGCCGGGGGGGCCGAAGGACTGACGATCGGGGCCTGGCGCGAAGGCCCGATGCAGGTGATCTCGGGGCCCATGGGACGCCCGAAAGTCCATTTTGAGGCGCCCGAGGCGGAGCGCGTGGCGGAGGAGATGAAGGCGTTTCTTAAATGGGAGAACGCCTCCGAAGGCATAGACCCGGTGCTCAAGGCCGGACTCGCGCATCTCTGGTTCGTGACGGTCCATCCGTTCGACGACGGCAACGGCCGGATCGCTCGCGCTATTTCGGAACTCGAACTCACGCGCGCGGAGAGAGGCGCGCAACGGTTCTACAGCCAGTCGGCGCAGATTCGGGCGGAGCGCAAAGACTACTACGATATTCTCGAAAGGACACAGCGCGGCCCCCTCGATGTGACGGAGTGGTTGGAGTGGTATCTCGGGTGCCTGGATCGCGCGATCGCAACGGCGGAGGCGTCGCTGGGGACGGTGCTGCGCCGGGACTTATTTTGGCGGACGCATGCCGGCAAGGCGGTGAACGAACGTCAGCGGCTGCTGCTCAACATGCTCATCGACGGATTCACCGGAAAGCTAAAGTCGTCCAAGTGGGCGACGATCGCGAAATGCTCCCAGCCGACGGCGATCCGCGACATCGAGGAGTTGATCGGGTTCGGGATTCTCGTCCAGGATCCCGGGGGCGGCCGCAGCACGAGCTACTCCCTCGCGCCGTTCGGCGCCTAGGGCCGCTTCGGCTTTTTCACGACGCCGCGGCCGTTCGTTTTGCCGCGACCCTGCTTGGCGAGCTGGCGGCGCTCCATCAGGTCGTTGGCCGCGAGCTGCAGCTTCACGCCTGCGTCGTTCGCGTCGAGCGCCGCCGCCTTGCCGGCGGCGGCGCCCGCCTGCACGAGGTCCCCGGAAGCGCGGGCCGCCTCGGCCCACGCGATCAGGTTCTTGAGGGAGCGAGGAGCAAGCTCGGCCTGTCGCGCGCGCGCGCGCGCGGCCGACGTCCAGTCGTCGAGCTTCGCGTAGGCCTCGCCGCGGGCGCCGTGCACGAGCGGGAAGTCCGGGGACTGCTCCTGGAGCAGGTCGAACGCGGCGAGCGCTTCCTCGTGACGTCCGAGTTCGTTGAGCGCGTCGCCCGTGAAGTACAGGGACGCGAGGTAGTGCCGCGAGCCGGGCAGGATCTTCGCGTACAGCTCGAGCGCGCGCTCCGGCTCGCCGCCGCGCGCCGCGTAGACGGCCGAGTTCAGCGCGACGTCGGAGCGCAGCCAAAGCCCCGGGAGCAGGGCGAGCCCCGCGAAGCCGAGCACGGCGGGCGCGTAGAGCGCGCGCCTCACGCTCTCCGAGACCGGGAGCGGATAGACGCTGACCGCCGCGCGGCGGGCGGCCAGCGGCGCCAGGCCCGCGGCAAGCCCCGCCAGCGGCCAGGCGTACCAGCCCGCGGCCGGCGACAGGGGCTCCGCGCCGAGATAAGCGGCGGCGAGCGCTCCGGCGGCGGCGGCGGCGAAGCCGGCGGCGTAGCGCGACTCGCTCAGCGCGCCGGCTCGGCGCAGGGCGGAGGCGGCGCGCGCCCCGGTCCACAGCGCGGCGGCGAACAGCCAGACCAGAAGAGCGGTCTCCGCGGCGCCGAACGCAGGCGGGGGAAAGGTGAACGCGACGCGCCCGAACGCGGCGACGGCGGCGACGGTGAGCAGGGCCAAACCGGCGGCGCGCAGGCCCGCCTTCGAACGCAGCGCGACGGCGATAAGCGCCGCGAAAACGAAAAGCGACGCGCAGAAAGGCGCCAGCGGCGCCGAACTCAGGATGAGACAGGCGCCCGCGGCCGGCAGGAGGGCCAAGGCGGCGACGCGCGCGGGGCGGGGAGTCTCGGGGTCGAGCTCGAGCGTCAGGGCCAGCGGCACCGCGACGGCGAACAAGGAGGCCAGAGACGGTCCGGCGACGGCGGCGAAGTCCCGCGACAGGGCGGCGGCGGCCGCGGCGAGCAGTGCGGCGCCCACGGTCAGGGCCGCGAAGCGCGAGGCGAAGCGAGCGCCGGAAAATCCCAGGAGCGCGGCGAGGAAGGCGGCGAGCATCGTGAGCCGGGTCGTGAAGTCGGGAAGCGCGGCGAGGCGGCGCTCGCCGGCGGCGAACGACGCGACGAGCCAGGCGCCGTACAGGAGGGCGGGCAGGAGCACGGACCACGAGCCGACGGAAACCTGGAAGCGGCCGCGGGAGATTCCCTGCCACAGCCAACCGAACAGCATGGCAAGAGCGCTCCACTGCAGGACGGCGAACTTCAGCGACGCGGGGTCGTAGGAGTGAAGGCTGAACGCCAGCGGCAGGACGAAGGCCGTCGTGAGCAAAGCGAGTTCGCCCAGGCGTTGCGCGGAGCCGGCGGATGGGGTTCTCACGGGATTCTCCCGGCGGCGAATTCCTCGTCGCTCAGGCCCTTTTGCGAAGGCAAGCCCGACCAGCCGATGCCCGCGGCGAGGAACGCCAGCGCGAGGGCGGCGAGCGCCACGCCGGACAGGTCGCGCGGCCAAAGGTTCAGAGCCGGCTCCTCGCGGACGGTCGGCGATTTCTTTTCGGCCTTCATCGCCGCGGCGAGGCGCGCTTTGAAATCGGACGAGGGCGGCAGCGCGGCGGCGGGGGCAAGAGCCGTCAGGGCCCGGCATCCCGCGCACGACGCCAGATGGTTCGCGACGGCTTGTTCGCGGCGCGAGGTCAGCCGCCCCTCGGCGTGAAGATCGAGCACGGCTCGGGTCGCGTGGCAGTTCATGACAGGAGCTCCTTGAGCCTGGCGCGCCCGCGATGCAGGCGCACGTCGAGGGCGGACAGCGAGCAGCCGAGCGTAGCGGCGGCCTCCTCGCGGGCGACGCCCTCGAGGTCCACGAGGACGATCGCCATGCGCATCGCCGGCGAGACGAGAGTCAGCGCGCCTTGGACGCGGTCGGTGTTCTCGCGCGCCTGGGCCAGGCGCTCGGGGCCCGGAGCGGTCTCGGCCAGAAAATCCTCGAGAGAGGCCGAGTCCTCATCTTTCTTATAGGACATGGACACCGAGCGGCGCGAGGCCTCGCGCCGCAGGGACGTGAAATAGACGTTCTTCAGGATCTGCACCAGCCAGGCCTCGAAGGGCAAGGTCGGATCGTATTTATCGAAGTATCTCATGACTCTTAGGAAAGCCTCCTGGACGACGTCGCCCGCGTCCGTTGAGTTGCCCGTCATGCGCAAGGCGACGGCAAAGGCCTTGTCGGCGTGCAGGGCGATGAGGCGGTCGATCTCGGCGTCCACCTGGGCTTCCTTGGTTTCCTTACCGCGGCCGGAGGCGAGAACTTACATCGCCGCAGTGACAGGGATTATAACAACCATCGTGGGTCCTATGGCGCGGCGTCATGGGTCTAAAGATGGTCGACGCAAGCCCGGCAAGCGGCTACTATGATGTCGATGCCGATGTCCTATATAAGGACGTTAATGCTGGCTGTCGCCGCCCTGCTGGCGTCGGGTCCTCTGCCGGCGCAGATCCGGCTCGGCGCGATCGGAGAGGCGGGTGCCGGCGGCTCGGCCGGCGTTTCGGTCAAGGCAAGCCTCTCCGGCCCGGCGGCTCCCGCCCTTTCGCCGGCTCTGAGCGCGAGGTCGCTCATCGTCTCGATGGTCGCGCCCGCCGGCATTGCGCCGGTTCCCGTCGCCCCGGCGGCGGCCGCGCCGGCTTTGGCCAACGGACAGCCCGCCGCGGCGCGCGCCATGATGCCGCGCGGCGAAGCCGTGAGCGCGACGCTCGAGGCGCTGTCTCCCGAGAAGCTCGGCAAGATCTCCGGCGAATCCGCGAAGGCGCTTTCCGGACGCCTGCTCGGCTTGGAGGAAGGCCGCTCCGAGAGCGCCGGCGCCGTCGCCGGCCGCTTCTCGGCCTCCGCGTCCGACCTCGAGCCGTCGAGCTCGGACGACGCGCAGAGCGCCCGCGAGCCGAGCGCCCCCGCGCCTTCCCGGCCGGCTTACGGCCTGCGCCGGACGCTCGCCGACCAGTATCATCACGCCCGCCTTCTCGCCCAGAACTACTACTGGTACTCGGTCACCCACATCGTCAACATGTGGCCCTCGTACCGGTCGCGCTGGGCGGAGGCGAAGGCGAAGGGCGCGGCTAACGTGTCTCGCCCGCGCGCCTTCTTCGCCTACATGCGCATCGCCGCGATCAGCGGGCGCTTCTATGTCCTGGGCGCGGCTCCGCTCGAGGACGACGCCGTCATCGTGAATTTCCGCGCCGATCTTCTCCGCTGGTTCGACGCCCCCGGGGCCGTCGGCGCGCGCGAGCTCGCCGCGTTCGACGCGTTCACCGCGCGGGCGAAGACCTATAATTCGGAGCGCCGCGCGCCGTCGAACATGCGCAAGCACATCCGCGACGCGCTGATCAAAGCGTCCACGATGGAGCCTTCCAAGCTCGCCCCGTTCTTCGATTCCCTCCTCCTCGAGGAGACCGCGCGGGAGACCGCCGACTTCCAGAACAAGGGCGCCCAGAAGCGCATCCTCGACGCGTTCAAGAAGGAGATGCTCGACACCTTGGCCGAGGAGCCGGAAGGCGCCAAGGGCCGCATCCGCGCCGCGATCCTCCTGGGCAGCTTCGCCACCGGCTCCGCCGGCCCGAAAAGCGATTTCGACGTCGAGCTCCTGACCGATGGAGGCAGCAGCGCCCGCTCCGTCGCCTTCATCAAGCGCCTGACCGACCGCTGGATCGCGACCGGCCATCACGCGCGCAATCCCGTCACGGTGCATGACTTCCCGTCCACCCCGACGCGCGGCATCATCGACCTCGTCCACACCGGCGACTATCTCGTGATCTCTCTCGACGCCCGGCTCGCGGAGGAACTCCAGCGCAAGCCCGGCGAGTACGCCCCGACCATGATCCGGACCGACAGCCTGCGCGGCAAGGTCAACCGCGCGGTGCAGTACGGCGTGATCATCGCGTCCACCTACATCGGCGGCCTCAAGGCCCGTCTCGGCTCCGCCCCGGACCACTAGATCCCGACGGCAACGAAGGAGCCCCCCGCGCCGAGAGCGGGGGGCTCCGATGTCTTTGCCTCCTTCCTTTACTGGACGCCCGTTTCCCGGTGCTCGAGGAGACGGTGGATCCTCTCCAACCCTCCCGTCAGCTCGGCCTTCAGCACCGGCTCCGTCTCCACCTGGAGCCGGCCCGCCAGCAAGGCCTCGCCCCGCTGCGCGTCGATGAGCTTCGAGACGACCGCTTTCTTCACGGCGACCGCCGCGAACCGGCGCGTGTCGGGATCCGGGCTCTGCAGTCCCTTCTCGGCGTGTACGATCCCCGTCTTCACCAACGACGGGCGTGTCGCCATCGCCATCATGCCGCGGCGCAGCCCGGCCCTATCCGCGGATTTCAGATGCTCGTCGAGCAGCGCCGGGCTGAGCCAGGGCAGCTTGCCCGCGCTGTCGATCATGCCGACCGCCTCGAGGCGCTCCAGTATCGCGCCGATGAGCTCGGGGTCGCGATAGTCCTGGAGCGAAACGGCGCAGGCGGCGATGAGCCGGATGCTGTCGGTCGAGTTCATCAGCGCGACGAGATGCTCCTTCGCCTTGATCCCGCCCGTGCGGCGCAGGACCGAGGGCAGCAGCGAGTCGGAGACGAGGCCCCTGTCGCCGAGCTCCTTGACCTTCGCGTAGACCGAGGAGCCGCGCACGCCGAGCGGGGAGCCCACGCCCTTGAGCGCCGCCTCTCGCGCCTCGACCGGTCCTTCCTCCAAGGTTCTGAGGACGAACTCCCGGCTGGTCCGGCCCGGCACGCGCGCGGCGAGGTAGCCGGCGGCGCGGCGGCGGAGCTCGGAGTCCTCTTCGCCGCTTTCGAGCCCGGAGACGACGGTGCGGGCCAAAGTCTCCGCCGTGATGGGGTCGATGCTCTCCCCGTCGAACTCGGGGGACTCGAGCGAGGAGAGCAGGCTGCCGAGCTCGACGAGCTTGTCGGCGCCCGCGGCGGCCTCGACGGCGGAGACGTAGGCGCCGATCGCCGCGTCGACGGTGCGCTCCGGCCGGGTCTCGAGCTGCAGCCGCGGCTGGACATGGCCGAGGGGCGGGGGGGTGGAGGCGAGCCGCGAGAGCTCCTGGTACTTCAGTCCGGCTCCGGCGGCGAGGAGGGCGACGAGCGAGGCACCGGCGGCGGTTTCGAGGCGGTTCATAAAGCGTATCTCCGGACGCTTCGGGCCTCTGATGCGGAGCGGGCCTGCGTCCGGGGATGATACGCGCGTGAAGGGTGAAACCTTACTTCGCGGGCGCGGGAGCGGCGCCGCCGTTCTTCTCGGCCCAGGCCCAGAAATCGGGGGCGAGGGCCCGGTACGCTGCGGCGTGCGAAGGGTCGGCCAGAGCGGCGAAGTCGCGGGAGAAGGCGGCCACGCGGGCGCGGCCGGTCTCGCCGATGTCCCGTCCCGAGGCGAAGAGGGTGGCGATGGCCTCGACGTCGGCATGGAGCCGGGAGGCGCGCGACGTGAGCTCTTCGAGGGTCAGGGAGTCGAAGCGCGCGTCGCGCGGGATCGCGCGAGGCGCGCCTGGAAGCGCGCGGCACTCGAGCACGCGGCCGTCGAGCGTGAAGGACGCTTCGCCCTGCGGAGCGTGAAAGACCAAGGACCGGTCGGCGGCGCGCGCGTAGCCGAAGAAGAAGACCCGGAAACGCAGGCTTCCCCCGGTCATGGACGGCACGGCAAAGGAGGGCGACCATTCCTGAGGGATCAGGGTCGCGCACGCCCCTTTCGCGGAGACGACGCGGGAGGCCTGCTCGAGGGCCGAAGATGCGGGGACGGGAGCCGGGGGCTCCTGGCGGCCGCACGCCGCGGTCGTGAATAAGATCAGCATGAGCCCCGCCCGCCTCATCGTCAATGAACCTCCGCGAACGTCTTGGTGAGGCCTTCCCACGCTTTCTTGAACTGCTCGATGGGGACGAAGCGGCCCGCGCCCAGCACGAGCGAGCCGCTGTCGTTGATATAGTAGCCCAAAGTCTCGTCGTTGAACCGGCCGACCTCGGCGCCGGTGATCATGATCGCGTGGCCCAGGGCCTTCGGGGCCTTGTCTCCCCAGAGGTGGCGGGCGTCGACGCTCGCGATGATCATGCCTCCGCGCCGGACCGCCGCGTCGAGCGTCGACAGCGGCACGTCGTTATGCTTCGTCACGATCACGCCCCGGTCGACCAGAAGGCTGCCGGTATAGGCGTCGGGGGTGCCCTCGCGGTAGAAACCGCGGCTGCGAGCTTCCTCGGCCAGTTGGGCCTCGAGCTTGACCGGATCGCCGAGCGGGAGAAGCTTGAGGGCCATGAGCACTCCTTGCTGCGCGACGATCGCGCAGGTGTCCGGGGCTCTCTGGGTGTGGACGAGACCGGCGCGGCCCGACGGATCGCCGAAGGTCTTGGTCAGGCCGAGGCGGCGCAAAGCGTCGGCCTTGCGCAGGGAGTCCTTGGAGCGGACATTGCGCAGGAGGTCGAGGTAACCGGGGTCGCCCTCGAGGATGGGGGGAGCGTTGGGATCCGTCGGCGGGGGCTTGGGGATGGAGCGGCGGTCGATCAGGACGGGACGAGGCGCCTGTGAGCGGGACTCTCCGCCGCCGACGAGGGTCAGGCCCAGCCCCGCGCCGGAGGAGGCGGAGGCGGGCCGGATGGTCCCGACGGCGGCTGCGTCCGTCGCGTCGGGGCCGCCAAAACCGCGCGCCGCCTTGAGCGCCATCAGCCGGGCCCGGGCCGAGGCCAGACGGCCCGCCGCCGCGTTGACCCTCTCCCGCATGCGGGCGGTCCCGGCGTCGCCGATGAGCATGTTCTGCGTCCGGTCCGAGGAATTCGAGGCGTCACGGTACAGGCCGATGAGCTGGGCTCCCCGGGCGTTGAGCGCCTCGATCTGGGCCGCGCTCGCGACGCCGGGGTTCTTCTCCAGCGCGGCCACTCCGGCCAGCAGGGCCGCTTCCCCCTTCTCGAGCTCCGCGAGCTTGGCCGCCGAGGTGCGCGCCAGGAGCTTTCCGACGCGCTCGACCGCCTGGTTGATCACGCTGAAGATCGGCAAGGTGTAGGTGTCGACCTTGGTGGAAAGCGCCATGTAATCGCCGCTCGCTCGCTCCGCGGCGATGGCCAGCTCCTCCTGGACGGCGAAGCGGCACGGCTCCTTCTCGCAGGCGGCCGCGTCCGCGTGCAGGTCGCTGGTCTCCCGGAGCAGGCCGCGGGCCCCTGCGCACAGCGCGGCGTATTTCACGCAGATCAGCTCGACCATCTTCGGAGCTTCCACGCTGGGGTTCCAATAAGCGGGGGCTTCCGCCTTGGGATCGGCCAGCGCCAGCGCCGCCGCCGAGCGTCCGACGACGAGCAGGCTCAGCCGCAGAAAGGGGCGGGTCGAACCGGCGGCCCGGGCCTCGGGGGGAAGCGCGTGCTCGCGCGCGTCGAGCTCGCGGTCGCGCTCGATGATCGCGTGGACGGCAGGCAACGGGCACGCCTTCTCCGCGCAGGCGTCGGCGTCCTTGAGCGCGGCGAGGTAGCCGTCGTGGATCGCCGTGGCCTCGACACAGCTCTGCTTGGCGGCGACGCAGGAGGTTTTGAGGAAGGCCTTGGCGGCGGAGACGATGGAATCGCCGGTGGACGCCGTCCCCGGGGGGGCGGCACCGATTAGCAGGACCAGGGCCAGCAGGCGGAAACGGGTCATGGAGAGGGGCTCCCCCCGGAGGATAGCCCCGGAACCCCCGGTTTACAAGGCTTATCTCGTCGGGGAATGCGATAATATAAGGGCAGTGGCACCCCCGAACCTCCGAGCCGACCCCCGCTTCCTGCCCATGACGCGCGCCGAGATGGAGGCGCGCGGCTGGGATCAGGTGGACATCGTCTTCGTCACCGGCGACGCCTACATCGACCATTACTCCTTCGCGATGGCGCTTCTCGGGCGCGTGCTCGACAAGGCGGGCTTCCGCGTGGCCATCCTGTCCCAGCCGGACTGGCGCAGCGCCGAGCCGTGGCGGACCTTCGGCCGTCCGCGCCTTTTCTTCGCGATCTCCGCGGGGAACATGGACTCGATGATCAATCACTACACCGCGAATAAGAAGGTGCGCAACGACGACGCGTATTCGCCGGGAGGCAAGATCGGTCTTCGCCCGGACCGGGCCACCATCCCGTATTGCCAGCGCGCCCGCGAGGCGTTCCCGGGAGTGCCGGTGATCGCCGGAGGCGTCGAGGCCTCTCTGCGCCGTCTGGCCCATTACGATTACTGGTCCGATTCGGTGCGCCCTTCCGTTCTGCTCGATTCGAAAGCGGATCTCGTCGCCTACGGCATGGGCGAGGAGTCCATCGTCGAGATCGCCAAGCGCCTGCAAGCGGGCAAGACGGTCAAGGATTGTCGGGACCTGCGCGGAGTGGCGTATTTCCTCGGCGCCTCCGAAACGGCGCCGTCCGGCCCTGACGTCGTCGCGCTGCCGTCGTTCGAGGCGGTCAGGGACTCCAAGGACGAATTCCTGTCCATGGCGCGCCTGGCGCATCACGAGACGAGCCCGTTCAACGCCAAGACCCTCGTGCAGAAGCACGGCGCCCGGACCGTCGTGGTCACCCCGCCGCAGCTGCCGGTGACGCAGGAGCGCATGGATTTCTATTACGGCCTGCCCTACACGCGCCGCGCGCACCCGGCGTACGCCGGCGCCGCGATCCCGGCCTGGGAGATGATCAAGGACTCGGTCACGATCATGCGCGGCTGCTTCGGCGGCTGCACGTTCTGCTCGATCACGGCCCACCAAGGCCGCACGATCCAGTCCCGCAGCGAGGAATCGGTGCTCGGCGAGCTCGAAACGATCGCGCGCGACCCGGAGTTCAAGGGCGTCATCTCCGACATCGGCGGCCCGACGGCCAACATGTACAAGATGCGGTGCACGAAGCCTGAGGTCGAAAAGATATGCAAGCGCCTCTCCTGCGTGCATCCCGTCGTGTGCAAGTTCCTCGGCACCGACCACGGCCCGCTCGTGGGGCTGATGAGGAAGTCCCGGGAGATCCCCGGCATCAAGAAGGTCTTCGTCGCCTCCGGCATCCGCATGGACCTGGCCCGGCTCTCGCCCGAGTACATGGCGGAGCTGGCCGCGCATCACGTCAGCGGCCGCATGAAGGTCGCCCCCGAGCACGTCGACCCCAAGGTGCTCGAGCTGATGAAGAAGCCGCGTCACACCACCTTCGAGGATTTCGCCGGGAAGTTCGACGCGGAGAGCAAGAAGGCCGGCAAGAAGCAGTACATCGTGCCCTACTTCATCTCGAGCCACCCCGGCTCCGACCTCAAGGCCATGATCGAGCTCGCCGTGTTCTTGAAGAAGCACGGCTACAAGCCCGACCAGGTCCAGGATTTCATCCCCGCGCCCCACGACCTCGCGACCGCGATGTACTACACGGGGCGCAACCCGGAGACCGGCCTGCCGATGCCCGTGGCCAAGGGCATGCGCGACCGCCGCCTGCAGCGCGCCCTGCTCCAGTTCTTCAAGCCCGAGAACTACTTCGAGGTGCGCGAGGCGCTGCTCAAGGCCGGCCGGGGGGACCTCATCGGCTCGGGCTGCGACGCCCTGATCGCGGCGAACCCGCCGAAGGAGGCCCTGCTCGCCCGGCGCGCGCGCTCCGAGAAGGACTTTCACGAGCACACGCATATGAAGGACAAGCCGAAGCCGCCGAAAAAAGGCTATCGACCTCAGCGCTCCACCTGGGGGCGCAGGGAAGGAAAGCGATGACGCAGAAGCCCCGCCTCGTCCGTTTCGGGAACCTCGACGCGATCGAGATCCCCAGCAACGATCCGAACGCCCTCGTCGTCGTCTGCCTCCACGGCTACGGCGCCGACATGCGCGACCTGGCCCCGCTCGCCGACGAGCTTCAG
The DNA here is from genome assembly GCA_030696455.1 of Elusimicrobiota bacterium. Classification (GTDB taxonomy): domain Bacteria; phylum Elusimicrobiota; class Elusimicrobia; order UBA1565; family UBA9628; genus GWA2-66-18. Next base: position 61,093 of record JAUYSH010000017.1, read on the forward strand.
ACCAAAAGGCCGGTCGCCTGGCTCTTCCCGGACGCGCCCGAGGTCCTCGATTGGGGCGGGCGCGCCTGGTTCCCGATCGACGTGGCCGCCTTCGAGGAGGCCCAGCGCACGGGCACCGCGCGCGACCTGTCTTTGCGCGAGCCTCCGGGCCTGGAGTGGGCGCGCGAGGAACTGCAGCGCTTCATCGCGGCGCTGGGCGTCCCGTGGGAAAGGCTCGTCCTGATGGGCTTCTCCCAGGGCGCCATGCTCGCCGTGGACCTCGCCCTGCGCGCCGAGAGCGCGCCCGCGGGTGTGGCGATCCTCTCCGGGACCTTGGTGGACAAGGCCAAGACCGCCGCGCTCGCGCCGGCGAAGAAAGGCATGCCCTTCTTCCAGTCCCACGGCTCGGTCGATCCCATCCTCGGCTTCGCCCAGGCGCGCGCCCTCGAGAAGGTCCTCGTCGAGGGCGGCTGGAAAGGCCAGCTGCGCCGCTTCGAGGGCGGCCACGCGATCCCCCAGGAGACGCTCGAGGGGCTCAAGGGCTGGCTCGAGAAACGATGAGCGGCTGGACGAAGCGGTTCTTCCGCGCCCCGGTCTTCACGCCCGGCGCTCCCGAGGCCTTGGCGGCGGCGCCGATGGAGGCCGCGGCCGTGTGGCGCACCCTCGGCCTCAAGCCCGGCGCGCGCCTGCTCGACCTCGCCTGCGGCACGGGGCGTCACGCGGTCCTGCTCGCCCGGCGCGGGGCCTTCGTCGTCGGCGTGGACCAGACCGAGGCCTACCTCAAGGAGGCGCGCGCCAAGGCGCGCGGGCTCTCGAACTGTCTGTTCGCGCGCGGGGACATGCGCCGGCTGACCTTCAAGGGGGAGTTCGACGCGGCGATGAACCTCTGGACGAGCTTCGGCTATTTCGCCAAGGCCTCCGACGACGACCGTGCCCTCAAGGGCGTCGCGCGCGCGCTCAAGCCCGGCGGCCTGTTCCTGATCGACCTCATCGACTTCGCGTGGGTCAAGAAGCACGGCCAGCGCCGCCGCTGGGACCGGCGCGCCGACGGGGCGTATCTCCTTCAGGACGCGGTCTGGACCGAGGGACGCGATCCGAAGATCGTCAACGCCTGGATCATCCTGCGGCCGGGCAAGCCCGAGCTGCGCTCGCGCTTCGTCGTGCGCGGCTACGACAAGCCGCGCCTGTACGCGGCGCTGCGCCGCGCGGGCCTGGAGCCGGTCAAGTCCTGGCACGGCCTCGGCGCGCTCGGGCGCCTGAAATCCAGCGGCCGCCTCGTCGTCCTCGCCCGCAAGCCCATGCGCTGACTTCTCACTATCGATAATCACTGTTCCCGGGAATAGTGATCATCGATAGCGACTGTTTCCGGAAACAGTCGGGACTCGCACGGCGCGTGCCGTTCCCGCCTCCAGGGTCACAGGACGTTTACCCGCGATTACCCTCGCCTCTATTCCGGTTCCCGGCTCAATGCGCCATCATGCGGCATGGCCAAGAAAACAGTGGCGGTGACGGGCGCGACCGGGCACGTCGGCAAGGCGGTCGCGCTGAAGCTGAGAGAGACGGGGCACGAGGTGCGCAAGGTGACGCGGACCTCGGGCGTCTCCTACGACGACCTCATCGCGGTGACGATGGCGTTCGAGGGGGCGGACGCCGCGTTCCTGATGATCCCGCCGGACTTCTCGGCCGCCGATCTGCGCAAGCGCAGCGACGAGCTCGGCGCGAACCTGGCCGCGGCGGCGAAGGCCGCGGGCGTGCGCCGCGTGGTCTTCCTCAGCAGCCTCAACGCCCACCTGACGGAGAAGACCGGCCCTATCCTCGGGCTGCACGACATGGAGGAGCGGCTCAACGCCCTCGACTTCCCGGAGCTGGTCCATCTGCGCCCGGCCTACTTCATGGAGAACCATCTCGGCGGGGTGCACCCCATCTCCCGCCAAGGTCATTATGCCGCGGCGCTGCGGCCCGATATCGCGATCCCGATGATTGCGACCGCGGACATCGGCGCGAAGGCCGCCGAGCTGCTCGTCGAGGAGCCGTTCACGCAGCCGCGCGTGCGCGAGCTTCTGGGACCCCGGGACTACACGATGACCGAGGTCGCCCGCGTCCTGGGCGAGGCGATCGGCAAGCCCGGCCTGAAGTACGCGCAGCTCTCCTACGACGAGGCGCGCCGGTCCATGCTCGATATGGACCTGACCACCGGCTACGCCGACACGATGATCGAGCTCAGCCGCCACATGAACGAGACGATGATCCAGGGCACCGAGGCGCGCTCGCCGCTGAACACCACGCCGACGACGCTCGAGGACTTCGCGAAGTCGGTGTTCCGTCCGGCGTACGAGCAGGCCGCGGCCGTCCCGCACTGACAGGGGCGCCGTTAAACGAGTTCGGGCGGGGGCGCGGCGAGGAACGCGGAGATCTGAGCCTTGACCGAGGGGTCGGTCTCGAGGGCCATCAGCGTCGTCAGCAGCGCGCCGACGCGAGCGAGGGCCTCGGGCTCGCCGGTCGCGGCGCGGGCGCGCGCCGCGTGCCAGACGACGGCGATGGTCAGCGCGCGGACGGCGGGCGGGCCGCCGGCGGCGAAGGCGGCCGGGTCGGCCGCGAGAGGCGCGACGAGGCCAGCGTCCAGGGCGGCGGCCAGGTCGGGGCGGCGGCGCGGCAGGTCCTCGCGGGAGCGCACGAACGCGTCGAGAGCCACCAGAGCCGTGATCCGCTCCTCGGCCGTGAGCGTCGAGGCGAGAAGGTCGAGCAAAGTCTCCTGCACCGGGGCCTCGGAGGCGGGGGGCAGGTCGTGCGTCGCGGGCGCCAGCCCGCGCAGGGCGAACACGCGGTAGGCGGGCGCGCGCGCGGCGTCGAGCAGGGCCGCGATCGCGGCGGCGCGGGCCTTCTCGTCGCCGACGACGGGCACGGAGTAGCCGAGATAGAGGAGCGCCTTGGCGCGCACCGACGGCGCCTCGCGGGAGGATACGGCGGTCGCGCGCATCGCCTCGAGGCCCAGGGCGCGGCGGGCCTGAGGGGCCGACGGCAAGGAGGCGTGCAGCCTCTCGAGGGCGGCGAGCTTCTCCGCGGGCGGCGCGGCGCGGTTGAGGATCGAGATCGGGTCCTCCGCCGCCTGGGTGGCGGCTCGGGCCGAAACGTAGGCGGCCTCGAGCGAGACCGGGGGGAGGGCGGGGGCCGGGGCGAACATGGGAGCTATTCTAGCAAGGTCGAGCGTCCGCTCAAAGTGACATCCGCGTACCAGGCCTCGGCGGAGCCCCCGGTGTCGTCGGCATCGGTCATCAGCGCGATTCCGGCGTACGGCGGCGGCTCCGAGCCGAACAGGCGGCGGTAGTCCGCGAGCACGTCGCGCTCCTCGGAGCGCCATTCGCCCGCGGCGGCGTCTCCCGAGCGCACGGCGACCATCATCACGCGGCTCGTGTAGGGGCTGGGCGCGGCCTCGCCGGCGGGAAGCTTGTTGGCCCAGACGTAGGCGATCGCGTTGTGGGGCGGGTGCTCCCCCCGCAGGGCCTTGACCGCGCCGTATTTCAAGCGCGTGGCGAGCCCGACGCGGGCGGGCTCGTACTTGAAGGTGATGTACACGCGCGCGGCGTAGTCGTCGCCGGACTTGCGGCGCTCGTCGCCCTTCGGCAGCGTCCCCGCGATCTTCCAGCGCCAGCGCAGCACCGGCGCCTCGGCGACGGGGCCCTCGCGCCGGTGGATCAGCCCCGAGGCGGACCTCACGGCGACGGCGTGCACCGCGGCCGACGTGGCGCTCCATTCGTACGCGGTGCGCGCCTCGATCTTGGGAAAATCGAGCGGCTCCCAGCCGGCTGGCAGGCCGCCGGGGCCGAGGGCGGGGGCCGTCGAGAGGAGAACGAGCAGCGCGGCGGCGTTCACGGCCTCATCCTAGAACTGGAAGGTCAAGGTGGTGCCGAAGGCGAAGGCGACGAAGTCCTCTTCCTTCAAGAACTTGTGCCACAGGCGCTGCGCCGAGCCGTTGAGGGTCATGCGCAGGTTCTTGGCGATCTCGTAATCGCCGCTGGTGTTGAGCGAGAAGAGCTTGGAGTTGTCGGCGACGGTCACCGGCGACCTGCGCTGGGCCAGCGAGGCCGACGTCGTCCAGATGATGCGGTTGGTGAACAGCAGCGGCTTGGCCGAGCCGGGCAGGCGCAGGCCGGCGGGCAGGGCCAGGTCCGCGCGGACGAGCACGCTCGGCGTGATGACCTCGACGTCCTGGGTCTTCACGCCCGTGCCGAGCTGGGTCGTGTCCTTGGCGTAGTCGATCTTGGGCGTGATGCGGAACTTGCGGATGTCGAAGGTGACCTGGGTCGTCACATCCTCGTGCTTGGTCTCCTGCGTGTTCGCGGCGATGCGCAGGTCCTTGTTCTGGGAGGAGCGCTGGTTGTAGCTGATCAGAGTCTCGTATCTTTTAACGATGATGGTGCGCAGGTCGGTGCCGAAGGCGTCCTCGGTCTGCAAGGTGGAGCCGACGTTCTCGGTCGTGCGTTTGGAATAACGGAAGGTCATCTGGGCGTTGGCCATCCAGCGCTCCGAGAACCACAGCCGTTCGAGCTGGGAGATGCTCACGACGGCGTCGGGCAAGGTCCGGGAGATGGTCTTCGAGGGGGTGCCGGTCACCTCGTTGCGCTGCACGCTCAGGACGTAGTTGTTCGACAGCGACAGCGTGCGCCACGCCGCCTTGCGTCCGCGCAGATCGTAGCCGTCGAGCGGCGACCAGCGCTGGGTCGAGTTCCAGGTGTCGCGCAGGGTCAGATTGGCGCGTTGGGCGGCGGGATTGGTCGGCCGCAGCGGGGTCCGAATCCAGAGGGCCTTCTGCGTGGGAAGGCCCTTCTCGATCTGATTCCACACGTCTCCGTCCTGCATCTGATAGCCGGAGATGATGTTGACCGAGCGAAACAGCTTCGTCCTCTTGAAAATGTCGCTGATCTGGAGAGGCAGGCTCACCGACGCGTTGGCCGAGCGATTGACCGTCTTGATGTCGCCGGGCGCGAACACGAAGGTGGACGCGGCCACGATGAAGGTGGAGACGTTGAGGATGTTGTTCTCGATCGTGTCGATCTGATAGTTGACCTGCGGGTTGAGCCAGCTCAGGAGCCGGTAGTTCGACGAGAAGCCGGCCGACTGCGAGAAGGCCTTCGGGTAGCGGGTCGACACCGGGGCGACCCCGGTCGAGTCGACCCGGCTTTCCGTCACCTTGGTCATGGACCAGGTGGGATTGAAGGAGGAGCCGGTCCAGGGGGTGAAGGTCGTGCGCAGCCCGTAGGAGTTCGTGCGCTCCGCGGTGTCGAAGTTGCCGACCGCGCGGCGGACGATCGGGTCGTCGAAGGTCACGTCGTAGCGGATATGCCCGGCGTTGGCGTCGATGGTTCGCGGCAGCCACCTGCGCTGCGAGGGCACGCCGTACTGCAGCGTCCCGTTATAGGTCTGGCGGTCGTCGAGGCGGGTGAGCAGGTCGTACTCCACGCGGTTGCGCGTGTGCGACAGGTTCAGCCGCGGGTAGGCCCCGTAGGCGATATTCCCTTGGGCCGAGCCGTTCCAGGTGGTGACCTTCCCCTGCTGGAGGAGGTTGACGAGGTTGGACAGGTTGCCCGTCTGCACCGTGCTCGGCGTGTCAGTGAGGTGGCGGTTGAGGCTGAAGCTCATCGGGAACCAGGCGAGGCGGGTGAGGTTGAGGTAGGTCGCGTCCTCGGTGTTGTCCTGGTTGGAGACGACCGAGGTCGGGGTCTGGAAGTTGCGGTCGATGGAGCGGTGCTTGAAGCCGAACGTGCCCCACCCCGGCGCCTCGAAGTCGGCCTGGATCTTGTTCGCGGTGCCGACGCGCGTGACGGGCTGGGCGACGTGGATCTCGTTGAGGAACACCGCGCCGGCCGGGTTCGCGCCGGTGCGGGAGTAGAGGCCGGCGACGAGCTGGCCGACGCCCTGGAGACTCGGGTTGCCGCTCGATACGATCACGGTTCCCGGCGTGTCGGATTTCCAGCCGTCCAGCACCGAGTCGCCGTTGCGGTCCGTCTGCTCGATCGAGATCTTCCTCCAGCCGGTGAAGGAGAGAGGGACCTGCACCTCGAAGTAATCCTGATCCGAGCCGGCGCGCAGGAAGAAGGTCTGATCGGCCGAGGCCGCGCCGCCGGCGGCGCCGAAGAGGAGAAAGTTGAAGTCGGCGTGCTGGCTGACGTCGATCGCGCGGGAGAAGACGCGCTTGGTGTAGACGGTCGTGCCCGCGATGAGGTTGGTGAAGCTCAGCTGGAGGGCCTGCTCGGAGAGGTTCTTGGTGTTGGACTGCCGCTGCAGGGCCGAGAGGCTGCCGTACAGGTCGTTGAACACCTGCGCGGCGTCGCCGGGGGCGTTGAAGATCGGCGTGTAGGTCGGGTTGTCGACGCTGTTGACCGGCGTGACCGTCAAAGTCTCGTTGCCGCTCGCGCCCGAGCCGGCCACCGCCGGGTCGCCGGCGCGCCCGTTCTGCCAGGTGTTGCCGACGACGGCGATGCGCGCGAATTTCAGGGCGCCGGCTGCCGCGCCGCTGCCGACCGGCTTACGGATGGAAATGCGCAAGTGATTGATATTTGTGAAGCGGCTGAGCGTCGCGGTCGAGATGTTGAGCGGTATTTGCAGCGTGCGCCATGTAGGGCCGCCGAAGTCGACGAGTCCATTTTGACCGATGGTGTCATCAAAATGTTGGCCGGTAGGTGAAACACAAGCGACAGAGAGGCAGCGATATCCGTAGTCGCTGCCATTAAAATCGTCCGGATCAAGTCGGCCATTTTTGTTGAGGTCTTCGCTGTCCAAGATGCCGTTGGCCGCGCCATAGGGCGCGGTCGGCGGCACGGTATACTGCCAGCCAATGTCCTCGGCCGGCTGGAGGATTCCATCTAAATTTACATCCTCCGTGCCCAAAACCCCGTTGTTATCTGAATCCTCGTTGATGCCACCGAGACGGAAGTTCAATTGGTTATTGCTGTTGTCGCCGAGCATGACGACTTCGAGGATCGTCTTCTGTGACATATCCACGCCTGAAACGGAGAATGGGAAGACGATCGACACCTCGTCTCCGTCAGAGAGCGGTGTCCCGACGCCGTACTGGAATTGGAGCACCTTCTGGCTCTCGCTGGCGCTGGCCTGGGCGCGCGGGTTGATTTCGAGGACGTTGACGTCCTCCGAGATCCAGTTGAGCTTGTCCGGCGCGGCGGAACCGCCGGCCGGGTTCGAGGCGATCTGCCACTGCGAGGCCAAGGTCGGGGCCTGATCCTCCTGCTTGATTCCCTCCATGTTGTCGATCAGGGCGAAAGGGTTGAGGTTGAGGTTCTGGCGGCTCTGCGCGAACTCGCCCGCCAAGGTCATGATCAGCTTGTCTCCGATCTTTAGCCGCTTAACCTGGGCGTCGAACTCGTAGACGAGCAGGCTCTTGGCGAGCTCGGTGATCTGCGGCACGGTGGGCGACTTCGAGCCGGCCTGGTAGAGGATGGTGGAGCCGACGGAGTAGCGGCCCTCGGGGCCCCATTCGTGCGACACCCGGGAGCCGAGCAAGGTGTCGTTGTTGATGTTCGCGAAGGGCGCCACCTCGAAGCTCATGTCGATCGTCGAGCCCGTGGTGATCCGGTCGGGGTTGAAGAAGGTGATGAAGCCGGCCTCGTAGTCGATGAAGTAGTCCACGTTGCGGGTCAGCTTCTGCCCGTCGAGGATCACGATCTCGGACTGCACGACGAGGTTGGGTTCCAGAAAAAAAGTCTTGAAGCGGTAGTTGTATTCGACGCGGAACAGGCGCTTGGAGATCGGGGTCTGGGCGTAGACGTCGGGGTCGGGCGTGGTCGGCGAGGAGTTGCTCACGGAGAAAGGCTGCTTGAGGCGGAAGAGGCCGTTCTCGAAGTCGACCTCGATCGTGTCGGGATACTTCTGGATCGGGTCGAGCCCCGGGCCGACCTCGTTGCGGTTCAGGTCGAGCACGCGCAGGATGAAGTTGCCGCGGCCGTTGTCGCGCACGATCTGGTTCTGGCCGACGGAATAGATGGTCTTGAGCTCGCGGTTGAAGCCCGCCTCGGTCGCCGACGAGATGATCGGGATGTCGGACGGCGTCTTGATCAGCTTGAAGCGGCCGGAGCCGTTCGGAGCGGAGATGGTGCTGCTGGAAGACTGCGTCGTCAGCGGCCGCTCGGCGCCGTCGAGGTAGTCGATGGCGACGACGTACTGCGGCAGGAGCTGGTTGCGGAACTGGATGATGCCCTTGGCGTAGTCCATCGTGTAGTCCTGGCCGGCGACGAGGGGCAGGAACTTGCCGGAGAAGGTGGAGGTGTTCACGCAGGGCGCCCCGCCCGTGCAGACGATATCGTCGACGATCAGGTCCTGCTCGTTGAGGTTCGCGACGCCGGGCTCCTGCCGGGCCAGGAACACGCGCTCGGTTCCGGCCTGAATGGGCAGGCGGGCGGGATTGCCGAAGGTCACGTCGTAGTACTGGCGGCGCACGTAGGAGATGTCCTGCAGGTCGATGCCCACGAACTGGGAGTTGCCCGTGAACTGCTTGGTCTTGGTGGTGCCCTTGGTGCGCGAGCCGATGAAGGTGGAGCGGAAGCCCTTGTACTTCACGTCGGCGCGGATGCCGAACAGCTGCTTGTTGTAGGACACGAACTCCGTCGCGGGCAAAGACAGGTCGATGTCGCCGAACGAGACGTTCTGGACGACCTCGTTCGGGTCGCCTTGATAGACGACGGAGATGTCCTGTTGATTGACCTTGGTGTCGTCGTAGTCGACGTTGACGGTGATCTTGGGGCCGACCTTGCCCTGCATGCGCAGCTGCAGCTGCTGGTCGATCTCGACGAGGTTCGTCGTCTGCACGCGGCCCGTCGTCTTCTGGGCGTTGAGGAAGCGCTTCTCGGAGAAGTTGAAGCCGATGACCTTGCGGCCGGTCACGGACAGGCTGGTGCCGTAGGTCGGCAGCTCGATCTCCGGAGGCGGCGGCTTGGGGGCGGCGGTCGACAGGCCGATGTCGGAATCGACGAGCATGGGGCCCCCGTCCGGGCCGGTGCGCTCTTCGCCGGGCTCCTCGCCGCGGTCGACCTGCGCGCGCACGCGCTCGAAGCGGGAGGGATCGTACCGCAGCGGGGCCATGCCGGCGCGCACCTCGCCGGGATCGCGAGGGATCGGCTGCTTGGCCGCCTCGGTCGACGCCTTCGGCGCGGGGGTCAGGAACCCCGCGCCCTCCGGGCGCTCGAGAAGCCGAAAGTCCTCCTCGCCGGCGTCGATGACCGGCTCCTCGGCCGGGACGGTTTCGGCGGGGGCCGTCTTCGTCTCGGCGGGGGGAGGGAAATCGGGATCGTAGGGCGCGGTGAATTGGGCGAGCGCGGGGAAAGCGGCGAGGCCCGCGAAGATCGCGAGAGACGCCACGCCGAGAATCCGTCTGAGGCGGGTCGAGAGCAAGTTGTGGTTTGGGTGCGGGACGGCGCATCAAGGTCGGCGTTCCTTAATACGCGCGCGTGAGATGACCGGAGTATAGCGGACGGTTGTTGCGCCGTCAATACGCCCGGATCTCCCAGTTCATGGGGTTTTGAACAACGGCCCTTGAACGGCATGGCGCCTTCGGCGCCAGGGTTTTCGCTTCGCGAAAACCTGAATGATAAGCGGTAGAATCTTCGGCCGAGAACCGGCCTGGGTTTCCGAGCGGAAGGGG
>JAUYSH010000050.1 GCA_030696455.1 Elusimicrobiota bacterium
GATCTCTTCGGCCTCCGCAAGCAGCAGGAACCCGGCGACCAGCTCTCGGAGCCCTCGACCGGGGACGCCGAGCCCGCGGCACCCGCGCCGCGCGGCCGCCGAAGCCCTCGATGACGGCGGAGGTCCCGAAGCACCGCGCGACTCCCCAGCCCGCCGACGCCGCCGGCAAGGCCCCCGCCGCCGCGCCAGCCGCCGCGCCCGCCGATGGCAAGGTCAAGGCGCTGAAAACCGAGTTCAAGGTCCATGCCCCCAAGGCCAAGGCCGTCGAGCTCGTCGGGGCCTTCATCGTGCGCGGCGGGCGCAAGGACATGAGCCGCGAGGGCGACGGCTCGTGGACCGTCACGCTGTACCTCAATCCCGGCACGTACCGGTACTTCTTCGCCATCGACAAGAAGAAGCAGCTGGACCCCGAGAATCCACTCTCGGACAAAGGCGCGTCCCTCCTGACCATACCTTAATAGGCGCAGCCGCCCGGCTGTGACTTTAGTTGCGATCGGGTAAAGGCTTCTGTATTGATTTCGTAACAGAGCGTGGTTACACTTTGTCCAACGCGATATGACCGGCCTCCCGATGCGACGCCTCTGGACGAGTCTGACCGCGGCCTTCTTTTTGGCCGCGCTGCCTTCCATCTCCCCGGCGCAGAGCCGGCGCATCGCTCATACCTCCTCTCTGCTGACGACGGGCGATCTGCTCGTCGCGGGCGGCGTCAGCGACGGGCTCGCGACGCTCCCGACCGTAGAAATCGTCGCGCTCTCACGCGGAGGCGACGCCGTCCCCGCCGCCCCCATGACCGTCGCGCGCGCCTCGCACACCGCGACCGTGATGGCCAACGGCTGCGTGCTCGTCGCGGGCGGCAACACGAACTTCGCCGCGCCGGCGGCCACCAACAGCCTCGAGGTGTACAATCCGGCGACGGGCCTTTGGACGTCGCCCGGAAACCTGACCCTCGCGCGCTACAACCACACGGCGACCTTGCTCAACGACGGCAGGGTCTTGATCTGCGGCGGCCAGGACGGGGCGGGCACCGCTCTTCCGGCCGGCGTCGCCGGCTCCTGCGATATCTACACTCCCACGAGCTGCACCGCCGGCTCCGTCGCGGCGGGGGCGAACATGCTTCAGGCCCGCTACAACCACACCGCGACTTTGCTCAAGGACGGCAAGGTCTGGTTCGCCGGCGGCCGGAACATCGCGGCCGTCGGAACGGGCGGCTATCTGCCGACGACCGAGCGCTATGTCCCGGACCCCCTCGGCATCGGAATAGGGTCCTTTCAGTCCGCCTCCCCGCTGATCGAGGCTCGCGCCCATCACACCGCCACCTTGACGGGCGACGGCAAGGCGCTGGTCGTCGGCGGCTACAACGGCCGGAACACCTTCGCCAGTCTGGGCATCACGGAAACCGCCGAGATTTACGACCCCGTGTCCAACAGCGTGACGCCCGCCGCAGTGATGAGCGCGCGGCGCCAATCACACGCGTCGGCGCTCAAGGCCGACGGGTCCGTGGTCGCGCTCGGCGGCCTGGGAAACATCACGACCACCTATCTCGTGAGCACGGGACTCAACACCGGATCTCTCGTCTTCGCGTCCGGAAGCGACCTCGTGACCGACGCCACGGGCGGCGTCGTCTTCCCGACGGCGACGGTCAACGCTGGAACCGCGGGCCTTATCGACCTCGACTTCCTGCTCAGCAAGCCCGTGTTCGGCCAGATCAAGAACGGAGAGATTTGGCTGTCCTCGCCGATGGTCCTGCCGAGCTGGGGCGCCGTCCGCTTCGTGCCGGCCAGCGAGACCAACCCCGCGGTCGGCCTGAGGATCAACCTCGCCGGAAGAGCCGTCGACTGCAGGGAGCCGCGGCCGCCCGTGGCGAACAATTGCGGGAATATACAGACCGCGCCCGAACAGCCGGCGCCCCTGTCGCAGTTTCAGGGGCAGGTCATCTATTACCCGCTCATCGACATCAACAACATCGCGTCCGCCGGCACCTCCGGCAACCTTTTCTTCAACCCCGCGACCATCGACACCACCACAACGGCCGGGACGCTGACCGCGGCTTCGAACTTCACCACGACCCTCCTCATTCAGGTGGACGCCGCCTTCATCGGCCGCACTTTGCTCAACGGCACGGTCGCCATGGATGGGGGGACCATCAGGCGTGATAACTTCACGGCGACCCTCACCGGCGCCTCAGTGGCGAACGTCATCGGCAACCCCGTCGTCAACGCCGACGGGGAGCTGGCCCTCGCCGTCAACTTCACCAACGTCCTGGGAGACATCGAATATACGGCCGCCGACGGTTCGCTCAACTCCGGATTCGCCCTGGCCGCCGGCGACGAGGTGGCTCTCACGATGACGGTGAACTACCGGATGAACGGCGCGGACCTGGCCGGCGAGACGCTTGTCGTCAACACCTCCACGGTCGTCATCCGCCGGATGATCTTCGCCGACTCCGAGACCTACGATCCGAAGGCCAACTCATGGACGCTGGCGCCGCCGGAGGGCTTCGTGCCAGGCGACCATCGCTGGGGCCACACGGCGACCTTGCTCGCCGACGACGCCGTTTACTACGTCGGCGGCGCCGCCTGCTCGGACGCGACCTGCTCGAACGAGGTCGCCTCGGCGACGACGACCCTCTCCCTCGTGGGACCGGGGGACGGTTTCACCGCGGCGGGCAACGCGGCCTTCAAGCGCGCGCTCCACACCGCGACCTTGCTCCCCGACGGCACCATCCTCGCCGCGGGCGGCACGAACGGCCCCAGCATCCTGAGCAGCGCCGAGATCTTCAACCCCGCGACGGAGACCTTCTCTCCGACCTCCGAATCCATGCGCTACGTTCGGGACCTGCATACCGCCACGCTCCTGCCCAACGGCCGCGTCCTGATCGCCGGAGGCTTCACCACGAACGCGGCCAGCACGGGGTCGACCAACACGAGCGAGATTTATTACCCGGACACGAAGGTCTTCATCGAGACGGCGCCGATGATCAGCTCGAGGAGCAACCACAGCGCCGTCATGCTGCCCGACGGCCGGGTCTTCGTCGCCGGCGGATTCGGCACGAACAGCCTCCTGCAGGACGACGTGCCCTCCGATACCGCGGAGATCTACATTTCCACGCAAGGGCGCTGGATCCCGGCCGCCAATATGCCCGCCGCCTGCGAGAGGGCCATCCACGCGACGGTGCAGCTCAAGGACGGCCGCATCCTGCTCATCGGCGGCATCAACGGCAGCGGCATCCTCGCCACCAGCGCCCGTTACGATCCGGCGCTCAACACCTGGGACTGCGCCTCCGTGCCCTCGATGCCGTCTGCCCTGCGTTCGCATACGGCCACCTTGCTCTTCGACGGGCGCGTTCTGGTCGCCGGCGGCAATGACGGCTTCGGAGAGAACAACGTCTCGTTCATCTACAACCCCGTCTCGAACACCTGGGAGATCACGAGCTTTTTCCCGCTGACCGAGCCGCGCTTCAACCACTCGGCCACCCTCCTGCCCAACGGCTCCGTCATGATCAGCGGCGGCTCGCGGCGCTTCGGCGAAGTGCCGATCGGAATCGAAGTCTTCCACGTCCCCATAAGCTCCTGGGTCACCGGAATCGGCTTTGCGGGGGGGGCCCGCGCCTTTCACACGATGACCCTGGCGCTCAACAATAAGGTGTACGGCATCGGAGGAGGCAACGGCACGATCGGCGGCGCCGGGACCACCCTCTACAACGCGGCCGAAGCCGGTTATTTCACGGCCTCTCCCGACTCCAGGTCCAAGGACGCGCCTCCGAGCTTCCGCCAATCCACGATCACCGTCACCAGCGCTTCGCCGTTCCTTCCGAACACCAGCCTGACCGTCGTGGGAAACCAGTTCCGGGGAGGCACCGAGGCTGCCGGAGGCGGGGCCGCCTCGGCGAACTCGTCCTTCAACTACCCGCGCGTCGTGCTCCAGCAGGTCGACGGCTCCGGAGGCTCCGCCTCCCAGTCCAACGGCGGCTTCGCTGTCGACCTGACCACTCAGATAGCGCTCTACTCCCCGAATTTCGCGACCATGAACACGTCGGTCACCGTCGCCCTGCCGCTGACGACGGCGGGCCTTCCCTATGGCTGGTACGCCCTACGGACGGGGGCCAACGCCATCTACTCCGAGGGCAAGCTGCTCCAGGCGGGGCCGGCCAAGCCGACGACCGCTCCGTCGGGCATCGCCGGCGCGGCTCTCGGAGTCTCGTCGATGAGCTGGACTTGGAACGCGATCGCGGGCGTCGACGGGTACAACGTCTACAACGCGACATCCGGAGTATTCCTCACGACCATCCCGGCGACGGGCTCCCCGACGTATTTGCAGACCGGGCTCGCTCCGAGCGCGACGACCTCCATCAGCATCGCCGCCTACACCCTCACCGGCGACGGGCCGCTCACGGCCGGGCCGACGACCTACACCGTGTCCACCTGCCCGGTCAACGTGACGATCGCCTCGGTGACCTTCTCCGACCTCCTGCTGTACTGGGGCTTCAACGGCAACGCTTCCCCGGGCACGGTCTACGAGGTCACGCAGTCCAGCGACAACTTCGCCACCGACACCTCCACGCCCGTGCCGAGGCTCTTCAACCTCACGACGAACTTCACGATCATCAGCAACCTGTCCGCCAACACCACCTATTTTTTCCGCGTGCAGGCCATCAACCTCATCGGGCTGCCCTCGAGCTACAGCGCCGTCGTCTCGACCCGCACCCGCGCCCCCGTGACCCAGCCGACCGTGAGCGGCCGGACGACGACCTCGATCGACTGGCGCTGGGCCGACGCCGGCGGGGTGACCAACTACCGGGTCTACAACGCCACCAACAGCGTCCTGCTCGGAACGCCCTCCTCGAACCTCTTCACCGAGGTCGGCCTCGGGACCAACACGATTCACTCGATCCGCGTCTCCGCCGTCACGAACGCGGGCGAGGGCCCGCTGTCGCCTTCCGCCTCCGCCTACACGGCCGCCGCGACGCCGGGGCCGTTCAACCCCGTGATCAGCCAGATTTCGCAAAGCAGCTTTTCCGTCAATTGGACCAACAACGGCAATCCTCTGGACACCCGGTACGACGTGACGATCACCGAGTTCGCCAGCGACGGCTCCGTCGTGGCCAACACCACCGCGGAGCCCACGCCCGGCACTTTCTCGCAGGTCTTCGGCGGCCTCATCCCGTCGACGCTGTACGGCTACTCGATCATCGCCGTCAACGGGGACGACCTGGCCTCCGAGAATCCGCCGGCGGTGGCCGGCTCGACGTACACCTATCCGGCTCCCCCGGTCGAACTGATCGTGACCGAAACCGCGCCGACGTCCATCTCCGTCGCCTGGGAACGGAACAATAACTCGTCCTCGGCGACCTACCAGGTCACCTACTCGACGGACGGCTTCACGCTCCACATCGCCACGGCCGTGCCCCTCTCGGCCAAGTACAGAGGTGACACCGCGACGATCACCGGGCTCGTCACGGGCGCCACTTATTCCATCCTCGTCCTCGCGAGCAATCCCTACGGCCAGCTGTCGCAATTCTCGAACATGAAAACGACTCGGACCTTCAACGGCGGCGCGCCGACCGGCTCGCTCCAAGGGCCCATGTTCGTCGCCGCGAACTCCGCGATCTCCGGCACGCTCGGAAACCTGCGCGACATCAGCCTGCGCGCCGCGGCCCAGACTTTCCCGAGCGACGTGATCGTGAGGATCAGCCCGGCGACCGGGACGCTGTGCTCGTCCGGCACGAACAACCTCGCGTTCGAGATCGTCGCCATTCCCGAGCTGCAGCCCTCCGGCAGCCTGTATTTCTCCTTCGACTTCCTCCCCGGCGACCTCGGGGGCATCCCGGCGAGCCGCGCCTTGCTGCTGCGCTACGACCCCGGGAGCGGGACGTGCGTCCCGCTCGAGACGGCGGTCGACACGACCAACGGGCGAATGACCGCCCGCATCAACCACTTCTCCTTGTTCCAGGTCGGGCAGGTCCCTCTCTCGACGACGGCCGAGACCGCCCGCGTCTTCCCGAACCCCTACTACACCGGCCGCGACGGGTACGTGACCATCGACAACGTTCCGCCCGGCGCCCGCGTCAGGATCTTCACCTTGCGCGGCGAGCAGGTCCTCGACGTCAAGGCGAATTCCACCGGCCTCCTGACCTGGAGCGGCACCAACGGCTCCGGCCGCGCCGTCGCGACCGGCGTCTATCTCGTGATGGTCGAGTCCGGCGGCTCCAAGAAGATCCTCAAGCTGGCGGTGATCCGGTGAGGGCCTTCCTCGCCGCCGCCCTGGCCCTGCCCCTCGCCCTGCCGGCGGGCGCGTCGGACTTCGGCCGCGCCGCGGTGGGGACTTCCGGCGCCGAGTTCATGCTCTTCGATACCAGCGCGCGCGGCATCGCGATGGGCGGCGCCTACTCGGTGGCGACGAACGACGCCGCTTCCCTTTACTGGAATCCCGCCGGCCTTGCCCAGGTTCCCCGCTTCTCGGCCACCTTCCTCCACTCGCAGTACATCGCAGGCATCACCTACAACGCCGCGTCCGTCGCCAAAAGGATCAACGACACCTCCGTCCTCGCCTTCGGGGTGCGCTACCTCGACGTCGGCGCGATCGACCGGACCGACATCAACGGCCAAACCCGGGGGGAATTCCATCCTCGCTCCTACCTCGCCGAACTCGGCTGGGGCCAATCGATCTACGACCTCTCCGACAGCGAGATGGACGTTTCGATGGGCGTCACCGTCAAGTACCTGAAAATGGACATCCTGGAGCACGCGGCCGCCTACGGCGGCGACTTCGGGATACATTCGCGCTTTTACGGCACCTCCCACACCTACGACATGGCGATGACCATCCAGAACCTCGGCATCGGCCCGAAATTCGACCGGAAGCGGGACACCCTGCCGACGCGCTTGCGCTTCGGCGGAGGCCTGCGGCCGATCAAGCCGCTCCTCCTCACGGTCGAGGCGATCGCCCCCATCAACAATTTGCCCCACGGCGCGGGCGGCATGGAGTATACGCTCGACATCCAGAAGAACATCCAGGGGGCGGTGCGCGCGGGCATCAATTCGCTGACCTACGATTCCCTCGGGCTGACCTCGATGCTGAACTTCGGTTTCGGCGTAAAGCTGTCGGACCTCAGCTTCGACTACGCGTTCGCGCCCACGGGCGAGCTCGGCGCGCAGGTCCACCGCGTTTCGGTGAGCTTCAATCTGCCCGCGAAGATCTCGCGGCGCTACCGGGAGAGATAGCGTGGAACCCCTCGAGCCCCAGCCGCCCGTGCCGCCCCGCCCCGTGCCGCCCGCCCCGCCGCGGCCGGAGCTGATCGCCCCGCCGCCGCGCCTGCCCGTCTCGACGCCGATGATGGACTTCTTCCAGAAGCGCATCGAGCTTCTGGAGCGCGAGCTGATCGCCGAACGCGAGCGCGCCACCGCCGCCTCGAACCTGCTGACCCAGCAGGAGGCGCTGAAAACCGAGGTCGAAGGGCATCTGAAGGGCCTGACCGACCAGCTGCGCCGGGAGAAGGCCGAGCGCGACGGCGAAGAGGCCAAATCGCACGCGCGCGGGCGCGTGGAGGCGCTCGAACGCCGCCTCGACGAGATGAACGCGACCTTCGCCCAGCTCTTGAAGGAAGCCGTCTCCCGGCAGCCGCCGGCCGCTGCCATCGTGCCGGTCGAGGCGCTCGGCGCCGAGCTCACCGTTTTCCGCCGCACGATCAAGGACGTCGCCGAGCAGGTCGCGCGCTGGCGCGAGGAGATGAAGGAGCTGCCCGCTTTGCTGCCCGAGGTCCGGAGCATCGCCGCGCGCATCCCGGAGGATGAACGCCGCCTGGAGGACCAGGTCTCCCGGCGCCTCGACGATTTCGCCTCGAAGCTGCAGGGCACCCTCTCCGACTGGGAGCGCCATCACGACCTCGAGCTGCGCAAGCAGGACGACCGGCTCCAGTCTCTGGTCGATGAGCGCGCCGCGCTCTCGACGCTTTGGCTCGAGCAGGGCCAGTCCATCCGCCAGGAATTCCTCAAGGAGCGCATCCACCGCGAGACCGCGGTCTCCGACCAGATCGCGGAGCTGGCCAAGCGCCTCGACGCCGTGAACCTGGGGCAGCGCGAAGCCGGCGCCGGCTCCGCGTCCGTCCGGGAGGGGCTCGACCGGGTCCTCAAGGTCCTGACCGCGACGCCCAAGGCCAAGGACGAGATCATCGTCGAGCTCGAGGCGGAGAAGGCCGAGCTGCTCAAGGCGATGCGCGAGCGCCACGAGCAGCTGCGCGCCGTGCTCGACGAGCGCCGCGCGATCGAGAAGACGATGGGCGACAGCCTCGTCTCGCTTTCCGGGGAGCTCGAGCGCGAGCGCGCCGCGGCCCGCGCCGCCGACGCCCGCACCGAGGGCGTGAAGGGGGACGTCGAAACCCTCAAGAACCGGATCGCGGACTTGGAGCGCGCCCTCTCGGAACGCGACGCCCGCGCCGAGTCCCTCGGCGCCGAGCGCGACGAGCTCACCCGCGCCTTGGTGTCCGAGGCCGAGAAGGTCCGCCTCGCGATCGCCGAGCGCGCCTCCGCCGACGAGCGCTGGCATCAGCGCATGCTCGAGCTTCAGCGCAAGGTCGAGGAGGAGAGCGTCCGAGCCTCCCAGGAGGCCGCCGCGGCCGGCGACCTGCGCTCCAAGGTCGCGACCCTCTCCGAGCACATGGCCCGCGCCCTGCAGGAGCGCGACGGCATCGTCGCCCGCTTCGCCGATTGGGAGCGCGAGCGGCAGCGCCTGCTCGACGCCCTCAAGCAGAAGGACGGCATGGTCGCCATGCTGTCCTCCGCCTTTCAAGGCTCGCTGAAGAAGCATTAAGCGGGGCTCCGGCCCGGGGCCTTTTTTCGCTAGAATGGCCGGGTGAAAGCGGCTGTCCTGAAGGCGTTCGGCGGAGTCGAGAACCTCTCCTTGGAGACCGTGCCCGAGCCCGTCCCGGGCCCCGGCGAGGTGCTTCTGCGGGTGCGGGCTTGCGCGCTCAACCACCTCGACCTCTGGATCCGCGAGGGGCTGCCCGGCTCGAAGGTCAAGGTCCCGCACATCCTCGGCTCCGACGTCGCCGGGGAGACGGGCGGCCGCCGCGTCGCGGTCCATCCCGGGCTGTGCTGCGGCGCCTGCGTCGCGTGCGCGGACGGACGCGAGTCCGACTGCCCCGATTTCGGGATCATCGGGGCCTACGGCGGCTCGCAGGGGGGCTACGCGGAGCTTCTCGCCGTCAAGTCCGCTCATCTGCTCGACATCCCTCCGGGGATGTCGTTCGAAGAGGCGGCGTCCCTGCCGTTGGCCCTGCTCACGGCCTGGCGCATGCTCAAGACCCTGGGCGAGGCCGGGCCGGGCCGCACCGTCGTCATCATCGGGGCGGGCTCGGGCGTGTCGGTCGCGGGCATCCAGATCGCGAAGGCGTTGGGCGCCGTCGTGATCGCGACCACGACCGACGCCGCCAAAGTCGAGCGCGCAAAGGCTCTCGGCGCCGACCATGTCCTCCTGGCGCCTCCGGCCGGCCTGCCGAGGGAAGTGCGCCGCCTGACGGGGGGGCGGATGGCCGACATCGTCTTCGAGCACGTCGGCCCGGCGCTGTTCATGGACGCGCTCAAGTGCCTGCGGCCCTCAGGACGTCTCGTCACGTGCGGCGCGACCTCAGGGCCGAAGGTCGAGCTCGATCTGCGCTACGTGTTCAGCCGTCAACTGCGCATACTCGGCGCGCGCACGGGCAGCCTCTCGGAGATGCGCGAGGCGTGGACTTTCGTCCAGGACGGCCGGGTTCGTCCGGTCGTGGACCGGGTTTTCCCGTTGGCCGAGGCCGCAGCCGCCCACGCTCGGCTGGAGTCACGAGGCCAGTTCGGCAAGGTCGTGGTGTCGGTATGAGGCTGAGCGCCCCCGTGCCCGTCTGGCTGCTGGGCGCGGCGCTCGCGCTGCCGCTGCTCATCATAGGCTCGCCCCTCATCGAGGTCGATGACGCCCGCTACGCCGAGGTCCCGCGGGCGATGGCCGCCTCGGGCGACTGGGTCCTGCCGTCCCTCAACGGGATGGCCTACGTCGAGAAGCCCCCGCTTTGGTACTGGCTGGGCGCGGCGTCGATCGGCCTGCTCGGCCCGAGCGAGGCGGCCGCGCGCCTGCCGATGTTCCTCCTCGCCTTGCTGGGGGCGGGAGGGATCTACTGGCTCGGATCCTGGCTTTACTCGCCGCGCATAGGCCGCGCCGCCGCGCTCGCCGCGTCCACGGCGGGCCTCTGGCTGTTCCTCGTACACAACCTGACCCTCGACCTGCCCGTCAGCGTGTTCCTGCTCTGGACGACGGCGTTGATCCTGCGCGTGCTGGAGAAGCCGGCCGACGCCGCCTGGGCGGCGCCCGCGGCGTGGCTCGCCGCGGCGCTCGCGTTCCTGAGCAAGGGCCTGATCTCCTTCCTATTCCCGGTCCTATGGACGGCGGTGCTGATCGGCCTCTTCCCGAAATGGCGCCGCCCCGCGCTGAAGCTGCTCTCGCCGTGGGGGATCGTCCTCGCCGCGGCCGTCGCGGCGCCGTGGTTCCTCGCGCTCCAGGCGCGCCGGCCCGACTTCTTCCACACCTTCTTCGTCGAGCAGCATTTCCAGCGCTATCTGACGCCGCGATACTCGCGGGGGGCCCCGTGGTGGTTCTACCTCGCCGTGCTGCCCGCCGGCCTGCTGCCCTGGACGGCGCCGTTTTTGTCGGGGCTCTACAAGGGCCTGCGAAATCCCTTCGCGGACGCCCGCGCGACGGCGCTCGCTCTCTGGGTGATCGGGATCATCGCCTTCTTCACGACCTCCAGCTCCAAGCTCGCCACCTACGCCTTGCCGGTGCTGCCTCACGCGGCCCTGCTGGCGGCGCTGTCGCTCGAGGACGGGCCCCCGAAGTGGGCGTGGCGGCTCTGCCGGGCGCTGGGCGCCCTCCTGCTGCTGGCCGCCGCGACGGCCGCGCTGCTGTCTCTGCGCATGCCCCATCTCTCGCTGCCGCCCGTCGGAGCGGACGCCGCTTTGCTGGGACGCCTGGGCGCGCTGGCGGCCGCGATGCTCGCCGCGCTCGGCGTCGCCCAGGCGTACGCGCCCTCGGCGAAGCGTCCTGCGCTCGCGCTGGGCCTCGGGGGCGTCCTCGCGGGCGCGCTCGCGCTCGCCGCGGTCTCCGCCGCCTCGCCGCTGATCAGCGCGAGGGACCTAGCGCTCGCCGTGAAGGCCTCCGCGTCCCCGGAGGACGAGGTCTGGACCTACGACAGTTTTCTGCACGGCCTGCAGTTCTACACGGGCCGCCGGGTCGACCGGATGGTCTATTTCGTCGGAGAGTTCCACTACGCGAAGCGCGAGGAAGCGAACGCGGAGCGCTTCGGCGACGACAACGCGCTGCGCGCCTTGCCGCGCCGGGGGGGACGCACCTTCGTCGCGATGAAGTCCGCCCGCCGCGCGCATTTCGAGACCGTTACGCCGAAGGGTTCGATCGCCTCCTGGCGCGAGTTCGGCCCCTGGTCTCTCGCGGAAATCCGCGCCCGAAAATAACGGGCGACGGCTTCGCGACGGCCCGGCGGCGGTTTCATGTCCTTCGGGGCCGCTCGGCATTGAGCCTCGCTTGGGGTCGACCGCGCTTCGAGCGCAAACAGCGCGGCGACCCCACACCCCTCAGGACATGA
>JAUYSH010000068.1 GCA_030696455.1 Elusimicrobiota bacterium
CGGCCGCGGCCCCCGCGCCGGCCGCGTAGCCCCGCCCGCGGACGGTGATCGTCGAGCCGCCCGCGAGGTAAAAGCTCCCGGACGCGTACAGCCTCAGGAACGGCGCCGTCCCGGTGACGGCGGGCGCGGCCGTGAAGGCCACGCTCGTGCCCCTGAGCAGGAACATGTCGGCCGCCGCGACGCCGGCCCCGGTCGAGACCTGCAGCGCGGCCCCTTCCTGGAGCAGCAAGGTCCCTCCCACGGCGAGGCCGGTCGAGAGCTGCAGCACGGCGACGGGCGTGATGCCCGCCTCTCCGAGCGTCAGCGACGCGACGCCGAGCGCCGGGTCCGTCGAGTACGCGACGACGGTGCCCGAGGGGATGGTCACCGCGTCGAACGCGCCCGGCACCCCCGCCGGCGACCAGTTGCCCGCGACATTCCAATCCCCCGAGTCGCCTCCGGTCCAGGTCACCGCCGCGCCGCGGGCGGAGCCCGCGAGCAGGACGGCGAAGACGGCGCAAAGGGCGCGTCTCACCAGTCCCACCGGAAGCCCGCGAGCGCGCTCGTGGCTTCATACGCGTACCGGTAATAGCGCTCGAAGCGCTGGTTCGACCGGGCGCTCGCCCGCTCGAGCGTGAACACCAGGCTGAAGCGCTTGACGATCGGGTAGGTCAAGGTCCCCGCCGCGGTCCACTCCGTCGTCGTCAGGGCGCCGCCCGAGTAAGCGCCGGACTCGTCCTGCGCCGGCCGCCCCCCGTAGGTCCGCCGCCGCCAGCCGACCGCCAGGTCCACGGCCACCGGCGCGCGCTCCGGCCCCATGAGCAGCCTCACCGCGGGCGTCACCGACAGCTCCCGGTAGTCGTAGAAATTCTCCAGGAACTTGCCGCGCGTGGCGTCGTAGCCGTTCTGGTTGGAGGCGAGCACGCCCGCCCCGAGCGTCAGCGAGCCCAGCGCGCGCAGGTCGGCGTTCCACTCGTGCGGCATGCGCGCGACGAGCGCCAGCGAGGTCAGGAAGTCCTGGCGCGCCTGGTCCACGAACTGACCGCCCTCATCGACGATCTTCTGGCGCCCGTAGCGCGACCACACCGTCGACAGCCCCGCGTCCAGGCGCACCCGCTCCCCGGCCGGCATGTCGAAGGCGGCGCCGGCGCGCAGGCCGCTGCGGTCGAGGACCCGGTCGCCGACCAGCTCGCGCGCCAGCGGCTGGCCCGCGAACTGCAGCGCGGCCTGGGACTCGAGGCTCGTGTAGTTGGGATACGCCGCGTCGAACCAGTCCAGAGAGGCCCGCAGCGAGTGCGGCTCCCGCGTGAGGAACTCCGCCTCCGCCCCGAGCGTCCACAGCCTCTCGTCGAACAGCCCCCCGCCCCAGCTCTCATCGGCCGTCTCCTTCAAAAACGACCGCTTGTAGGACGCCCCCGGCTTCAGCCGCCAGCGCGACGCGGGATCGGCCCACACCGCGCGGAACGCGGCCTTATGCTCCATGCGCGCCTGCGCCGGGGTCGACGCCCCCAGCACGTCGTTGACGCGCCGCGTCCCCTCGTACGAGGAACGCAAAGACGGCAGCAGCGACCACTTCTCGCCGCGCCGGATCGCGGCGGCGAACACCGCGTCGGCGTTGCCCGACACCGAGCCGGTCTCCCCGCGGAAGAAATGCGTCCCGCCCAGCGCCTGTATGCCCGCGATGGGCTGCCACTCCAGCGCCCGCGCCGGGGCCGCCAGGAAAAGCGCCAGCGCGAGGGCCCTCACGGCACCTGCCTCGTCGCGGCCGCCGCATCGGACGGCATGACGACCCGGATCACCGCTCCCCCGACCGTGATCCGCTGCTCGCGATGGCGGTCGGGCGACCCGTACGACGCCCGGGGCGCCACGCCGCCGCCGAACTCCAGCGCCAGGTCCTCGCGCGTGATCGTCGTCCCGTCTCCGTACGCCTCCCGCGTCACCCTTCGCGCCGACGCGCCATCGGGAAAGGTCGTGTTGATCACGACGACGGGCAGGTTCGCGCCCAACGCCGCCCCGGTCAAGGGATCGTTGGTCGAGCTCGCCGCGGCGTCGGAGTAGGTCTGCAGGTTCGCGCCGGTGAATCCGCGCTTGAGCACGCCGTTGGCGTACACCCCATACCGGTCAAAGATGGTCCGGAACGCGGTCCCGGCGGCCACATCGTCGAGCGGGTCGGCGTTGGCGTTGAGGTCCACCTGATGACCGCCCGAGCCCCTCTCCGCCAGCGACGCGCCGCCGGTCGCCCAGGTCGCGGTGAAATCCGTGACGGTCCACGCGGTCGCCGCCGCCGACCCGGTCAGCCCCGCGAACACCGCCTCCAGGTTGCGCGGCAAGGCCCGGTCGAAGCGCCCGTCCCACGAATAGTACGACAGCCCTTCCGGCCGGCCGTTCATCACCACGAGCGACAGGCGCGAGTCCGAGGGCCGCACCACATACTCCTCGACGCGCACGCGCCGTCCGTCGGCGTCGATCAGCACGCGCCCGAGCTCCCGCTCGCCTCTGCGCGCCTCGCGCGAGGCCGCCGTGAAGTCCGCGTCGCGCCCCAGCTCGAAGCCGAGCTCCCGGCGCATCGTCGCCATGAAATCGATCTTGCGGGCCTGCACCGGCGTCGGCGCGGCCGTCGCCTCGTGCACGCCGGCCAGGTCCACCGCCACGCGCTGGCCCGCTCTTAAAATAATGGCCGTTCCGCGGTTATCCTCCACGCCCGCCACGCCTTCGACGACCTCGATCGTGGCGCTGCCGCCGCCCGCCACGGTGATCCGGGTGACGACGCGGTCGCCGCGCGCGCGCACGACGCAGGTCGGCGTGCGCACCGACACCGCTCTTCCCCCGCCGGCGGACGCGCTCAGCCGCACCGTCCCGAACATCGCATGAATGCTGGTGTGACCGGGGCCGTCCACCTCGATGGACACATGCGCGTTGCCCTCCGCCTCCAGGACCGAGCCGGCGTGCAGCTCGACGCGCGCCTTGGCGTTGAAACCGGTGCGCAGCCCGTCTCCCTCGCTCATGGGGCGCGGCGCTTTTCCGGCGGGGCGCCAGCTGTCGGCTCCGGCGGGGCGGATCTGGACCAAGCCCGTCGCCTCGCGCAGGACGGCGGCGCGAACGGAGCCTGAGACGGCGCAGAACAGCGCCGCCAACGCGAAAACCCTGACCGGGGGCATTCCTATAAGTCTAGCCCCGGAACCCGTTTCGCGGGAGACGCTTTTGTTACGAGGTTCGGCCTATTTTTCCTAGGCTAAATCAGGACTTTCCAGCCGGTGCGGGCGAGGACGGCCACGTACTTCGTCATGAACTCGCGGGCCGCGGCCTCGTCGGGGAACGCCTCGACCTCCGCGTAGAAAATGGCCTCGCCCTTCGCCCAATGCGTGATCGCCTTCGGGGGCCGGTCGCAGTGCTCGCGCATGACGACGGCCATGGGCGCGGCCGAGGCGAACAGGTAGAACTCTTTGCGCGAGCCGTTCGAGGCCTCAAACACGGTCACCTACCCATTGTAGACGGAAATCAAGACTATGACAATGGTCATACTCCTCCCAGTTCATGGGGTTTTGAACAACGGCCCTTGAACGGCATGGCGCCTTCGGCGCCAGGGTTTTCGCTTCGCGAAAACCTGAATGTTAAGCGGTAGAATCTTCGGCCGAGAACCGG
>JAUYSH010000076.1 GCA_030696455.1 Elusimicrobiota bacterium
GCGGCCTTGGTCGCCGGCGTCGCGGACGCCTCGGCGGGCGCGGCCTCGGCCGGCTGCTCCGGGGCGGGGGTCGCGTTCAGCATCCCCCAGATCTCTTCGAAGTTCACGTCGAGATGCTCGCAGTAGCTCTTCAGGAATCCGCGCAGGTAGACGACGGCGGGAAACTGCTCGAAGCGGTTGTCCTCGAGCGCCTCGAGGAAGCGCTTGGAGATGCGCGTCTGCTGGGCCACGGCCTCCAGCGACTGCCCGCGCTTGAGGCGCGCCGCGCGCAGGATCGGGCCGATCTCGGCGCGCAGGGCGGTGGGGTGCTTGGTCGGGATGCGGCGAAGGGGATCGGGCTCTTTGTCGAGGGTCATTATTTCGGCTCCGGAGATTTAAAAAGGTCCGCGTCCGGCGGCGGCGCGAACGTGAACTCCTCCGCGGGGATCGCGGGGTTGAGGCGCACGTTCTCGAACCGCGAGCGGATCGACGCCCGCCCGACGGTCAAGGTCGCGTCGCCGGGGAAAAAATCCTTGGTCGACGCGCGAAGGGTCAGGACGAAATCGGTATCGCCCCCCTTCTTCTTGTCCGCCGCCTTGGGCTTGAGCGTGAGCGTGAACGTGCGATGGCCGTCGGCGCCGGGGGCGGAGACCGTCGTCAGAGCGGTGTCGTAACGGGTCAGCATATCCGCGGATTTGCCGAAATCGAGAAGCCCTTGGGCCAAAGGTTCGGACTTGCGCCAGGTCTCAAGCCTCGTTTGGATGACCTGGTTGGTGCTGTTCCGATACACCCACAAGTATGTTCCGTCCGATACGACGGTCTGCGGCTCAGGGATGCGATGAGTCAGCCGCAGAAGATCCGGTTTCTTAAACAGCACGTCGCCCTCTACCGTCTGCACGACGTCGGATCCTTCCATGCGTACCGATTGCCGAAAGGAGGCTTTCAAAGTATCGATCTTTCCGTCGGTCTCCGCGAAGCGGAGACCAATCTGTTCAAGCGTTAACGCGGAGGTTGATGCCGCATACTCCGTTAACGCTGTTCCTGCAGCGGCGGAGGAGATGTCTGCTTTCGCCGCCGCCCGGGGTTTTGTTTTCGCCTCCTTGGCGAACGCCGAGGTCGTCATCACGAGCAGCACGGCGACGGCAAGGTTCCCCATGTCGTTAATCCTTCCGATCGATCGGCACCTGCGGGAAATGCACCTTCATATAGTCCTCGATGGTATCAAATCGGATCTCCCACCGATTGGTCCCCTCCGGCTTGTGGATGAAGTCCTTGACCTCCAGCGCCGACAAGATGTTCGTCGCCCGCGCCGAGGACCCGAACTGAGACTTCAGCAGGTCCTGCGAGATCCGCCGCCGTTCGATGATCAATTTCAACGCCTGCGAGAACTCGAGCGGCTCCACCCCGAACTGCGACAGATCCGCCGCCGCTCCGCCCTTGACCGCCATCGTCTCGAGCATCGGATAGTCCGGCTTGCCCTGCGTCTTGAGGTAGTCCACGAGGCCCCGGATCTCGTCCTCGGAGACGAACGCTCCCTGACAGCGTTCCGGCTTCTGCGCCCCGCTGGAGAGGTACAGCAAGTCTCCGCGTCCCTGCAGGCTCTCGGCCCCGGACCCGTCGAGGATGACCTTCGAGTCGATCTTCGATATGACCTGGAGGGCGATGCGCGAAGGCAGGTTGGCCTTGATCACGCCCGTGATGACGTCCACCGACGGCCGTTGCGTGGCCAGCACCATGTGGATCCCGACCGCGCGCGCCATCTGCGTCAGACGCTGGATCGCGTCCTCGACGATGTCCCCCGCGATCAGCATCAGGTCGGCGAGCTCGTCGATGATGACCACGACGTAGAACTCGCGCGGCAGGCCCTTCTTGTCCGCCATCGCGTTGTAGCCCTCGATGTTGCGCTGCCCGTGCAGCTGCAGACGCTCGTAGCGCTTGTCCATGAGGGCCAGCAAAGCCTTAAGAGCCTTCGCCGCGTCCTTGGGGTTGGTGATGACGGAGACGCGCGCGGGCTCGACCATCGGGTCGAAGAGATGCGGTATGCCTTCGTAGAACGTGAGCTCGGTGCGCTTGGGGTCGATCATGACGAACTTGACCTCGTCGGGGCGCGCCCGGAAGAGGATCGACATGACCATGGAATGAATCAAAACGGATTTCCCGGAGCCGGTCGCGCCGGCCACGAGGACATGGGGCATCTTGGCGATATCGGCCGCGACGGGCTCTCCGGACGCGGACAGGCCGAGGCCGAAGGACAGCAGCGGGGCCGACGCCGGGATCGCCTCCGACTGGAGAATCTCGCGCAGGACCACGGCGGCCTGGCGCGGGTTGGGCAGCTCGATGCCGACGGCGGCCTTGCCCGGGATCGGAGCCACGATGCGGATGCCCTTGGCGCGCATCGCGAGCGCGATGTCGTTCTCGAGCGCGACGATGGAGGACACCTTCACGCCGGGCGCCGGCGAGATCTCATAGCGCGTGATCACGGGCCCGGGCGAGTAGCCGGAGACGCGCGCGTCGATGTCGAAGCTCTTGAGCGTGCGCTCGAGGTCGGCGACGGCCGTCGCGATCTCCTCCTCGGTCGGCTTGCCGCGCTTGCGCGCGTCGGAGGGAAGGGAGAGCAGTTCAAGGCTCGGGAGCTTGTAGTCCTTGTACGCGGCCGTGGGCGGCGCGGGCGCGATGCGCTCGCCCTCGACGGCCTTGACCTTGGCGTCCTTGTCCACGACGAGCTTGGGCGCGCCGTTAAGAGGTTTGATCTCGCGTGTATCCACCGCTTTCGGCAGGGGCAGGGCCTCGGGCGCGGGCTTGGTCTGGGGCAGCTCCGCGGCCTTGGACTTCGTCTTGACGGCCTCGTCCTGCGAAGGCGCCTTCGCCTTGAGCGCCTTCATCTCCGCGCGCGCCTTGGTCCACTCCGAGTAATCCTCGGCGAGGAGCTTGGCGAGGGTCTGCGCGACGGCCGACCAGCGGATCTCGAAGCACACCTGCAGCGCGAACAGGAACGCGCCCAGCCCGAGCAGGAACGCTCCGACCTCGCCCATGCCCGACGTCAGCACGCCGCCGATCGCCGTCCCCCAGGTGCCCCCTGCGAGCATCGTGTCCGTGCCCATCCAACCGCCGAGCTGAGCGGACAAGGTCGTCCCCGCGAGCAGGCCGCAGAAGGACGCGATGGAGGTGACCATCCAGCCCGAGGACTTGCCGCGCAGGACATGCTGCAGCAGGCCGTTGAACAGGAACACGGGAAGCAGGTAGGCGCCGACGCCGAAGCGGTGGAAGAAGAAATTCGAGAGCCCCACCCCGATCTTGCCCGAGTACTGCGGGAACGCGAGCGCCCAACCGAGATAGACGGCGCCGAGGAAGAACGCGACCCAGCGGATCGCGGACGGGAGGATGTCCTTGCGCTTGGATGACTTCGTCGCCTTCGCGGCCGAACGGTATCGGTTGATTGCCATGGAGACGAATTATAGCGGTTTTCCGAGGGTTTTCCAGGGGGCCGAGCATCAGGATTGCCGCATTCGATGCCGCTTTTTTACTGTTTCCGGAAACAGTCGGCTAAGAAGACGCGCGTTACTTGTTCGGCTGAGGCGTCACGCGAAAGTAGGGCTTTATCGTCTTGAAGCCCTTGGGGTAGTTCGTTTTGAGCTCCTCGGGGTCCTGGATCGCGGGCGGGATGATGCAGTCGTCGCCGTCCTGCCAGTTGACGGGCGTCGCGACCTTGTGCGCGTCGGAGAGCTGCAGGGCGTCGATGACGCGCAGGATCTCGTCGAAGTTGCGGCCCGTCGAGGCGGGGTAGGTCATCGTCAGGCGGATCTTCTTCTTCGGATCGACGACGAACACCGTGCGCACGGTGAAGCTGTCGGACGCGTTGGGGTGGATCATGCCGTAGAGGTTGGCGACCCGCTTGGATCCGTCGCCGACGATCGGGTAATCCACGAGGCACTTCTGGGTCTCTTCGATGTCCCCCTTCCACTTGTCGTGGGACGCGACGGAGTCCACGGACAGCGCGAGGACCTTCACGTTGCGCTTCTTGAAATCGGCGGAGCGTTTCGCGGCCTCGCCGAGCTCGGTCGTGCAGACGGGCGTGAAGTCCTTCGGATGCGAGAAGAACACGCCCCAGGAATCTCCGAGCCACTTATGGAACTCGAGCTTGCCGATCGTCGAGTCGGCGATGAAGTCGGGGGCCGTATCGCCGAGGCGAAGGTTGGCGGTCTCTGCGGCGGTGGTCATGATGTTCTCCTTGAAAGGGAAAGGCGCCCGCATGCTGACACGCGGAATCCGGCGCGTCAATGACGGGGAGGCGACGGTTTCCGGAAGCGGTGCGCGCGCTCAGCGCGCGACGATGATGAGGTCTTGGCCGGACTTGACCGGCTTGCCGTTCTCGACGAGGTATTTCACGATCGTGCACGGGAACTCGGCCTTCATCTCGTTGAAGACCTTCATGGCCTCGATCATGCAGATGACGTGGCCCGGCTTGACGACGTCGCCTTCCTTGCAGAACGGAGGGCTGGAAGGAGAGGGCGCCCGATAGAAGATGCCCATCATCGGCGACTTGACGGCCGTGCCGGCCGGAGTCGGCACGGGGGCGGGAGCTGAGTGCTGAGACGCCGCGCCGCTAGGCGCGGCCGCCGGCGCTACAGGGGCGTGGATTCCCCCTGTAGCGACCGGAACCGGCACCGCGACCTGCTGCACGTTCGCCTTGCGGCGGACGAGCTTCACGGTCGCGCCGTCCTCGACGATCTCGACGGAGTCGAGGCCGTTCTGGATCATGAAGTCGTACACGGACTTAAGGGTCTTGAGCGGACCTTCCGCCCCGTTCCCGTTCGTCGTCGCGTCCGTCTTCTTGGCCATGGGTTAACTTATTAAATGTCCCTTAGCGCCGTCCACCGCGATCTCCGCCGCGGCCGCCGCGGCCGGCGGGCTCGCGAGGAGGACCGTCCCGGCGCGGGCCGGGGCTGTCGTTCTCGGAGCCGGGAGCGATGACCGCCTTGCGCGACAGGCGGATCTTCCCGTCCGAGTCGATCTCGAGGACCTTCACGTCGACCTCGTCGCCGATCTTGAGGACCTCTTCGACGCGGGCGATGCGCTTGACGTCGATCTGGGAGATATGAAGAAGACCTTCTTTCCCAGGGAATATTTCGACGAAGGCGCCGAACTCCTTGATGGAGACGACGTGCCCCTTGTAGATCTTGCCGATCTCGGCTTCCAGAGTGAGGGCCTCGACTTCGGCCTTCGCCTGGTCGCAGCCGATGGGATCGGTGCCGGCGACGAACACGCTGCCGTCGTCCTCGACGTCGATGTTGACGCCGTAGGTCTCCTGGATGCGGCGGATGTTCTTGCCGCCGGGGCCGATGAGGGCTCCGATCTTGTCCGAGGGGATCTTGATGCGATAGAGACGGGGCGCGTTGGCCGAGAGCTCCTTGCGGGGCTCGGGCAGGATCGCGTCCATCTTATCGAGGATGAACAGGCGGCCGCGCTTGGCCTGGGCCAGCGCTTCCTTCATGATCGAGATGGAAAGGCCCTCGATCTTCATGTCCATCTGGAAGCCGGTGATCCCGTTGCGGGAGCCCGCGACCTTGAAGTCCATGTCGCCGTTGTGGTCTTCGATGCCGGCGATGTCCGTCAGGACGGCGTACTTGCCGCCCTCGAGGACGAGGCCCATCGCGATGCCGGCGCAGGCGGCCTTCATGGGCACGCCGGCGTCGAACAAGGCGAGAGAGCCGCCGCAGACGGAAGCCATCGACGAGGACCCGTTCGACTCCCAGATCTCGGACACGATGCGCAGCGTGTACGGGAACTCGTCCACCGGGGGAAGGAGCGCGGCGATCGAGCGGCGCGCGAGCGCGCCGTGACCGATCTCGCGGCGGCCGGGCCCGCGCTCCGGGCGGACCTCGCCGACGGAGAAGGACGGGAAGTTGTAATGGAGCATGAAGCGCTCCTTGTACTCTCCCTCGATGACGTCCATGATCTGCATGTCGCCGGGGGTGCCGAGCGTGGCCGAGCAGAACGCCTGCGTCTGTCCGCGCTGGAACACGACGGAGCCGTGAAGGCGCGCGAACGGCTGCATCATGATCTCGATGGGGCGGATTTCCTCGAAGCCGCGGCCGTCGGGACGCTGCTTCGCGTCGAGCGTGAGCGCGCGGCTCTCGGTGTAGAGGATCTCCTCGACGATCTTGCCGACCCACTTGGAGCCGTCGGCGTAGGCCGCGTCGGCTTTCTTCTCGTCGAGCTCCTTTTTGACGGCGTCCTTGAGCGCGTCGACTTGGGCGTCGAGGCCGTGCTTGTCGAGCTTGGCGCGAAGGGCGTTCTTGATGCCTTCCTCGCACTTCTGCTTGACGAGCGCGGTGACGGCGGCCGGGATCTCGACGGTTTTAGGATATTTCTTAAGCACAGTGCGGCCGGAGGCCGCGCTTTGCTTAAGAAGGTTGAGCTGGAGGTCGCAGAGCTTGTTGATCTCCTTCTGCGCCAGGTCGAGCGCCTCGGCGAACACTTCTTCCGAGACTTCCTGGGCCGAGCCTTCGACCATCAGCAGGGCGTCCTTCTTGCCGGCGACGATGAGCTCGAGGTCGGCCATCGCGCGCTCTTCCCACGTCGGGAAGATCACGAACGCGCCGTTGACGCGGCAGATGCGCAGGCCGCCGACGGGGCCGGCCCACGGCGCGTCGGAGAGCATCAGCGCGCACGAGGCGCCGGTGATCGCGAGCACGTCCGCGTCGTTCTGCATGTCGCACTGGACGACGATGGATTGCACCGAGGTCTCGAAGTTCCACCCTTCGGGGAACAGCGGGCGGATAGGGCGGTCGATGAGGCGGGAGGTCAGGATCTCCTTGTCGCGGGGGCGCATCTCGCGCTTGAAGAAGCCGCCGGGGACGCGGCCGGTCGCGTAGGCGCGCTCGCGGTAGTCGGAGGTCAAGGGAACGAACATGACGTCCTTGGGGTTCTTCTGCACGGTGGCCGCGCAGAACACGATGGTCTCATCGAGGTGCACGGTGACGGCGCCGCCGGCCTGCTTGGCCAAGGTGCCCGTCTGGAGCGTAATGGTCTTGCCGCCCACAGTCTCCTGCAGGCTGATCTTCTGGTTGAAAGCCATGGTTTATTTCCTCAGGTCCAGCTGCTTCAGGATGGTGTTGTAGCCCGTCAGGTCGCGCTTCTTCAGGTAGGAGAGAAGGCGACGGCGCTGGCCGACGAGCATCAGAAGTCCGCGCTGGGTGGCGTAGTCCTTCTTGGAGGCCTTGAGGTGGGAGGAGAGGTGCTTGATCCTCTCCGTGATGAGGGCGATCTGGACCGACGTGGAGCCGGAATCCTTTTCTCCCTTGCCGTGCTTCTTGAACATCTCGATTTTATTTTCTTTCGTTATCATCCGCTTATTCTATGAAACCCCGGCCCGACCGTCAATCCCCCTCAGCGGCGGGAGAGCGGCAGGGAGACGGCGAACGCGCTGCCTCCCGTAGGGGCGTCGGAGAAGGCGATCGACCCGCCGTGGAGCTCGGCGAGGCGGCGGGCGATGGCCAGGCCGAGGCCGAGCCCGCGCCCGCGCCCGCGCGGCCGGCCGTCGTCGGGGAGGTAGGTGAGGTCGAACAGCCCGGGGCGCAGCGCGGCGGGAACGCCGGGGCCGGCGTCGACGACGGTCAGCACCGCCTCGTCGCCGCGCCGCTCGAGGCGCGCGCTCACGACGGCGCCCTTCGGCGAATACTTGATCGCGTTGGAGAGAAGTATCCAGGCGATCTGCCGCCAGCGCGCCTTGTCGGCGGCGCCGCGCAGCGCCGGCGCGTCCACCGCGAGGGTCTGCTCCTTGGCCTGGGCCGCGTCGGCCAGGGACGCCGCGGCCTCGCGCACGGCCAGGCCGAGGTCGCAGGCCTTGACCTTGAGCGTCAGCCGTCCGGTGGCCGTGCTCGAGGCGTCGCGCAGCTCGCCGATCAGGCGCTTGAGGTCGGCGAGGTTGCGGCAGACGACCTCGAGGGCCTTCTCGGTCTCCGCCGCCGTCAGCTCCCCCTCGCGCAGCAGCGCGGCCCATCCGGCCGCGCTGCTCAGGGGCGTGCGCAGCTCGTGGGAGATCACGGAAAGAAATTCGTCCTTCGAGAGCAGGTGGCG
Organism: Elusimicrobiota bacterium; assembly: GCA_030696455.1. GTDB lineage: Bacteria > Elusimicrobiota > Elusimicrobia > UBA1565 > UBA9628 > GWA2-66-18. The sequence goes on from JAUYSH010000076.1 coordinate 8,059, forward strand.
GTAGGGTTCGCTGACGTCCGTGGCGACGCCGAGGACGCCGGTGATCTTGCCGCCCCAATCGAGCTGAGGCGCGTAGCGGGCCTCGAAAACGAGGCCCTGGAGCGCCGCGGTCTGCGTGACCGTCTCCCCTTTCAGCGCCCGGCGGCACGCGTCGAGGATGGCCGGGTGGGACTTGTACAGCTCGAAGATGGATTTCCCGACGACCTCCCCGGGCTCGAGGCCGAGGGCGTCGAGGGCGCGGCCCTCGGACAGCGTGAAGACCCCGTCGGGGTCGACGGCGAACAGCACGATCGGCGCGTTGCGCACGACCGCCATCAGCAGCTCGACCGGATTGGACGCGGACGCGGAGCTAGGCCAGGGCATCGAGCGTCTCCTTTAGAAGGGCCAGCGCGGCGCCCGCGGCGCGGGCGCGAACGGCGTCTCGCGGGCCGGGGATATCGAGCCGCTTGGAGCGCAGCGCGGACCCGGGCCCGGACACGGCGACGTGAACCAGCCCGACGGGCTTGTGCTTGGTGCCGCCGTCGGGGCCGGCGACGCCGGTGATCGCGATCCCGATGTCCGAGCCGGCGGCCTTGCGAGCTCCGGCCGCCATCGCCTTCGCGCATTCCTCCGACACCGCGCCGCGCTTGCGGATCAGCGCGGCGCTCACGCCGAGAAGCTTCGTCTTGACCGAATCATCGTAGGCGATCACGCCGCCGTGAAACCACGCCGAGGAGCCGGGGACCGAGGTCAGACGTCCCCCCAGCAGTCCGCCGGTGCAGGACTCGGCGACCGCGGCGGTCAGACGCGCGCGCTTCAGGCGGGCGCCCAGAACCGATTCCAACGTGTCGTCGCCCTCGCCGTACGCCCATCTGCCGGCCGCCGCGAGGGCCGCCGTCTGCAGAGCGGCGAGCTCCTTTTCCGCCGACGCCTTATTCGCCGCCCGGGTCGTCGCGTGGAAGGAGACCTCCCCGCCCGAGGCGAGGATGGTGAACGACGCGCCGGGAAAGCGGGCGCGGACCGGATCCAGCGCCTCGGCGGCGACCGATTCGCTGACTCCGACGAGGCGCAGCGAGAACGAGGCGGCGGCCGCGCCCTTCGCGTGCCGCGCGGCGAGCCGCGGGAGCGCGCGCTCGAAGATCGGAGACATCTCCGGGTACGGGCCGGGCAGGAGGATCATCGTCCGCGCCCGTCCGTCCGTCCAGCGGAACTCAAGCCTCTGCCCGGGAGCGGAGCCCGCCTCGTTGGCGAGCGCCTCGGCGCCGGCGATGACCTCGGCCTGGCGCTTGTTCTGCTCCGGGACGGCGGCGTGGTAGCGCGCGAAGCGCGTGAGGATCACGCGCCACAGCCCGGGGTCGAAGCGGATCTTCCTCCCGAGCGCGGCGGCCGCGGCCTCGCGCGTCAGGTCGTCGAACGTCGGGCCCAGGCCTCCGCTCACGATCACCGCGTCCGCCGCGCCGAGCGCGCGGCGTATCGCCGCCTTGATGGTCGCGACGTCGTCGGGCACGGACGACTCGCCGGCGACGTCGAAGCCCGCGCGCCTCAGGCGCACCGACAGCCATGCCTGATGCGTGTTCACCTGGCCGGCCAGCAGCTCGCTGCCGACGCAGACTAAGTAGGCACGCGGGGGCGCGGCGGCAACGTCTTTCCTAAGGCCGCCGCGCACGCTGCCCGCTTCGCGGGCGATTGCAGTCACTGATAAACGCCCGCGCGGGCCTCGGCGGGAGCCTCGCCGGCGTTGATCTTGCCGTGGCGCGACTCGTACTTGTCGAGGTTGTCCTTGAGCGCCCACAGCAGGCGCTTGGCGTGCACCGGGGACGTGATCATCCGCGCGAGCACCTTCGTCTTCGGCGCCTGCGGCTGCAGGAACAGGAAATCGAGCAGGAACTCGGTCTCGCTGTGCGTGATCAGCGCGAGGTTCGTGTACATCCCGCGCGCGACGGCCTCGTCGATCTCGACCTGCAGCGGCGTCTGGTTGTCTTCCATGGGCAGAGGATACATCTTCGCGGCATACGGTGTCAGGCATGTCGATGTTGCATAACTCGGGGACTTATGCAGCATCGACATGCCTGACACCAACTCACAGCTTGGAGAGGTCGATGGAGAACCGGTAGCGCACGTCGCCCTTGGTCAGGCGCTCGTAGGCCGAGTCGAGGGCGCGCGGCTCGATGACCTCGACGTCGGCGAACACCTTCTTCTTCGCGCAGAAGTCGAGCATCTCTTGGGTCTCGGCGATGCCGCCGATCAGGGAGCCGGCGACCTGACGCCGCGCGAGTATGAGCGGAAACGCGGGCAGTTCCAGCGGCTTGGGCGACGCGCCGACCAAGGCCAAGGTCCCCCCCGTGTTGAGCAGGCCGAGCGCGGCGCCGATGTCGTGCGGCGCGGAGACCGTGTCCACGATCAGGTCGAGGCGGCCGGTGTTCTTCGTCATCGCGGCCGCATCCGACGTCAGGATGAAGTCGTGCGCGCCGAGGCGCTTGCCGTCGGCCTTCTTGGCCGCGGTGCCGCTGAGCACGACGACCTCCGCGCCCATCGCCGCGGCGAGCTTGACGCCCATATGCCCCAGGCCGCCCAGCCCCAGCACTCCGACGCGCTTGCCCTTGCCCGCGCCGAAGCGCTTGAGCGGCGAGTACGTCGTGATGCCGGCGCACAGCAGGGGTGCAACGCGCTCGAGCGGCAGGCCGGACTTGATCTTGAGGACGAAGCGCTCATCGACGACGACGTGCGAGGAGTAGCCGCCGTAGGTGGGCGTCTTCCCGTCGAGCTCGAATCCGTTGTAGGTGAACGCCACGGGGCCCGCGCAATGCTGCTCGAGGCCCTTGCGGCAGTTCGCGCACTTTCCGCAGGAGTTCACCAGGCAGCCGACGCCGGCGTCGTCCCCCGCCTTGAACTTGCGGACCTTCTTGCCGACGGCGCGCACGCGCCCGGCGATCTCGTGGCCGGGCACCATCGGGAACTTCGAGCCTCCCCATTCGTCGCGGACCTGGTGCAGGTCGCTGTGGCAGATGCCGCAGAAGGCGATCTCGATGACGACGTCCCGGTCCCCGGGCTCGCGGCGCTCGAAGGTCCAGGGCTGGAAGGCGGAGGTCGGGCTCATGACGGCGTAGGCTTTGGCTTGGCTCATGCGGAGACCCTATGAAAAAAGGGAGCGAAAAACCACAACGGCGGCTTGACGGGGCCGCGGTCATATGGGCGTCATATTGCGCTTCCCTTAATAATCAGATAGAATCTCCGACCACATGAGGAAAGGGGCCCTTCTCATCATCTCCGCGCCGTCCGGCGCAGGCAAGACCACCATCTGCCGCAAGCTCCTGGCCAAGCGCAAGGACCTCAAGTACTCGACCTCCTGCACGACCCGCCTCCCTCGCCCCGGCGAGAAGAACGGAAAGCACTATTTCTTTCTGACCCGCGAGGAGTTCAAGCGCCGCATCCGGCGCGGAGAGCTGCTCGAGTGGGCGATGGTCCACGACGAGTATTACGGAACGCCGCGCGGCTTCGTCGAGGACCAGATCAAGCACGGCCTCAACGTGATCATGGCCATCGACGTGCAGGGCGCGATGGCCATCCGCCGCAAGCACCCCGCGGCCATCCTCGTGTTCGTCCTGCCCCCCTCGATGGACGCGCTCAAGGCGCGCCTCGCCGGGCGCCGCGACGCCGTCGAGATCGTGGCCAAGCGTCTCGCGAACTCGCGCGGCGAGCTCGCCGCCGCCAAGGACTACGATTACGCCGTGGTCAATGATGATCTCGCGAGAGCTGTCGATCAGATTTCGTGCATCCTCACCGCCGAGACGCTCAAGACGTCCCGGCTGGACCCGTCGCACCTCGTGCCCGCGCTCGCTTAAGGAGAACTGCAACATGGCCAAGAAGGAAATCGTCAAGGACGCCCAGCCGTACAAGACCACCGAGGAAATGATCCTCAATTTCCCCCGCGGGAAGTATTCCGCGATCCCGATGGCCGCGATCTGGGTCAAGGAGCTCAAGAAGCGCGAGGAGCACCGCCACCTGACCCCGGCCGAGCTGCTCGACCTCGCCGTGCGCGACGTCCTCGGCGGCAAGGTGGACTGGAAGGACCTGAAGAAGGCCGCGGCGTCGCAGGGCGAAGAGCCGCCGAAGAAGGCGGAGTAAAGCCATGGCGAAGCCCGTACGCCGCGTGGTGCTGGGTGTGACCGGCAGCATCGCGGCGTACAAGGCTGCGCCGATCGTGCGCGGCCTCGTCAAGAAGGGCGTGGAGGTCCGCTGCGTGCTGACCCCGACGGCGGCGCAGTTCGTCTCGCCCCTGACCCTGACCACGCTGTCGAAGCATCCCGTCGCGCAGGCGATGTTCGACCCCACGCTGTGGGAGATGGCGCACCTGTCGCTCGCGGACTGGGCCGATCTCGTGCTGATCGCGCCCGCGACCGCGGACTTCATCGCTCGCCTGGCGCAGGGACGCGCCTCGGGCCTGCTCGACACGCTCGTCCTCTCGACCAAGGCGCCCGTCGTCGTCGCCCCGGCGATGGACGCGGAGATGTGGGAGCATCCGGCGACGAAGGCGAACGTCTCCCGGATCAAGAGCTTCGGCTACCGGGTGCTCGGCCCCGAGAAGGGAGAGCTCGCCAGCGGCAAGATAGGACCAGGCCGCCTCGTCGAGCCCGACGAGATCGTTCGCTCGATCTTAAAGTGAGCTTGCGCGGCCGCACCGTCCTCATCACCTCGGGGCCCACCCGCGAATATCTGGACCCCGTCCGATTCCTGAGCAACGCGTCGAGCGGGGCGATGGGCTTCGCGCTCGCGGCGGCCGCGAAAGCGGCGGGAGCGAAGGTGACGGTCATAAGCGGACCGACGGATCTGGAACCGCCTCGCGGCATCCACGTCGTCAAGATCGTCGCGGCGCTCGAAATGAGGAAAGAAACGTTGCGCCGCGTTCGCGGCGCGGACGTGATCATCGGCGCGGCGGCTGTGTCGGACTGGCGCGTCGCGAAGGTTGAGGGACACAAGATCAAACGGAATGATTCTCCGCTCCGCTTGACCTTGATTCCCAATCCCGATATCATCAAGGACGCCGCCGCGCTCCGCCGACCGGGCCAGCTCTTCGTCGGGTTCGCCCTTGAGACGCGTCGTGAAGCGGCGCACGCGCGCGGCAAGCTCGCGCGCAAGGGGCTCGACCTGGTCGTCGCCAACGGGCCCGCCTCGCTCGCGTCGGGCCGCATCGCCGCGACTATGGTCGGTATTGGTTGGACGCGCCGTCTGGCCCCGGGGCCGAAGGCGCGCGTCGCGAAGACCGTCGTCGCCGAGATCACGAGACTATTGAATGAGCGCCGAGCTTGAAGAATTGAAGAACCTCACGAAGGCCCTGCGCCGACGCGTGTCCCTATCGGATTCCTCCGATTGGACCTCGACGCCCGCGAAGGCGCCCGTCGCGCCCAAGGCGCCGGCCGTTCGGAAAGGGACTCTCGCTGAACTCGGCGAAGGCATCAAGGCGTGCCGGGATTGCTCGCTCGGCGCGACGCGCCTGCAAGCGGTGCCCGGCGTGGGCAGCGCGAAAGCCGAGGTCATGTTCATCGGCGAGGGCCCCGGCTTCAAGGAGGATCACACCGGCGAGCCGTTCGTGGGCCGCTCGGGCCAGCTGCTCGACAAGATCATGGAGGCCATCGGCCTCTCCCGCCAGACCGTCTACATCGCCAATATCGTGAAATGCCATCCGATGAAGGATCCCTCCGACCCGGAGAGCCACGGCAACGACCGCCCCCCGACGCAGGAGGAGATGGACGCCTGCCGCGGCTGGCTCGAGGCGCAGATCCGCGCCATCAAGCCGAAGGTGATCGTCACCTTGGGCGCCGTGCCGGCGAGGGCCCTGCTGGGGGACGCGACCCCGATCACGAAGATCCGCGGCCAGTGGCGGACCTACGACCCGGGCGGCGGCCTCCCGCCGATCAAGCTGCTGCCGACCTTCCATCCCGCCGCGCTGCTGCGCAACCCGGACCTCAAGCGCGACGTGTGGGACGACATGAAGAACCTGAAAAAGGAGCTTTCCAAATGAGCAAGCCCGACCCCCGCGCCTCCAAGTCCGACCGCGACGTCCTCGACAACCTCGGCGCCCTCATCGGCGGCCAGATCAAGAGGGGCATGAGCAAGCTCGAGGAGGTCATCTCCGACGGCAAGAAGGAGCACGCCGACTCCAAGTTCATGGGCTATGTGAAAGTTTTCATGGACGATCCCGCGGTCGCCGCGGTCACTCCCTCCAGCCGCTACCTCGTCGACCGCACGGTCAAGGCGATGAACCTCGCCCACGCGAAGGTCATCGTCGAGTACGGCGCCGCGCGCGGCGTCATGACCCGCCGCATCCTCGAGAAGATGCGGCCCGACGCGAAGCTCATCGCCATCGAGTTCAACACGCCGCTGTTCGAAGAGCTCAAGAAGATCTCCGACCCGCGCATGATCCCCGTCCACGGCGACGTCCGCGAGATCGAGAAGATCCTCGCCAAGCACGGCCTGACCGGCGCCGACGTCATCGTCTCCGGAGTGCCCTTCGCGTTCTTCTCCGGCCGCGGCCGCCACGAGCTCCTGACCAAGACCTCGGCCTTGCTCAACGACGGCGGGCGCTTCGTCGCCTACCAGGTGACGACGCACCTCATCCCGATGCTGCCCGACTACTTCTCGAAGGTCGACACCCAGTTCGAGGTGCGCAACATGCCCCCGCACTTCGTCTTCACCGCGCTGAAGTAAGAAGGTGCCAGGCCTCCCATTTCCCATTACTCGGGAGGCCTCGTGAGCGAAGTAATGGGATAATGGGAGGCCTGGCACCAAAATGAGGATCGCCGAAGTCGCCTTTCCCGTCCCGCTGCCCAAAGGGTATCACTATCAGGTGCCGGCGGGGATGAATGTCGCGGTCGGGCACCGCGTGCGAGCCCCCTTCGGTCCGCGCAAGGCCGCCGGCGTCGTGCTGTCGGTGTTCGACGGGGAGCCCTCCCGGCCGCTGAAGTCGCTCGACTCCCTCGTGGACTCGCGGCCCGCGCTGAGCGCCGAGGGCGTCGCGTGCGCGCGCTTCATGGCGCGCCGTTTCGGCGCGCCGATCGGCGAGGCGCTCAAGGCGCTCGTCCCCGCTTTCGTGAAATCGCTCGACGAGACGGTCGAGGTCTTCGCGGCGCCGCAGCGGCCGTCGGAGGCGCCGTCCTTCACGCTGACTCCGGGCCAGGCCGCCGCGCTCGCCCGCCTCGACTCGCTGCTCGACGAGAAGAAGCACGCGACGGCCTTGATCTTCGGCGTGCCCGCCTCCGGCAAGACCGAGGTCTACCTGCGCCTGATCCGCCGCGCGATCAAGGACGGCGGCCAGGCCATGTTCCTCCTCCCCGAGATCTCATTGACGCGCCCGTTCTTCGACGAGTTCGCGGCCTCCCTCGGCGTCCCCGTGGCGCTGTGGCATTCGGGTCTGACGCCGCGCGAGAGGCGTCGGGCGTGGCTCGCCATCTCCCGCGGGGATGTCAAGGTCGTCGTCGGGGCGCGGTCGGCCTGCCTGCTGCCCTATAAGGACCTTCGGCTCGCGGTTCTCGACGAGGAGCAGGACGAGTCCTTCAAGCAGGACTCCAATTCGCCGTTTTATCACGCGCGGGAGGTCGCGATCGAACGCGCGAAGGCGTTCGGCGCGCTCGCCTTGCTCGGCTCCGCGACGCCGAGCATCGAGGCGTGGGCCATGGCGCGCTCCGGCGCGGCGGAGCTGCTCGCGATGCCCGACCGCGTGTCCAAGGTCCCGCGTGCGCCCGTGACGACCTTGCCCCCCGGGAAGTACGGCGAGGTCCTGTCGGAGGAGCTCGTCGACAAGATGGCCGAGCGCCTGCGCCGCGGCGAGCAGTCCATCCTGCTGGTCAATCGCCGTGGTTTTTCGACGCTGACCACCTGCTCCAAATGCCGGTGGATCGACCGCTGCGCGGACTGCGGCGTGGCGAAGATCACCCACGAGAAGCCTG
>JAUYSH010000140.1 GCA_030696455.1 Elusimicrobiota bacterium
GCCCTGGTCGCGCACGACCTGTCCGCGGCAAAGGTCGCAGCGATGACGGCGCCTGATTTCGGGGTCCGCCCGATCCAGCCCCTGCCCCCCACGCCGGCCCCGATCCGCCCCGTGGCGCTTCCCCTTCCCGCGCCCGTGAACGAGGCCGAGCTCCGACGACGGCTCGGGCAGAGCGGCGACTTGTCCGGCGGCTCCGCCGACGCCGAGGCGCTCGCGCGCCTCGACCGTCTGTTCGCGCGCGTCTCCCCGCTGCTGCCCGAGGACCAGGCCGGCTCCGGCGCCGTCGACTCCCGCGAGTCGCGGTGGGCCTCGCTCGAGGCCCTGCGCCGGATGTTCGACGACATCACGGCGTCGCCTTCCCCCGCCCCGGCCGTCCGGCCCGACCTCGCGGGGACCCCGGCCGAAGCCGCCGTCGAGGCTCGACTCGCCCGCGTCGAGGCGCTCAACGCCCGGCTGCAGGCGAGCCTGGCCTCTCGCGACGCGGCCGAGGCGATGCTCGCCGTGGCCGACCGCTCGCGCTCCGCCGCCCTGCGCGAGCGCCGGGACGGGCGCGACACCCTCGAGTTCCGCAAGAACTTCGCCCGCCTGGCGATGGTGATGGACCTGTCCTACAGCCTCAGCCTGCTCAATTCCGCGGATGCCGCGCTCGGCCGGATGGAGGCGATCGTCGAGGAGAAGCTCAAGCTCATCGAGCGGCGCCGCGGCGACAACTCGGGCTCCGCCGAGGACGCCGCCGAACAGGCGCGCCGGACCGAGGAATGGCGCCGCGAGGCCGAGGCGCAGACCGCCGAGGACGCCGCGCGGCGCGACGACTTCGCCTCGCTGGCGACGCGCGTGGGCGGGCTCTCCTCCGCGGTGGCGCGCTTCCGCGCCGATGTCTCGGGCCTGGTGGCCGCGATCGACGCGCGCGACCGGGGCCGCAGCGCCGACGCGGTCTCCGAATACGAGCGGCGCCTCGCGCTGCTGCCTTCGCTGATCGACGCGCTCGAGCACGGCTCGTCGTCGCCCTCGGGCGTCTCCGATCTCTCGCTCGACTACCTCAAGGCCAAGTCCGCCGAGGTCGCGGGCTACCGCGCCAAGGTCGCCGAGGCCGATGCGCGTCTCAACGCCGTGCCCCTCGAGTTCGCCGGGGTGCTGGTCGTCGCGGTCCCCGGGGTGCCCTCGGAGAGCGTGGCGAACCCGACGCTCGAGGCCACGCGCGCTTTGCTCGCGCGCCGCCGCGACTTCTGGCGCGGCCAGCGCGACGAGCACGCCGACATCCTCGCCGGCGTCGAGCGCGCGCTCGACCCGAACGGGACGACGCGCGTGGCCGACGACTTCGGCGGCTCGCGCCTGGAGTCGCTCGTCGCCTGGCGCGCCGAGCAGCTCTCGCTCGAGTCCCGCCTGGCCGGCTCGAGCGACGCGCTCGCCGCCTCGGCCGACGAGCTCTCAGCGCTGATCGAGCAGGGCGCCCCGGGCGCGGCCTTGCCCCGCCTCAAGGGACGCTCCGCCGATGAGCTGCGGACCTTGCTGCCCGACCTGCTCGACCGCGTCGACGCCGCCTCCTTCCCCGACACCGACGCCGGCTTCGATGCCAAGACGAGAAAAATCGATCTTTCCCGCCTGATCCCGTTCCTCGGAGACCTGACCGTCCGCCGCCTGGAAGCCGAGGCCACCGCCAAAGCTCTCGATAAACCCATCGCCGACGTCCTGCCCAAGGCGAAGGCGGTCTTCACACGCTCCGTCGCCGCACTCCAGGGCGTGCTGGACGACGTGTCGCAAGATGAAAAATACATCGACGCCGGCGCGCCCGCCGCGCAGGGCCAGGCGCTCATCGATCGGAAGCGAGCGTTGATAAAACAGACCTTGGCGCCGATGCTCGTCGAGGTGCAGGATCTTCTGGACAACACCTTGGTCCCCTTTCAGCGCGATCGGATCGCGCAAAGCGATCCGAATGGGAATGAGGATGGGTATGCGACGTTATATAAGGAAAAAAAGAATCTATACGTGAAGATTTCGGAAGGCCTACGGAAGGCTTTGCCCTGGGGCCTCGCCTCGAACGGCGCCAAGGCGTACGACCCCGGCGCGGCACGCGCCGGTATCGCTCAAGTCCGTACTCAGTACGAGGACTACAAAAAGATCGTCGTCGATTACCAAGACTCCATGAGACGCCGTAAAGATCCCTCGAACTCCGAGATGGAGGATCTTTACGGCGAAAGTGTGCCCTACTCGCTCGTCCGCCGCGCCGCCGTTTACCGCGACGAGCGTCGCATAAGGGCCGTCAAAATGAACGCAAGCGCCGTTGCCGTTAATGCCATCCTGACTCAACTCGACGGTCTGACTTCGAATCACCATTCTTTTGCCGTTAAGTATCAACTCCCCACCGATCTCGATCCCGATTCCCCCTCCACCGGCCCACGCCTCACATCTATGGCCGACGCCCGCACTTTACAGAACATGGCGTCGGCCATAAAGGAGGTCGCCGACGCGGCCCTCGCCGCTTCAGGAGGGACCGAACTGGGCGTCGGCGGCGGCTCCGGCATCCCCACCGGCACCCAGCCCCCTCTCGACGTCTCCCAGAACCAGCGGATCGCCCTCCTCGGCCTCGAAGCCATCAAGCGCCTCGTTCCCACCACCGCCTCCGCCTCCTCCGGCGATTCCTATGCCGAGTGCCTCGCCCGCTTCCTCTTCGCCGACGCCCTCGTCACCACCTCCGACGACTACCTCCGCGACCGCATCCCGGTATTCGAGGCGTTCCTCGCCCGCGCCTCAGCTGGCCTCAGCTTCGGCCTCGCCGACCTCGACGCCGACCTCGCCTGGGTCGGCGGCGACCTGTCCGGCGGCGAAGCCGTGCTGGCCCGTAAAGTCACCGCGTTCGACAGGCTCTCCGGCGTCGCCCGCGAAGGCGCCGATCTCTTCGGACAGAAGACCCAATGGAGCCAGGAGTCCGTCGGCACGGTCGGCCGCGTGCAGACCTATTACGATACGCTCGGCGAGGTCTATCAGAACGGCGACGAGGCCCTCGACGCCGAGCGCAAGGCCGCACTCGAGTTCAGGGACGCTCTCAAGAAGTCCCGCGACGGCATCCAGGAGCAGCGCACGACCGTCGTCGGCTGGCTGCAGCAGCTCGACAATCCCAACGAGACCGCCCTGGCGCGCGTCGCCCAGAACATCTCCGCGATCCAGGACCGCACGCGGAGCGTTCTCGAGACGAACATCGAGGCCCGACGCGCCGAGCGCGCGCGAGACGCCGCGGCTCAGGCCGTCTCGGAGATCCTCAAGGAGCTCGGCGCGGAGCGCGCCGCGCTCGACCGCGAGCTCGAGCCCGTGGGCGACCTCGGCCGCCTGTCCCCCGCGCTCGCCGGCCGCGTGAGCGCCGTCGGCCGGACCGGCCCCGCGTGGCTCGCCGAGAACCGGGGCGGGCCGCAGACCATGGTGATCCCCAAGTCGCAGTTCGAGCGCTTCCTGTCCCAGCTGTTCGGCGCGCTCACCGCCGACGCCGCCGCGCGCGACCTCGCCGCCATCCGCGAGCAGATCTTGAAGGACCCGCGCGCGCTGTCGCAGCTGCTGCCCGGCACCAAGATGGTCGAGGTCGGCGAGGGCACGGACGGCTTCTACCTCGTCTACCAGAGCGAGTTCTCCACCCCCGGCGGCCTCGAGACCGCGCAGCAGGTCACCTTCGGCAACGCGTTGAAGCTCTGGGGCCAGAACGTCAGCGTCATCGGCCACCGTTTCGCGAGCCCTCCGTCGGCGGGGAACGCCCCGTTCGGCGACCAGGGCGTGACCGTGCGCGTCGAATCGCTCGACAGCGACCGCATGGTGAATTACCTCGACGTCACCTTCCACAAGTTCGTCCAGGACATCCCGCCGGACCTGACGGTCGGCTCCCAGGCGCGCGAAGCGCGCATGATGGTGTTCGACGACTTCGCCTTGATGGTGGCCGACGGCAAGGTGTACTTCGGCGCCGCCGGCTTCGCGGACTTTTCCGCCGCGGAAGACGGCCGCGGCGGAAAACCCTCTTATTATGGCGGCAACCTGAAGTCGAAGATCAAGTTCAGCAAGGTCCTGTCGCTGAGCGCCGAGCAGACCGCGCTGTTCGCGAAGGATCCCCGCCGCTTCCTTCAGGAGGTCAACCTCGACTTCACCGGCTATGATCCCGCGCTCGATCAGAGCTTCCTGATCGAGGGCCGCGGCCAGGATCGCGAGTACACCCGTACCAGGCTCGGCGTCGGTGTGGACCTGGCCGCGGCCCTCGGCCAGGAGGATACCTTCAACCTCGAGTTCTATTACTCCAAGACCGGCGGCACCGACCCGCTGACCCAGCAGGCGCTGGGTGCCACCATCCTCAAGGGCTTCACCTTCGACGTCGGCGGGCATGAGACGCGGCTCTCCGTCGGCGGCGGCGCCGAGCACGGCGAGCGCGTCGATTCCTTCAACGGCCGCCTCTCCTACGAGATCCCGGACCTGGGCTGGACGATCAACGCCCAGGGCAAGCTCGCCGGCTCGGCGGCCGCGTACTTCGCCGAGATCCGCAAGCGCACCGGCGAGAACTCCGAGCTCGCGCTGTCCTACGGCAGCCGCTACATCGGCCTCAACGACCGTCTGACCGTCTCCTTCGAGTCCACCTACACCTTGGGCGAGCTGTGGCGCTCGGTGACGGGCGCGGCGGCCGAGGACCTGCGCGGCGGCAAGACCATGGCCGAGTTCGACGCCGCCCTTTCCGACTTCTTCGCCCGAGACGAGGCGAACAACCCCGCCCTGGCCGAGCTCGCGCGCGCCTTCGACGCGGACGCGGGCCGCCGCCTCATCGTGCTCGAGATCGGCCGCCTGTCGCGCGAGATCGGCGAGCTCCGGAAGGCCGGGGCCTTCCTCGACAACGTCCGTCAGCGCGCGATGGTCGGCTTCGTCTCCGGGCCCGTCGGTCCCGGCACGGCCGAGCGCGCCACGGGCGGCGGCTTCCAGGTCGGCACCCAGACCGAGCTGACCATGACCAAGAGCCAGCGCGAGCTCGTCGAGGCCCGCGCCGCCGCGCTGTTCACCCTCGGCCTCGACCTCGAGGAGCAGCTGCTCGACACCGCGAAGGCCTGGCAGTCGGCCTTGGCCGCGATCGCCCTGGCGAAGTGGAAGCGCCACCTGGCGGTCTTCCTCGCGGCGCACGCCGAGGACCAGGTCCTGCGCGCGGAGGCCGAGGCGCGCGTCATTTCGGCGACCGACGACCTGCGCCGGGCCTCGCTGCGCTACGCGTCCCTGACCGGCCGCGGCCCCGAGGAGCCCCTTCCCTTCGACGGAGTCAACCCCAACGACCTGGACCGCGTCCTGCGCCTGGTCTCGCGCGCGCTGGCGTCTCCCGAGCGCCTGGGCGAGCTGTTCGCGCGCGCGCGCGGCTCGATGAAGGTCCCCGAGGCGTCGAAGGCCGTCCTCGACTGGGTCCCGTGGATCGAGAAGTTCACGATCTCCGTGGGCGCGCAGCTCCCGGATCTCATGTCGAGCCAGGCCCTCGGCGTCGCGGTGACGGTGCGCCTGCCCATCTACGACCCGTCCAAGGGAAAGGTCAACGCCGCCTACGTCCTTCAGTCCCAGGCCGCCATGCTCGAGATGGCCGCGCGGCTGAAGTCCACCCGCCTGCGCGCGAGGTCGGAGCGCATCGCCGCGCGGGGCTGGCTCGAGCGCGCGCGCGACGCCTCGGCGGCCGCCTCCGAGGCGCGCGTCGAGCTCGCCGACGGCATCCGCCTGCACCGCAACGCTCTGATCGGCGCGCCGGAGCTGCGGGCGCGCGCGCGCCGCTGGCTCGCCGCCGCCGGCGACTCCCTGACCTTCGCCGTCGAGGGCTCGCTGCACGACGCCTGGGCCTCGCTCGACGCCGCCGGCCAGCCCCTGAGCCCGTCCCGGGAGACCCGCGATCAGCCCGCGGACATGAACGCCGCCTTCGACCAGGCGACGGCGCAGTCGGCGTCCTGGGAGGCCCTCGCGCGGCGCTCCGCGGCGGCGCGGGAGCTGCTCGAGGCCTCGGACCGCCGCATCCGCAAGGTGGACGTGGACCTCTCGGTCGGCGCGAACATCACCGCGGCGGGCGTCGCCCTGATCCCCGCGTTCGGCTTCACGGGCCTCATGGTGCTGCCCGTCGTCGGCGTCGAGCTGGCGCCCGAGGAATTGCGCCAGCTCGACGCGGGACGCCGCGGCGCCGAGGCGGACATGTACACGAGGCTTCAGGACAAGGCCGCGGCCGACATGGCGCTGAACCTGACGCGGGCGCTGCTCGAGGCCTCGTACGCGGCCAAGCAGATCGCGCTCTATGAAGGAGAGCTGATCCCGGCCCTGGAGGCCGCTTTGGACGGGACCCCGGGGGCGGCGGAGAAGCTGAGGGCCGCCCGGGCCGAGCTGATCGATTTAAAGTCACGCCGCCGCGAGGCCGAGGTCGCCGCGAACCACCTTCTCGGCCGCCCCCTCGACTCTCGCCTGCTGCTGAGCGTGGACGCCGAGTCCGCCCTGGCCGCGCTGTCCGCGCGCGCCGCGGCGCTCGACCCCGCCGCCGCGGCGCGCGAGGCGCTCGAGTCGCGGCTGAAGATCGCCCGCGCCGTCGAAACCGCCGTGGACAAGGGCCTGCGGGTCGACCGGCTTCGGATCGATCCGATCTCGATGGTGGGCCGCTCGCTGGGCCGTCTGATCTCGGCGCTGTCGGGCGACGGCGTGCCCTCGCCCGAGGTCGTCGCGATCGCGCGCGAGCGCACCTTGGCGGCCGAGCGCGCCCTCGAGGCCTTCGACGAGGCGCTGCCGGCCGCGCGGGCGAGGCTCGGCTCCGAGCTCTCCCGTGTCCGCGCCGCCCGCGTAGCACTCGCGGGGCGCAGCGACCCGGAGTCCCGGGCGCGCGCCCTCGAGCTCTCCCGCCAGGAGGCCATGCTCCGCGCCCAGATCTCGATGTGGGGCGCCTCGCGCGCCTCCGAAGCCGCGAGCCTGCCGGCGTCCTATGCCGAGCTTCGCGACCGGCTTCGCGAGGCGGCTTTGCGCCAGGCGCCGCCGCGGTACGACCACGGCGACCTCGGCGCCTTCGAGGCCGCCCCGCCGCTCGACGCGACCGGCTCGATCCGCTTCTACGATCACCGCCAGACCCTGTCGGGCGAGCCGGTCGGCCGCTCCTTCGTCGAGGGTTGGCTCGAGGCGCGCCTGCGCAGCCCGTCGACGCCGCCCGAGGCGATGCTGGCGCTGGCCAAGCTGCGCGAGGAGCGCGCGGACGAGGTCCGCCGCTCCGGCTCCGCCGCCGCCCGCGCGCGCGCGGACATGGCGCTGGCGCGCCTGCGCTTCGACGCGGCGCTGATGCGCTGGTCCGAGGGCGTGGGCATCGGCGCCGAGGCGCGCGCGCGGGTCGCGCGCGACCTCGCCGAGACCGCCGCCTTCCTGCACCTCCCCCCCGGCACGCCGCCGGAGGCGCTGCTGGCGCTGCTGCCGGCCTCCCCCGGCGACGATCTCGCCGCCGCCGCCGCGCGCGAGGTCGCCGAGGCCGAGGCCTTCGACCTGGAGCTTCTCAAGAGCACCTTGTTCACCGCGGGCCTGCCCGAGGAGCTCGCCGGCCGCGACCGCCTGCCTCAGCTGCGCGCCGACCTGCTCGCCGAGAAGATGAGCTCGCGCGGGTTCACGCCGATGGCCGCGATCGGGCTGTTCCGCGGCACGTGGGTGCAGGGCGCCTTCCTCGAGGCGCCGGATCCCGAGCGCGTGCGCGCCGGCCTCATCGCGGTCATCGACGACGCCCTGCGCCGCGAGCTGGAAGATTCCCGCCGTCTGCAGGGGCTCTCCCTGCTCCTGCACACCTTGATGGCCTCCGTCGCCGAGAAGACGAGGCTCGTCGCCGCCTTGCGCTTGCGCGAGCTCGCCGCCCGTCGCGACCTGCTCGGCTCCGTCGAGCGCGTGCGCATGAAGCTCTCCCCCGTCTCGGAGATCGCCTCGGCCCAGGCCGAGGCCGCCCGCGCGCAGTTCGAGTTCGTCGCCGCGACGCAGGCCCTGGCCGAGGACTTCGCGCGCCTCACGGCCGAGCTCTCCGCCCTCGGCATCTCTCCGGTCCTCTACGCCAGGACCCGCGCGACCGCCGGCGAGCGCGACCCGCTCGAGCCCGCCGAGCGCACCGCCCGCGCGCGCCTGCTCGCCTGGTGGGCCGACCGCCTGCTCGACGAGGGCTTCGAGCGCCGCAACGACGAGCTCCTGGCCGGCGCGCCGGAGTCCCTGCGCGCCGAGCTGCGCGTGCTCGTCGAGCGCTACCGGACCGCCGCGCGCGACCGCGCCTCGGTGATGAGCTTCGATTTCGACGCCGCCCAGCGCCTCGACCTGCTCATGAAGGTCGACATCCAGGGCCGCCGCCGCCTCATCGAGGGTACGCTGTCCCGCGTCCTCGAGGAGCTGCAGGCCTCCGACCCCGCCCGGGCCTCGTCCTGGACCGGCCTCATGGGCTTCCTGCGCCAGGAGGCGGCCGCCTCGGTGGAGCTCGAGGGCGCCGTGCTCGCGCGCGAGGGCGCGGTCGGCGCCGAGCTCTCCCGCGTCTATTGGGGGGCGGTCGGCGCGCCCGCCGCGCTCGACGCCCCCGTGCGGCGCCTCATCGAGCTCGACGCGAGCGTGGACGAGCTGCGCCGGACCGCGCAGGCGGCCTGGCTCGCCCGCTCCGGCTCGCCGCGCGACCACCTGCTCAAGGACCAGGCGCTCGACGCCTACGTCTCCGCGCTCGACGCCTTCGACGCGGAGCTCGCCGCCGTGCTCGAGCGTCCCGAGGCCGCGAGCGACGCGGGCTGGATCCGCGCGCTCGACGGCCTGTTCGGCGTGCGCGAGAGCCTCGCGCGCCGCCGCGGCCGCCTTCAGTACGGGCGAGGCATGCTCACGCTCGAGGCGTCGATCGCGCTCGGCGAATCCCGCCTGCGCGCGCTGCGCTTCGATCCCTCCGAGACGCGCGAGATCGGCCCGGCCTCCGAGACCGTCGCCTTCCTGCGCGGCATGAAGGCCCGCTGGACCGGCCGCACCGACGCGCTGCCCGCCTTGATCGCGCTGCGCGGCAAGGACGGGGTCGCCTGGTCCTCGCCGGCGGAGGTGCGCCGCCTGGAGACCGCGGGCCGCGTCAGCGACCTCGCCGGCCGCCGCTTCGTGGCCCCCGAGCGGTGGGTCGGACGCCCCCCGGAGACGGCCGCGGCGGCGCTCGAGGCGGGCTGGGCCGAGGTCGTCGAGGGCGACGACGCCGCCCGCGAGCGCCTGGCCGAGGTCCGCGCGCGGCGGGACGAAGCGGCCCGCCGCGCCGCGCTCGACCGGGCCCTGCTCGCCTCGGAGGTCGTGCTCGAGGGCCGCGCGGGAGGCGCGTCCCTGACCTTGAGCGACCTTCGCCGCCTCGAGAGCGAGGGCCGCGTCCTCTGGTTCGAGGCGCGTCCGGACCCGCGCACGGGCCTGCGCAAGGCCCTTCCCGTCCCCGCCGCGCGCCTGCGCGCGCCCTCCGAGCTCGTCGCGTTCGTGCGCGTCGACGGTCCCGCGCCGGACCGCGACGCCTTTCCCTCCCTCGAGGCGCTCGAAGCCTCCGGCGCGACGGCCGGCTTCGCCGCTTCATATCGCCGCGCCGACCTCGGCCGGGCCGGTCTCCTCGCGCTCGCCGAGGAGGCGCGCGCCCAGGCCCTCTCCGCCCGCCGCGCGGGCTGGCTCAAGCTCAAGCTGTCGTCGTGGGGCTTCGCGCTCGACGCGGCCGGAGAGGTGAGCGCCGTCTATCTCGACGAGAAGGAACTGAAGAAGGCGGCCGATGAGGCCAAGGATCCCAAGGACCCCGCGCACGAATGGACGTTCCACAAGACCTCGGACCTCTCCCTCGGGCTCGGCTCGGACGGCACTGTCGTCGCCGCGCGCGTCGGCGCGAGGGCGATCCCCCTCGGCGGAGCGGCCGTGACCTGGCTCGGCGCGGAGCCGCTGGCCCTCGAGACGGACGCGCAGGGGCGCGTGCGGCGGGTGTTCCACGACAAGGATGAGCTTGCCGCGAAGGCCGGCGGCTGGTGGGTCGAGGACGCCTCGGGCCGCGTGTGGAAGGACACGGGCGCCGAGTACGCTCCGACCGCCAAGCCCAAGCGCTGGATCGATCCCTCCAACGGCTTCACGGTGCACCTGGGCCGGGAGCTCAACGAGGCGCGCCTTGATGCGGCTCGCTCGGCGGCGCGCGCGGCGCGGCACTGGGCGTACTCTCCCGGGCAGTGGCCCGACCTCGTCCTCGAGATCCCGCGCGGCGTCGTCCAGATCCCGATCGAGCTCATCACGGGCCGCGACCCGAATCAGCACGGCTACCTGGGCGGCGCCTACGCTCGCCGCGGCGAGGGCGGCGCCGCGATCCGCCGCGGCCCCGGCGGAACCTTGCTCCGCGCCATCGACATCCTCGGCATCCTCCCGGATCCGGTGCAGCGCTATTTCGATCCGAGCCAATTCCCCTCGGTCGTCGACGGCGACGGCCCCCTGAGCCCCGGAGAGGCGGCAAGCTCGAAGGACCCGCGCACGATCGACGGCCGCCTGAACCTGGTCTTCGGCTCCGGCGCTTTGCTGCGCGAGGCGCGGTGGGCCCAGGAGGAGCGCGAGGCGTCCCGCGCCGAGGCCCTGTCCGCTTTCCGCGGCGGCGCCCGCCGCGAGATCCTCGAGACGGTGCGCGGGCGCGCGGGCACCTATGCCGAGGCCTACACCCGCTCCGAGTCGGGGCGGGCCGCCTTCCTCGCCGCCCTGGCCGAGCTCGGGCTCGGCGCCGGCGCCGGGGGCGGCACGCTTTCCGCCGACCCGCGCCGCGCGGCGACCGACCGCGTGGTCCTGAGCTTCCTGCTCGAGCTCGGCGCCGAGGGCCAGGACGCGCGCCTGCGCCTGTATGAAGAGGAGCTGCGCAAGCTCGAGGCGCGCCCCGAGGCGAAGTCCGACGCCTTCGACGCCGACCTGGCCGCCGCCGAGGCCTCGCTCTCCGCCGCCCTCGCCGCCCGCCGCGCCGCCGAGGCGGCGGTCAAGTCGCTCGCCGCCAACATGCCCGGCGAATCCCCCCTCGCCCGGCGCCTCGCCTCGCTTTAGGCAGGGGTCAAGGCAGGGGTCAGACCCCCGCATCGCAACTGTTTCCGGAAACAGTTGTGCGATGCGACTATCCTTGAGG
The DNA here is from genome assembly GCA_030696455.1 of Elusimicrobiota bacterium. GTDB lineage: Bacteria > Elusimicrobiota > Elusimicrobia > UBA1565 > UBA9628 > GWA2-66-18. The sequence goes on from JAUYSH010000140.1 coordinate 11,102, forward strand.
ATGGTCATCCGAGTTCCCGGTCTGTCACCGGCGAAATACTACAATGTCGCATGGATCTCGCCGCGCTGTTCGGTCCCGAAGGCGCCTTGGCGCGCGCGCGCTCCGGCTGGGAGCCCCGGCCTCCGCAGGAGGCGATGGCGGGCGCGGTGTGGCAGTCGCTCGAGCGCGGCGGGGACCTCGTCGTCGAGGCGGGCACGGGCGTGGGCAAGAGCCTCGCGTACCTTCTCCCGGCGGCGCTTTGGGCGGCGACCCGCGACCGACGAGTGATCGTGTCCACGCACACGCGAGCGCTGCAGGAACAGCTCTTGAATCACGAGCTTCCCACGGCGGCGCGGGCGATGGAAGCGCTGGGGCTGCCTCTGAGATACGCCATGCTCATGGGGGCCGACAACTACCTCTGCGTACAGCGCCTGGCGCGGCTTCGCGCCAGACCGGACTCCGTCTCCGAGACCGGCAAAGAGACGTTGGAGCGGCTCGACGCCTGGACGCGTGACGCCCAATCCGGACACCGCTCGGCGCTGCCGGAATTGATCCCGCAGAACATATGGGATCGCGTGGCGCGAGACACCGACGTCTGCATGGGGCCGGGCGGGCCGTACTGGGACCGCTGCCTGTGGCGGCGCGACCGCGAGCGCGCCGATCGCGCGCACATCCTCGTCGTCAACCACGCGCTCCTGCTCTCGGGCGCGCGCCTGCCCCCCTGCGACGCGATGATCCTCGATGAGGCGCATAACCTCGAGGACGCGGCCTCGGCTCGCTACGGCGTGACCGCGGGCCTGCACCGCGCCGTCGAGCTGACCGAGGAGGTCAAGGTCTCGGCGCTGCTGTACGCCGACGAGGCTTTGGCGGAGCGCGCAGCACAGGCGGCCTCCGAGCTCGGGAGTTTCTTTGTGACCCTGGCCCGCGAGAACGGTTTGAAGGAGCCCGATGAGGAGAACCAGGGCAAGCTCCTCGAGTCGACACCCGACGCCCCGCCCGCGGCTTTGCTCGCGCTCGACAAGGCTCTGGCCGAGGCCGCGGCGGCCGCCGAAGGCCGCCCCGACGAGACCGAGATGCGCATGCTCCACGCGCGGGTGGCGCAGTTCGGCCACGACCTGCTGGCCGTGCTCAAGCCCGACTCCTCGGCGACCGCCCGCTGGGTGGCCTGGCCGCGCACTGGGCCGGAGCTGCGCGCCGCCCCCCTCGACGTGGGACGGCGTCTGGCCGAGGGCTTGTTCTCCCGCGGCATACCCGCGATCCTGACCTCGGCGACCCTGTCGACGGGCGACGGCCTCAAGGATTTCAAGTCGCGCGTGGGCCTGTCCGAGGCGCGCGAGCTCGTGCTCGACTCGCCGTATGATTACTCCACGCAGGCCGCGTTCTGGGCCGTCGAGGGCCTGCCAGATCCCAAGGATGAGGAGGCGCACGCAGCGGCGATCACGCAGGCGTGCGCGGACATCGTCGCGCGCGTGCCGGGCGGGGTGTTCCTCCTGTTCTCGAGTTGGCGGCTGCTGCGCAAGGTGCACGGCCTGCTGCGCAAGAGGATCACCGGCCGGCCGGTGTGGGCCCAGGGCGTCTCGGGGCACGACGCGCTCGTGCGCGAGTTCGAGAACGCCGGCGACGCCGTGCTTCTCGGAGTGGACACCTTCTGGCAGGGCATCGACGTGCCGGGAACGGCGCTCTCCTGCGTCGTGCTGGTCAAGCTGCCCTTTCCCAACGTCTCCTCGGCCCTTGAAGAAGCGAGGCGGCGCTGGCTTTCGGAGAACGGGCGGGACTACTTCAAGGACTGGTCCCTCCCGCGGGCGGTGATGAAGTTCCGGCAGGGGTTCGGGCGGCTGATCCGCACGGGGACGGATCGCGGGGCGGTGGTGTGCCTGGACTCGCGGGTGCTGAAAAAAGGGTACGGCAAGGTCTTTTTGCGGTCGCTGCCGCCGTGCAAAAAAATAAACGGATTGGACGAGCTCGGCGAGTTCTTTACTCCCCGCGCAGCTGTTTGAGATCTTTGGTCAGGAGAAGAATCTCGGTGTCCATTTCTCCACGCAGAGTGAGCCAAAACATCCGGAAATCCCCGCGTAGGGACAACAACGGATAATTAAATGTCGCGGGCCTGTTCTTCTCATAAAAGAAGTGACCGGCCCAGGCCAACGCATAGGCGACGGCGACGCCTGAAACGGCAACGAATGGGGTGCGCCATATGAGACCTACGGCGGCGAGGACGAGCCCAAGCGACGTTCCGACGGCATGAAGGCGCCGATTCACCGGGTTCAAATGCTGGGACACATAGTAAGGCCAAAATTCGGCGGCGGTCATCCGTGAGATTCTATAATAACGGCGTGAAACGATTGCTGTGCGCCGCCG
>JAUYSH010000022.1 GCA_030696455.1 Elusimicrobiota bacterium
CGCTCGGCATTGAGCCTCGCTTGGGGTCGACCGCGCTTCGAGCGCAAACAGCGCGGCGACCCCACACCCCACAGGACATGAAACCGCCGCCGGGCCTTCGCCGATCGCCTATTAGCCCCGCGTCGCCACGGCCCCTCGCTCCTACGTGGTGGGCCGGGGAAATGAATTTCGCCGGGGCTTGGGGTCCGCCGCGACCAGAGTCTTTCATACGTCGCGGACGGACCCCGAGTGAGGTCGATCCGAACGTCCCCGGCGAAATTCATTTCCCCGGCCGCGCCCGCATGAGCGAGCCCGCGGCGCCGCGCGGACAAAATAAAAGCGATCGGTGAAAATCGGGGGAATTTTACCCCGGTTTCTCGACGGGGGAGCGCGCGGTCAAAAAATCGTCACTTGACAGAATCGGTCGAGTCCTCTATACTCACGTTCCCGGTGGGGAAAAGTGGTGAAGAATAACAATCGAGTGGGAGAAAGTGGATTATCATGGCCCTGCTGATCGGCCGTTACGACTACTCGCTCGATCCGAAGAACCGCCTCGCGGTCCCTCCGAAGTACCGGGAGACTTTGGCGCAGGAGAAGGGGCGCAGCTTCTACCTGACGAGCGGCATGGACGGCTGCCTCTACCTCTTCCTGCCGACGCAGTGGGAGAAGATGCTCGCGGACGATCTGAAGATGTTCTCGATGCCGGACAAGGAGGCTGAGCGGGCGTTCAAGCGCAAGTTCTTCTCCGAGGCTGTCGAAGTGGAGACTGATGCGCAAGGCCGCATCCTCGTGCCCCAGTACCTGAAAGAACACGCGGGCCTGCGCTTCGACGTGCTGGTGCAGGGAGCGGGCAACCGCGCCGAGATCTGGGACGCGAAGCGCTGGGCGGCCTACGACAAGTCCACGATCGCCCCGGCGTACAAGAAGATCGGGAAGAGCCTGGAGATATGATCTTGGAAGAACGCCGCTACACGCACGAGTCCGTCCTCCTCGCGGAAACGCTGGAGCGGCTCGTGACCGACAAGGGGGGGCTGTACCTCGACGCCACCCTCGGTCTGGGCGGCCATTCCGAGGCCCTCCTCAATAAGCTTTCAGCCCAGGGAAAGGTACTTGGTCTCGATGCGGATCCGGAGGCGCTCGCTGAAGCCGGTCACCGGCTCGGAGCCCACAGTGGAAGATTCCACGCGGTCCGCTCGAACTTCCGTTCCCTGGGCGCGGTTTTGGAGCAGGAGGGGTTCTTCCCGCTCACGGGCGCGCTGTTCGACCTCGGCGTCTCCTCGCTGCAGCTCGACAAGCCCTCCCGCGGCTTCTCCTTCCAGCGCGAGGGGCCCCTCGATATGCGCCTGGGGCCCGACTCGGGCCTGACGGCCGAGCAGATCGTCAACCGCTGGCCCGCCGAGCAGATCGCGATGCTCCTGACCGAGTTCGGCGAGGAGCCGGAGGCGGACAAGATATCTCGGGCAATCGTCGCCCGAAGGGCGATCAAGCCGCTGACCACCACTTTGGAGCTGGCCGATTGCGTGGAGTCCGTCGTGCCTCGCACCGGGCATCATCCGGCGACGCGCACGTTCCAGGCCCTGCGCATCGCCGTCAACCAGGAGCTCGAGTCCCTGACGCGCGGGCTCGAGGCCGTGATGCCGTACCTCAAGAACGGCGGAAGGCTGTGCGTCATCACCTTCCACTCGCTCGAGGACCGCATCGTCAAGAACGTTTTCGCTTCGTTCGTCGCGCAGGGGTCGTGCGCCTATGTCGGAAAGGGGGACGCGAAGTCCGCGGTCGCCCCGTCCGAGGAAGAGATCGCGCGCAACCCCCGCTCACGCAGCGCGAAACTGCGGGTCATTGAGAAGAAGCGATAAGGGGGAGATGATGAAAAACACCTCGTTCCTGAACGGGTCGGCGGCGGCGATGGCGGCGTTGAGCAAGCTGGACACCACGGTGTCCTTCCTCCTCGACCGACGGCAGACGGTCGCGGTCTCGCCGGTCGGCAAGATCAGCTCCCCCGGGTACGTGTGGCGGCGAGTTTTCCTGAAGACGAGGGGGTCTAACCGGCCCTGAACGGCATTCGGCGGACGCCCTCTCGGCGGGGCGCCCGCCAACGATAACGGGACGGTCCTCTCTCTCGGCGGGGAAGGGCCGTCCCAAGATCTGGAAGTTTGACGGGGGGATATCAGCCTGACCACCCGTCTCCGGTAAAGGCGGCCTCTCTCTCGGCGGGGAGAGCCGCCCGATTTAGGCGGCCTCCTCTCTCGGCGGGGGGAGCCGCCAACTATAGGGCGGGCGCCCCTCTCGGCGGGGGCGCCCGCCCCTCAATCTCAAAAGGAACATGGTATGATGGACGCGCTCATGGGATTCGATCCGAGACGGGTCGCGAAGTTCGCGGGCTTGGGCGCCCTTCTGCTGTTCCTCTGTTGGCAGCACGTGCAGGCCACCCGGATCGGCTACCAGGTCGAATCCACCCGGCGCGAAGCTCGCGCCCTGCGCAGCAGCGTCGCGGATCTGCGCCTCAAGCTCGACGAGACCATGGCGCCCGCGGCCCTCGCCGCGCGCGCGAACCACAAGCTCGGCATGATCCCCGCCTCCCCTCAGGCGCTGCGCTCCCTGTCCGGCCATGCGGCCGAGCCCGGCCTGCTGCCTCGCCTCTGGGCGCACCTGCCGCTCGTCGGGCCTTCGCGCAGCTGAGGAACACCCCATGGACCTCGGATCCAGGCTGACCGTCGCCGCCGCCCTCACCCTTTCGCCTTTGCTGCCCCTCGGCGCGCGGCTCGCCTATCTCCAGGTCCTGCGCCACGACAACCTCTCCACGCGCGCCTCGGGCGAATTCGCGCGCACCACCAAGGAGGCCGCCCCCCGCGCCGACATGCTCGACCGCCACGGCCGCGTGCTCGCGCGCTCGATCCCGTCCTGGTCCTGCTTCGTCGACAAGGCGATGGTCAAAGACCCCGGCGCCTTCGGAGCACGCCTGTCGCCGCTGCTGGGCCTCCCCGCGTCCGAGCTCGCCCGCAAGACCCGCGCCGCCCGCCGCTTCGCCTGGATCAAGACGAATTTGAGCCTCGAGGAGTTCCAGAAGCTCGTGGAGGCCCGCGTCGAGGGCCTGGGCATCGTGCCCGCGCAGGAGCGCGTCTACCCGAACGGGGACCTCGCGCGCGGCGTGCTCGGCCTCGTCGGCAGCGAGGGCAAGGGCCTGGCCGGCCTCGAGCTCTCGCAGGACAAACGCCTGACCGGCCGCGCGCGCCGCACCGAGGTGATCCGCGACGGGCAGGGCCATAGCATCTATAAGAGCGTCGCCGACGCGGGTGACGAGCAGGAGCCGCTGCGTCTCACGCTGGACCGGACCGCCCAGTACCTCGCCGAGGAGGCCCTGCGCGAGGGCGGAGAGAGCGGCAAGTTCAAGGAGGGCATCGTCGCCGTCCAGGACCCGCGCAACGGCGAGATCCTGGCCATGGCCGCCTGGCCGCCCAACCCCCTGCGCAACCCCTTGGTCCAGGACGCCTTCGAGCCCGGCTCGACCTTCAAGATCGTCACCGTGCTCTCCGCCGTGGACGACCGCGTCGTGCGCCCGGATGAGGTATTTTCCGGCGAAGGCGGTAAGTATCAGCTCACCCCCGGAGTAACCATCACGGACCATGAGCCGGAGGGGGACATGACTTTGACGCAGGTGATGGAGCGCTCGTCGAACATCGGCACCGCCAAGGTGGTCGAGCGGATCGGCGCCGCGCGCTTCTACCGGCAGGCGCGCGCCTTCGGCTTCGGCGCCAAGACGGGCGCGCCGCTGCCCGGCGAGAGCTCGGGCGAGCTGAAGCCCCTGTCGGACTTGACCAAGGTCGTCCTCGCCGCGTCCTCCTACGGCTACGGCTTGGCGGTCAGCCCCCTGCAGATGCTGGGCGCCTACTCCGCGATCGCCAACGGCGGCACCCTGTGGGAGCCCAAGCTGATCGCGGACGACAAGCCGCCGGTGAAGGTCCGCCGCGTCGCCTCCGAGCGGGCCGTCCGCGAGGTGGCCGCGATGCTCGAGGGGGTCGTCGACAAGGGCACCGCGGCCGGCGCGCGCATCCCCGGCTACCGCGCCGCGGGCAAGACCGGCACCGCGCGCAAGATCGATCCGCTGACGCGAAAGTACTCCCGGAGCGCGTACACCGCCTCCTTCGCGGGCTTCCTGCCGGTCTCCGCGCCCCGGTGGACCATCCTCGTCATCCTGCACGAGCCGAAGGGGGACTTCTACGGCGGCCTGACCGCCGCGCCCATCTTCGCCCGGCTCGGCAGCCGGCTCCTGGCGCTCGAAGGCCTGCCGCCCGACCGGCCCGCGGAGCCGGCTCTCACGGCGAGGCGGTAGGCGGGTCGTGAGCCTCGCCGAGCTGCTGAGGGCGGTCGCGGCGAAACGCGTCGCGGGCTCCGTCGAGCTGCCCATCTCCGGCCTGCGCCACGATTCGCGGGAGGTCGTCGCGGGGGACCTTTTCTTCGCCATGCCCGGGGCCAAGACCGACGGGAACCGCCACGCCCGGCAGGCCTTCGAGAACGGCGCCGTCGCGGTGGTCAGCGAGCTCGAGCCGCCGCCGCCGCCGGCCGTCATGAAGGGCACGTGGATACAGGTGCCGGACATCGCGGAAGCGATGGCGGGGATCTCGGACCTGTTCTACGGGCATCCGTCGGGGGCGATGACCATGGTGGGGGTCACGGGGACCAACGGGAAAACGACGACGACTTATCTGCTCGAGAGCATCGTCAAGGAGGCCGGGGGAAGGCCGGCCGTCGCGGGGACGATCGAGAACCGGCTGAACGGGGAACGGCTCGAGAAGTCGATCAATACGACGCCGATCTCGCTGACTTTGACCAAGCTGCTGGCGAGATTCCGGGACGGGGGGGCGACGCACGGGCTGCTCGAGGTCTCGTCGCACGCGCTGGCGTTGAAGCGGGTCGAGAGCGTGGATTTCGACGCGGGCATCTTTCTGAACCTGACACGGGACCATCTGGACTTCCATAAGACCGTCGACGCCTACTTCGACGCGAAGGCAAGACTTTTCGATCTGCTGGCGCGGGCCGACAACAAGAAATCACCGAGGGTCGCGGCGCTGAATTTCGATGATCCGCGGGCGCATCTGCTGGTCAAGCACGCCGTGGATTGCGAGGTGGTACGCTTCGGTCTGACCGATGCCGCGACGGATCTCAAAGCAACGATACGCAAATCGGATTTGAACGGAACGGAATTTGGAGTAACCTTCCGGGGGAAGGCGTATGACGCCCGCGTGCGGCTTCCGGGACGCCACAACGTTGAGAACGCCATGGCGGCTGCCGCCGCCATGCTCGGATTGAACGTCGCGCCTGAGAACGTATTCAACGGCATTGCGGCGCTTCGCGCCGTACCGGGAAGGCTGGAATCCATATCGGAAGGACAAGACTTTCACGTTTTCGTCGATTACGCTCACACTGACAGCGCCTTGGAATCGATCCTGGCCCTTCTGCGTTCCTTGCCGCATCGGCGCATCATCACCGTCATTGGATGTGGCGGGGACCGGGACAAGACCAAGCGCGGACCGATGGGGCTTGCCGCGTGCCGCGGCGGCGACCTGGCGATTTTCACCAGCGACAACCCGCGCTCCGAGGACCCCGCGGCGATCCTCAACGACATCGAATCCGGGGTAAGCGCCGCGCAGCTCCAAAATTATAAGATGATCACGGACCGCGGAGAAGCGATCGCCGCCGCCATAGCGGCGGCGCGTTCAAACGACGTGGTGCTTATCGCCGGAAAAGGACACGAGGACTATCAGATTTTACACGACCGCACCATCGCCTTCGACGACCGTGAGGCCGCGCGCGCCGCGCTGAGGACCTTGAAATGAAGCTCGACCTGACGTGGGGGGAGCTCGCGCACGCCGCCGGGGGGCGCCTGACCCGCGGGGACGCCCAAGCGCCCATCGACTCGGTGACGACCGACACCCGCGGCATCAAGCCCGGGCAGGCGTTCTGGGCGCTCGTCGGAGAGAGGATCGACGCGCATGCCTTGCTCACCGAGGAGTTCGCCAAGACCTCGGCCGGCTGGATCGTCGCCAAAGGCAAGCTGGCCAAGGACGCGCCGAGGCCGCCCCACGTCGTCGTGGTCCCCGACACCACCAAAGCCTTGCAGGCTTTGGCTCACTTTCATCGCAAGCGCTTCGACATCCCGGTCGCCGGCATCGTCGGCTCCAACGGCAAGACGACCACGAAGGAGATGCTCAAGTCCATCTGCGCCCAGGTCGGGTTCGTCTGCGCGACGCCCGGGAACTGGAACAACGAGATCGGCGTGCCGCTGTCGGTGCTGGAGCTGAGGCCCGAGCACCGCTACGGCATCTTCGAGCTCGCCGCCTGCCGCAAGGGCGAGATCAGGGAGCTCGCGCGCGTGGCCCAGCCGACCGTCGCGGTCCTCACCAACATCGGCCCCGACCATCTCGAGAGCTTCGGCTCGATCGAGGCCACCTTCCAGACGAACTCCGAGATCATCGCCGTCCTGCCCGAGGACGGCCTGGCGGTCATAAACGCCGATGACCCCTGGCTGGCGGCGCTCGAAACGCGCCTGGGCGCGCGAGCGGTGATGTACGGCAGCGGAACGAGCTGCAAGGTGCGCATCGACGGCAAAGAGGGGCTCATCATCGACCGGCACCGCCTCACGGTGAAGCTGCGCGCCTTCGGCGCGTTCAACCGCTACAACGCGGCCGGCGCCGCGGCGGCGGCCTGGGCGATGGGTCTGGCGCCCGACGCGATCCGCGCCGGGCTCGAGGCGCACGCGCCCGGCATGCTGCGCCAGGAGCCCCTGGCGCACCCCAGCGGGGCCTCGCTCGTCCTCGACGCCTACAACGCCAACCCCGCGTCGATGCGCGCCTCGATCGAGGCCTTCTGCGAGGAGTTCCCGGGCCGGGCGAAGACGCTCGTGCTCGGCGATATGAAGGAGCTCGGGCCCGATTCGCCCCGGTTCCACCGCGAGCTCGGCGAGTGGCTGGCGACGCTCGAGCTGAAGGCCGTCTATCTGGCCGGGCCGGAAATGAAGGCGGCGGCCGACGCGCTGACCGCCGCCAAGCCGCGGTTTCCCGTCGAGAAGTCGCTCGACGCGAAGTCGTGGACCCAGAACATCAGATCGAAGCTGAGCGCGCGGGACGCGGTGCTGTTCAAGGCCTCCCGCGCGATGCGGCTCGAGGAGCTCGCCAAGGCGCTTTAACATGCTCTATTACCTCCACCAGTACCGCGACATCTTCAGCCCGCTCAACGTCTTCCAGTACATCACCTTCCGCGCCGGCGGCGCGGCGGTGACGGCCCTCGGCCTCAGCCTCCTGTTCGGCCCGCCGCTGATCAACGCCCTGCGCGCGCGCAAGGTCGGCCAGATGCAGCGCGCCGACGGCCCCCAGTCGCACCTCTCCAAGCACGGCACCCCCACGATGGGCGGGGCCCTCATCTTCCTCGCGATGGTCCTGTCGACCTTGCTGTGGATGCGGCCCGACAATCGCTTCACCTGGCTTCTCCTGTCCGTGACCATCTGCCTGACGGCCATCGGCTTCTGGGACGATTATCTCAAGCTCATCAAGAAGGACGCGAAAGGGGCGCCCTCGAAGGCGAAGTTCCTGATCCAGGTCCTCGTCGGCCTCGGCGTGACCGCCTATCTCGCCGTGAGCCCGCCGAACGCCGCGTTCGCCACGATGATGAACATCCCCTACGGCAAGGAGCTGTTCATCGACATGGGCGTGCTGTACTTCGCGTTCGCCGTGCTGATGATCGTCGGCTCCTCCAACGCGGTCAACCTCACGGACGGCCTCGACGGCCTCGCCGCGGGCACGGTCATCTTCTGCGCCCTGGCCTTCGCCATCCTCGCCTACACCGCCGGCAACGTGAAGATCGCCTACTATCTGCGCATCGTCCACGTCGAAGGCGCCGGCGAGATCGCCGTCTACCTCGCCGCCCTCATCGGCGCCTGCCTGGGCTTCCTTTGGTTCAACGCCTACCCCGCTCAGATCTTCATGGGCGACACCGGCTCCTTGTTCCTCGGCGGCGTCATCGCCGTCGTGGCGATGTGCGTCAAGCAGGAATTGCTCTTGCCGATCATCGGGGGAGTCTTCGTCCTGGAGACCCTGTCGGTGATCCTGCAGATGGCTTCGTTCAAGCTGCGCGGGGGGAAAAGAATTTTCCGCATGGCGCCGATTCATCACCACTTCGAGCTCGGGGGCTTGGCGGAGCCGAAGGTGACGGTACGCTTCTGGATCGTCAGCATCGTGCTGATGTTGGCGGCGTTGGCGTCGCTTAAACTTCGATGAAACCGTTCGACGTCAAGAGCTTTAAAAAAGGGAAGTTGGCCGGCGTCCTGGGTTTAGGCCGTTCAGGCCAGTCGGTGGCGCGCCTGTTGGTAAAAAAGGGATATAAAGTCCTCGGCTCCGATTCCCGGCCGAAGGCCGAATTGACGCCGATGTTGAAAACGCTGCCGAAGGCAGCGAAATGGGAGTGGAACGGTCACTCCGATCGTTTGCTGAAATGCGCTTTTGTCGTTAAAAGCCCCGGCTTAAAACCCAACCTCCCTGTTTTCAAAACCCTCGCTCACAAGGGAATTCCGGTCTATAGCGAGCTCGAGATCGCCTTGGCGTTCTCCAAAGCCAAGGCCGTGGTCGCTATCACGGGAACCAACGGCAAATCCACGACCACCCAGCTGACCTGGGAGGTCTTCAAAGCCGGCCTCCCGCGCGGCCGCAAGGCCCTGCTCGCCGGCAACATCGGCATCCCCGTTTCGGCCGTCGCCCCGGCGTCCAAGCCCACCGACGTCATCGTGCTCGAATGCTCGAGCTATCAGCTCGAGGACTCCGTCCATTTCGAGCCCCGGGCCTCCGCGCTCCTCAACATCACCGCCGACCACCTCGACCACCATGGCACCATGGCCGCGTACCTGGCGGCCAAGGCCAAGGTGTTCCGCGAACAGGGCCCCGGCGACGCCTGCGTGTTCAACGCCGACGACCCCATCGTCTATAAACTCTCACGCGAGTGCCCTTCAGATCGCCTCTACTTCGGCACGAAGGGAATCAACGTCCACGCCTGGGAGGAGGGGGGCAAGCTGCGCTTCCGCCTCCCGCGCTCGAAGAAGGAGATAGCGCTCGCTCCGCCCAAGCTCCCCGGGCGCCATAACCTCGAGAACGCGCTGGCCGCGGGCCTGCTGGGCCTGGCGCGCGGCCTCAAGCCCTCCGCGATCCAGAAAGCCTTCCGGGCCTTCAAGGGCGTGGAGCACCGCCTCGAGCCGTGCGGCGCCGTGCGCGGCATCAATTGCGTCAACGACTCCAAGGCCACGAACGTGGATTCCGCCGTCGTGGCCCTCAAGGCGCACGCGCCCGGAGGCAAGCGCCTCCTGCTCATACTCGGCGGCCTGCACAAGGGCTTCCCGTACGCGCCGCTCAAGCCCTGGATCGAGAGGACGGTCAAGGGCATCCTGACCATCGGGTCGGCTTCGCGGCGCATCGAGGAGGACCTTTCCGGCTTGGTCCCCATCTTCCCTTGCGGGACCCTCGAGACCGCCGTCGAAACCGGCCTCAAGATCGGCGAAAAGGGGGACACTCTCCTGCTTTCCCCGGCCTGCGCGTCCTTCGACCAGTTCAAGGACTTCGAGGAGCGCGGGCGCCGCTTCAAGGACCTCGTCGGCGCCGCGGCGAAGGCGCGGTGAGGCCCCGCTCCGCCTCGCGGCGCGGCGCGCCGATCGACTACGCGCTGTTCGGCTCGGTCATGGCGCTGCTTTTCATCGGCCTGGTCATGGTCTACTCCGCGAGCGCGATCTACGCCGAGAAGAACCTCGGCAGCCCGTTCTACTTCTTCCAGCGCCAGCTCGTCTGGGCCGTCATCTCTTTGTTCGCGCTGGGGGCGATGAGCCGCTACGACTACAACCGCCTGCGGGAGTTCGTCCTGCCGGTGTTCGCGATCACCTGCGCCACCTTGGTCGCGGCGCTGTTCTTTCCGGCGGTGGCCGGCGCCAAGCGCTGGATCCGCCTCGGCCCCGTCGGGCTTCAGCCCGCCGAGTTCGCCAAGCTCACCGCGGTCCTCTTCCTGGCCGCGTACCTCGACAAGAAGCACAGCAAGCTCGGGAACTTCGTCCAGGGCATCGCGGTGCCGATCGCCGTCGTGGGCGTGCTCCTCGTGCTCATCGGCTCGGCGCCCGACCTCGGCACCCCCTTCCTGATCTTCTGCGTCACGATCCTGACCTTGTTCGTCGCCGGGGCGCGGTGGCAGGCGATCGCCGGCGCGCTGGCCCTGGCCGCCCCCGTGGTCGCCTTCGAGTTGTGGCGCAAGCCCTACCGGCGGGCAAGGCTGCTCTCGTTTTTGACCCCGTTCGAGAACATCAAGGGCGCCGGCTACCAGCTCTCCCAGTCCATCCTTGCCGTCGGCTCGGGAGGTTGGACCGGCAAGGGCGTGGGCGCCTCCAAACTCAAGCTCATGTACCTTCCCAAGCCGCACACCGACTTCATCTTTCCGGTCATCTGCGAGGAGCTCGGGCTCATCGGCGCCGCCGTCGTCCTGGGTCTGTTCGCGACGATCCTGATCCGGGGGGTGCGGATCGCGCGCGCCGCTCCCAACCTGTTCGGGACCTTGCTCGCCGCGGGCATCTCCTTCTCCATCGTCATCCAGGCGTTCTTCAACATCGCGATGTCGATCGGCCTCCTGCCCACGAAGGGCATCCCCCTGCCGTTCATCTCCTATGGCGGCTCGTCGCTGCTCACCACGATGATCGGCGCGGGCATCCTGCTCAACATCTCGCGCCAGACGCGCTCGGAGGCGCTCAAATGAAGCGGGCGCTGATCGCGGCGGGAGGCACGGGGGGGCATTTTTATCCTGGCCTCGTCGCCGCTCAAGAGCTCAAGGCCCGGGGCTGGGAGCCGCTGCTCATCGTGAAGAAGGACGACCCCGCGAAGGAGCGTCTCGAGAAAGCGGGGCTGGCGTGCCTCGAGGTCGATCTGGGGGGGATGCCGCGAAGCATAGGACTCGGATTGGTGACCTTCACGGTGAAGCTGATCGCGAGCATGAGGCTGATGTCGCGCGTGGCGAAGGATTTCAAGCCGGACCTCGTGCTGGGGATGGGAGGGTATCTGACCTTCCCGGTGGCTTACGCGGCCTGGCGCAGGAATGTCCCGGTCGCGCTGCATGAATCGAACGCGTTGCTGGGGCTGGCGAACAAGGCGGCGGCGATGCTGGGGGGGACCGTGTTCTGGGGTCTGCCGCCGGCGGAGGGGAACGGCAAGGTGGTGGGGACTCCCGTCAGACCCGCGCTTTATGGGCTAATGGAGAGGGGGGACGCGCGACGGGCTTTGGGGCTGGACCCGGGGAGGAAGACGATCCTTGTATTCGGGGGGTCGCAGGGCGCGCAGGCGATCAATCGTGCCGTGCCGAAGGCCATGCGCGACTCCAAGATCGACGCGCAGGTGCTCCACCTTGCGGGCAAGGGCAAGTCCGAAGAGACGCTCGCGGCTTATCAAGCGGCCGGGATAACGGCAACGGTGCTTGATTACCTCGAAGACATGGCGGCGGCTTACGCCGCCGCAGATATCGTCGTCTGCAGGTCTGGAGCGAGCACGCTCGCGGAACTGGCGGCGCAACGGAAAACGGCGATACTTGTGCCGTACCCTCACGCGGCGGCGGATCATCAGGACGCTAATGCCCGCGTGTTTGAAAGAAACGGCACGGCGTTGAGGATAACTGAGACGGGCCTTTATGACGACCTCGGACCTTCGCTGGCCAAAATGTTAGCATCAACGACGCCAACGGGGTTTGACGACCTCAAATTGCCTCCGGCGGCAATGACGACATCGTTGTTTGTGGACGAGCTCGAAAAGCTGGTTAAATGAAAAAACGACCTAGAATTCTCGTATGTAACGACGACGGGATCCACGGCCCCGGATTGCCGGCCTTGATCGCCGCCATGCGGCGCATCGGCACCGTGACGGTGTCGGTGCCCGATCATGAACGCTCCGCCGACAGCCATAGCTTGACGCTCCATAAGCCCATACGGATCCGCAAACAATCCGAGGGCGTGTATGCCCTGAACGGGAGCCCCGCCGACTGCGCGCGTTTCGGTATCCTCGAGATCTTGAAAAACAAAGTCGACTTGGTCGTCAGCGGCATCAATCGCGGCTATAACCTGGGCGAGGACGTCATCTACTCCGGCACGGTCGCGGCCGCGATGGAGGCGACCTTGCTCAAGGTGGACGCGATCGCGTTCTCCATGGATCCCGACGGGAAGGACTACCGCCCCGCCGCGGCCTTCGCCCAGCGGCTGGCCCGTCAGGTGCTCGCGAAGGGCCTGCCCAAGGGCGTCTGCCTCAACGTCAACTTTCCCGCCAGGGCCGGCAAGACCTATAAGTCCGGCGTGCCGGCCAAGCTCGGCCGCCGCATCTACGGCACCGACGTCACCCGCCGCGCGGACCCCCGGGGCCTCGAGTACTACTGGCTGGCGGGACGGCAGGTCAGCGGCGTCGACGAGCCCGGGACCGACGTCGGAGTGGTCTCGAAGGGGCTCGTCTCGGTGACGCCGCTCAAGATCGACAGCACGGACGCGGCCATGCTCCAGGCGCTGTCCGCCTGGCGGCTCTGAGTTGAACCCCCCTAGGCAAGAAAGCTAATATCGAGCCCATGAACGCCGTCCGCCTCCTCAAGAAGATCCCCTTCCTTTCGGCGCTGAGCGCCAAGCACCTCAACGAGGTCTACCGCCTGGCCGGGGAGCTCAATCTGGGCTCACGGCAATCCGTCTTCGCCAAGCGCCAGGATTCCGACGCGATGTACATCGTCCTGTCCGGCCGCATCAAGATCTTCACGAACTCGGCCTCCAAGAAGCGCAAGACGTTCGCCTACCTGAAAGAGGGGGATTTCTTCGGCGAGATGTCCCTGCTGGAGGGCACGACCCGCACCGCGGCGGCCCAGGCCGTCGAGCCTTCCCGCCTGCTCGTCATCCGCAAGAAGGACTTCCAGCGCCTCCTGGCCAGTGACCCTAAGCTCGCGCTGTACCTGCTGAAGACCGTCTGCGAGCGCCTGCGACGGGCCAACGAGGAGATCGAAGGCCTGCTCTTCCGGAACATCCTCGGCCGCGTCGCCAAGGCCATGCTCGACCTCGGCCGGCGCTCCGGGGAGACGACGCGCACCGGCGGCCTGGTGCTCACGGAACGCTACACCCAGCAGGAGCTCGCCGATGTCGTCGGCACCACTCGCGAGCCGCTGACGCGCGCGCTCTCGTCCCTGCGCCGCGCGGGGCTCGTCGAGCAGGCCGACGGCCGCTACTCCATCCCCGCGCCCGACCGGCTCGCGGGCCTCTGCATCGAAGCCTGACCCCTCCGAGGTTACAGATGTCCAACTCCATGCGCACCCACGACGCCGGAATGCTGAACGGCTCTTTCGAGGGCCAGACCGTCCGCGTCGCCGGCTGGGTCCACTCCCGCCGCGACCACGGCGGCGTCTACTTCTTCAACGTGCGCGACCGCTCCGGCCTGCTCCAGGTCGTCGTCCACCCCGAGAAGGCCGAGGCCTTCCTGGCGGCCGCCAAGCTCGGCGCCGAGTTCGTCGTCAGCATCTCGGGAACGATCCAACGACGCCCCAAAGGGGCCGAGAACCCCAAGCTCCCGACGGGAGAGGTCGAGCTGAACGCCGACACCGTCACGGTCCTCAACACGAGCAAGGTCCTGCCCTTCGAGATCGACGAGCATATCACCGTCAACGAGGAGTCCCGCCTCAAGTACCGCTTTCTCGACCTGCGCCGCGCCCGCATGCTGCGCAACCTGACCGTCCGCCACACCATCGCGATGGCCGCCCGCAACGCGCTGGCCTCCGAGGGGTTCCTCGAGATCGAGACGCCCTGCCTGACCAAGGCCACGCCGGAGGGGGCGCGCGACTTCCTCGTGCCCTCGCGCATGACCCCGGGCACCTTCTACGCCCTGCCCCAGTCGCCCCAGATCTTCAAGCAGATCCTCATGGTCTCCGGCGTCGAGAAGTACATGCAGCTCGCCCGCGCCTTCCGCGACGAGGACCTGCGCGCCGACCGGCAGCCGGAGCACACCCAGATCGACGTCGAGATGTCCTTCGTCGAAGAGGGGGACGTGCACGCCGCCTGCGAGCGGATGATGAAGGCGATCTTCAAGGCCGCCATCGGCTTCGACCTGAAGACCCCTTTCCCTCGTCTCGACTACTTCGAGGCGATGCGCCGCTTCGGCTCCGATAAGCCGGATCAGCGTTATGCTTTCGAAATCGTGGACCTCTCCGCCGAGCTCAAGGGCTGCGGCTTCAAGGTGTTCGCGGGCCCGATCGCCGAGGGAGGCGTGGTGCGCGCGATCACGTGCTCGAGCGTCTACTCCCGCGCCGAGATCGACAAGCTCACCGACCTCGCCAAGGTGTACGGCGCCAAGGGCCTCGCCTGGATCAAGTGGGGCGCGGCGGGGCCGGAGACTCCCATCGCCAAGTTCCTGACGCCGGAGAACCTCGAGGCGATCAAGGCGAAGACGGGCGCGAAGCCCGGCGACACGACGTTCTTCGCCGCCGATAAAGAGATCCCGGCCTCCATCGTTCTCGGCGCCATCAGAAAAGAGATCATCGCGCGGCTGAAGCCCGAGCCCTCGACGCCGTGGCATTTCTCCTGGATCACGCACTTCCCGCTGCTCGAGTGGGAGGCCGAGGACAAGCGCTGGACCTTCGCGCACAACCCCTTCACGCGCCCGCTCGACGCCGACGTGCCCAAGCTCGACACGGACCCCGGCGCGGTGCGCAGCCACCAGTACGACCTCGTCCTCAACGGGGTCGAGCTCGCAAGCGGCTCGATCCGCAACCACAGCGGCGCCATGCAGCGCAAGATCCTCGGCCTGATGGGCTTCGACGAGGCCGAGCAGCAGCGCCAGTTCGGCCTGCTCCTGTCCGCCCTCGACTTCGGCGCCCCGCCGCACGGCGGCTTCGGCATGGGCCTCGACCGCCTGACCGCGCTCCTGTGCGGCGAGGACTCGATCCGCGACGGGATCGCCTTCCCCAAGACGCAAATGGGGACCGATCCTTTGTCCGAGGCTCCGGGGCCCGTCAAGGACAAGCAGCTCCAGGAGCTGCACATCAAGCTGGTCCCCTAAATGGTGTCAGGCATGTCGTTCTTTGCACAAGTCACGAAAGTTATGCAAAGAACGACATGCCTGACACCGTTTTCCAGACACCGTTTTCCAGCGCCTAGAACTTGGCGTTGCCGGGGACGCGGGGGCAGAGCTGGACGTCGCGGATGTTATCCATGCCCGTGACGTACATCAGCAGGCGCTCGAAGCCCAGGCCGAAGCCCGCGTGCGGCACCGTGCCGAAGCGCCGCAGGTCCGCGTACCACGAGTACGTTTCATGGGAGACTCCCGTCTCCTTCATGCGCGTCAGGAGCATGTCCAGGCGGTGCTCGCGCTGCGAGCCGCCGATGAGCTCTCCCACGCGCGGCACGAGCAGGTCCATGCAGGCGACGGTCTTCTGATCGTCGTTGCAGTACATGTAGAACGGCTTGAAGCTGCGCGGATAGTTGATGACGAAGAGGGGGCGCTTCGCGTACTCCTCGGTCAGGTAGCGCTCGTGCTCGGTCTGCAGGTCC
>JAUYSH010000029.1 GCA_030696455.1 Elusimicrobiota bacterium
GACCGCCGGCGGCGGCGCCGCCCCGCTGCCGGCCGGGTCCGCGCCCGGCGTCCAGCCCGAAGAGGAGGATTTCAGCTACACCTACATGCCTCCCGCGCGTCACAAATACGAGCTTCCGACGGATCGTCCGGCGGAGGAAAAGGACTGGCAGCGGCTTCTCGCGCTCGCGCTGCGCGGCGCGGCAGCGCTGGCCGTGGCCTACCTCATCTATCATTCGGATCTGCCTTACCTCGTAGGCCTCACCCGCCGCCGCCGCGACGGGACGTACGGCGCGTAAAAAGGTAGAATCTCTCCTCCGCCGGACGAACGGCGGTCCACGATGATCTCTCGCTGTCCGAGCTGCGGTACTCCCGCTCCCGACGAAGCCCGGCAATGCCGAGGCTGCGGCTGGGATTTCGTCGCCAATAAAATGGGAGACAAGAAGCCCGCGGCTCCCGCGGCGCCGCCTGCGAAGGCGCCTCCCAAGCCCGCCGTTCCTCCCGCCGCGGGCTTCTCTCTGCCCGCGGCCCGCGGCGGCGCCGAGCCGGCGCCCGGCGCCGCGGCCGCACCCGGCGCCGCCGACGAAAATCCTTTCGCGTTGCCCGTCGCGCGGAACTTGGGGCCGCGTCCGGGGGAAAGCCTTTTCGCCCCGCCCCCCGTTCCTCCGGAGGCGAAGCTCCCTGAGGCCAAGCCGAAGCCCGCCCCCGAGCCTGAGCCGGAGGCCGCAAGCGAGCCCCCGCCGCAGCGGCCTCCCCGCCCATCCGAGACCCCGAAGAAGTCGCCCGAGCCGGCGGAGGCGCCCGTCGAGAAAGATGTCGAGGAACCCGCCGAGGAACCCGCCGAGAAGCCCGTCGAGGAACCCGCCGAGGACGACTCCGCCGCGGCGCTGTTCCTCCCCAGCTCGACGAAGGAGATCATCGTCGAGCCTTCCGCGAAGCGCGCCAAAGCGGAGGCCGCCGCGCTGGAGAAGGCCGCGCCCGCGGCGACGGCGCCCGCGACGGCCGCCGATGGCGTCCCAAAATCCAGCGCCGGACGTCCGGCGGCCGTCTATCTCGCCGCGCTCGCCGGCGCGGCGCTGGGGCTGTTCAGCGTCGGCGCGATCTACATGATGCTACGCTCCGAGCCCACGGTCGCCGCGCCTGCGACGCGAACCTCTCCCTTCGGCAAACGGGCCGCCGGCGACTCCACGATGACTCCGGTCCTCGACGACGGCGAGCCGGCCTCGATGGCGGCCGAAGCTCCCGCCCTGCCTCCATCGCCTCCGCCGGTCGCCGTGAGCGACGCTCCGTCCCCGCTGAGCGTGCCCGCCCCCCCGCGCCGCCGTCCCATCGAGCCGCCGAGCCCGGGTCGCTCCGAGGCCGCTCCGGTGGACGCGCCGAAAGCGGCGGTCGCGCCGCCTCCTCCGGCCCCCTCGCCCGCCCCGGCCCCCACCCCCGCTCCCGCCGTCGTCGCGGCTCCCGTGAATCCGGCTCGCGCCACGGCGACGTTTCCAAAAATTCACCGCCCCGCGCCCGTCGCGCCGCCGGCCGCTGCTCCCAAGCCCAAGACCGCCGCCCCGAAGAGCGCCCCGGGGCCGCAGTGGGTGTTCGAGGGCACGGTCTATGATCTGCTCACGACCCGCGGTGCCTACGGCGTGCGCCTCGTCTTCATCGATGCCGACGACAACGAGGTCGCTTCCGTGGAGACGGCCGAAGACGGGCGCTACCGGGCGTCGATGAAGGCCGGCCCCGCCGGCGGCTACGCTCTGCGCATCGTACACGACGACTACTCCGGCAAGCACATCGACGAGCTCGATTCGACGAGCTCGGTGCGCAAGGCCGACCTCGAACAACGCAAGTTCCTGATGCAGGCCGGCGCGCGCAGCCTGCCGTGGATCGGCGTCGCGGGTTCCCCGGTGCGCCGCGACATGGCTCTGGTGCCCAACGCCGCCGCCGAATGAGCTCCGGGGTGACCTACCCGCAGTCCGCGCTATTGGGCGCGCTCCAAGGGCTAACGGAATTCCTGCCGGTCTCGAGCTCCGCGCACCTAGCGCTCGCGCCCCGCTTCTTCTCCTTCCCGGATCCGGGTTTGACCTTCGATGTGGGCCTGCACCTCGGGACCTTGCTCGCCGTCCTGCTGTACTACCGGAGCATCTGGACTAAGATGCTGCTCGGCGCGGCGCGCGATCCGCGCGGCGCGGAGGGCCGCAGCCTGGGGCTGCTCGTCCTCGCGACGCTTCCCGCGGTCGTCGCCGGCCTCCTATTCGAGAAGTCCGCCGAAGAGGCTTTCCGCGATCCCCGCCGCATCGGCGTCTGCCTGATCGCGTTCAGCGGCGTCATGTATTGGGCCGAGCGGAGCGCGCGTCAGGTCGCGGACTGGCGCGACGCGGGGGCGCGCGTCCTGATGCTCGTCGGCGCGGCCCAGGCCCTGGCCATCATGCCCGGCGTCTCCCGCTCGGGCGCCACCATCAGCGCCGCCCTTCTGCTCGGCCTCAAGTCGCCGCAGGCCGCGGAGCTGTCCTTCCTGATGGCCACGCCCATCGTCGCGGGCGCGGCCCTCCTCAAGCTTCGGCATCTGGCGCCGGCCGACGTGGACGGCGTCCTCCTCGCGGGCATCGCGGCGTCGGCGGCGACCGGCTTCGCGGCCGTCGGAGCGTTCATCCGCTTCCTGCCGAAGTCCGGCTTCAAGCCCTACGTGATCTACCGGGTGGCGTTGGGGCTGGCCGCGCTTTTCCTGGCGCGCTGAGCGTCCCAGTCGAACGCGGACGAGAGCGCGGGCGGCGGCGCCGGGTCGAACTCGCGCCGCAGCTCGGGCAGGCGCGGGTACGCCATGTCGCCGGGGCAATCCGTCGACTTGTAGTCCCGATGGCCCTTGAGCGAGGCGGGCTCGATGCCGAAGCGCTTGACGAGGTAGCGGCCGAGCGCTATGACCGAGGCGAGCTGGGGGGCGGTGGGCATGTCGCTGCGGGGCGAGTGGTATTTCCCGAGAAGAACGACGCCGACGTTGCCCTCGTTGTTGTTGAGAGTGTGCGCGCCGAGGGTTTCCAGGGGACGCGCCTCGATGATGTTCCCGAGAGGGTCCACGACGAAGTGATAGGCGATGTCGGTCCACCTCCGGCCGTTCTGATGGAAATCCTGGATGAAGCGGGTCTCGTCGAGGCTTTGCGCGAGGCTCTGGGTGTAGCGGCCGTCGGTATGATGCAAGGTCACGCGCCAGGGCAGGGGGTCGGGCGTGAAAGGCTGCCTCGGCGGCAGGGCCCGCCATGCGGCGCGGGCGTGAAACGACGGGGCCTGCGCCTCGGGATCCATCGGGCCGCGCGCGGGCGGCGGCGCGGCCGCGCCGGCACCGGCCCCCTCCTCGAACACCTCGGCGGAGTAGACGATCACCTCGTGATCGGCGCTCACCCCGTCGGCCAGCGCGCGCAGGCGCAGGGCTCCGGCCCCCTTCGGGAAGCGCCCCCTGGCCCAGAAGCGCCCGTCGGGGAATCTCTTGACCGCGAGCTCGATCCAGCCCGCCGGGCCGCTCGCGCGGGAGGCGGAAAAGCGCAGGCCCGGATCGGGCATCTCGCCCTGGATCAGCAAAGTGTCCCAGCGCCCCGCCGGGGCGTCGCTCGGTCCGCTGTCGAAGACGGTGCGCAGGCCGGAGGACGCGTTCACCTGGAACCGGATCACGCGGCGCGCGCCGAAGGTGACCTCGTCGCCGAGGTCTCCCGCCCGCAGCGCCGGCGCCGCGAGCAGCAGCGCCAGGAGGAGCTCAGCCCGCACAGGCCGCCTCGACCGCGTCGAGCTCCTTGGGCACGCGGGTCAGGTTCTCGACGCCGCCCTCGCGGATGACGATGTCGTCCTCGATGCGGATGCCGCCGAAATCGAGGAACGAGTCGGCCTTCGCGAAGTCGACCGACTGCTTGTGCTTGGCCCTCAGGACCGGGTCCTTGAGCAGGGCCTCGATGAAGTAGACGCCGGGCTCCATCGTGACGACGAAGCCGGGCTCGAGCTTGGCCACGAAGCGCACCGGGACCTTGGTCGGGTTGGGCAGGACGCGCTTCTTGCCGCCGGTGACGTCGTGCACGTCGAGGCCGAGCATGTGGGTCAGGCCGTGCGGGTAGAACAGGCGCACCGCGCCGCCGTCGACGAGGGAGTCCGTGGACCCCTTGAGCAGCCCGAGCGACTTGAGCCCTTCGGCGATCACGCGCATCGAGTACACATGAAGGTCGGCCGAGTTGATGCCCGGCCGGGCCTTCGCGATGCATGCCTTCTGCGCCTCGAGCACGACGGAGTAGACGTCGCGCTGGCGGCGGGTGAACTTCCCGTTGATGGGGTAGGTGCGGGTGATGTCCGCCGCGTAGCCGCCCAGCTCGGCGCCGGCGTCGATGAGCAGCAGGTCGCCGGACTTGAGCGGGGCGTTGTTCTTGCGGTAGTGCAGCACCGCGCTGTTGACGCCGGCGGCGACGATCGAGGGATAGGCGAGGTGCTTGAGTCCGGCCTTCACGCAGGCCGCGTCGAAGACCGCCTGCAGCTCGTACTCGCGCAGGCCGGGCTTGGCCGCCTTCATCACGGCGAGGTGAGCGTTGCCGCTGACCTCGTTGGCGCGGCGCATCAGGGCAAGTTCGCCCTGCGTCTTGACAGCCCGCAACTCGTCGAGCGCGTCGCGCAGCTTGGCCGGCGCCACGGGGCGGCGGCCCTTGAGCACCTTCTTGAGCTCGTCGGCGTACATGACGCGGTCGACGCCGAACAGCTTCTTCGCCTCGGCCGGACCCGGCACGTGCCCTTCCCACACGCGGTGGTGGGCGTCGACGCGCGGCACGAGCAAGGTCTCGCGCGCGCCGTCGAGCACGAGGTGGCAGCCGGGCTCCTCGACCCCGGTGACATAAAGGAAGTCCGAATTCTGGCGG
The DNA here is from genome assembly GCA_030696455.1 of Elusimicrobiota bacterium. GTDB lineage: Bacteria > Elusimicrobiota > Elusimicrobia > UBA1565 > UBA9628 > GWA2-66-18. The sequence goes on from JAUYSH010000029.1 coordinate 4,850, forward strand.
AAGGCGTACTCGACGTCGAAATTGCGGGGCACGGGCTTGCCGCCCTGGAGATGGATGAGGCCCTGGCCCGACAGACGACGGGCGAGGCGGCGGCGCAGCGCGCGATAATGGTTCATGACGAGATTATATGCTAATATAGCCGCGAAAGCCGCCACCCCTCACCCTTGTACGGCAACTCGGGCGGCTTTCATCGGGGCGCGCGCCGCGAGGCGCGCGCCCCGCTGATTTTAGGAGTAGGACCAATGGCGGCGCTTCCCTGGGACCTAAGCCTTAAGCGCTGTTTTCGCCACGTTGATATAATCAAATTCATGAAAATCCAGCCGATTTTATCGTTGATTCTTTGCGCCGCTTTGGTCTCTCCGAGCGCGGCTCAGGTCCGCGTTTCGGCGGGGATCTCTCGCGGTCCCGTCGGAATCTCCATGGTGCCTTCGCTCGGCGGCATGTCCTCGCCGGTGACACCTTCGCTCAATGGCGCTGTGTTTCTTTCTCCCTCCCTTTCTCTCTCCGCCGCTCCCGCTCCGTCGTTAGACGCCGTTGCAGCCCCCATCCCCGCCCTCTCCGCGGCGGCGATCCAGCCGCTCGTTCCCGCGGCCGCCGCGAACACGGTCGTCCCCAAAGCCGTTGCGCCGCTCGCGCTCAACGGCATGAAGCCCTTAGCGCAGCCCAGGAACGAGTCACCTTCCGTTTCCGCCGTTGAGATCCGTTCTCAAAGCGAGTCGTTCTGGTCCGGCGCCGCGTCCAAAGAGTCGCTCGACGATTCCGTTCCGGTCGTCGTCCCCGCCGCGAAAACCCCTTCCACCCTCGCCCGCGGCGCCGCCGCCTTGGCGCCCGCGTCGGTCGCCGCCCTCCCCTCTCTCCCCGCCTGGGCCTCCGCCGCCGTTCCTTACGTCGAGGGCGCCGCCGTCCTCGGCGTCGCCTACGGCCTGACCCGCTTCTCCCGCTTCGTCATCAACAAGCTCGCCTCCCGCTTCGGCTGGGAGCCCAATACCGTCGTCCTCGCCCGCTTCATCTCGAGCGTCGTGGTCTGGACCTCCGGCGTCGGCGTCGGCCTTTCCGTGCTCGGCGTCTCCGGCACGGCGCTGCTCGCCACCTTCGGCGCCGGCGGCACCGCGATGGCCCTCGCCGTCACCCTCGCCGTCCGCGACGTGGCCGGCAACCTGTTCCACGGCGTCCACTTCCTGCTCTCCCGGCCGTTCACGATCGGCGACAAGGTCACCATCGGCAAGACCACCGGGGTCGTCCACGACCTGACCTTGCGCTACCTCGTCCTGCGCGACGACAACGAAGGCTTCATCCTCTTCACCTACAACAAGATATCCTCCGCCGCCGTGACGCTGTACGGCGAGTACCAGACGAAGGAGATCCGCCTCAAGCTACGCAAGCCCGCTTTGCCGCAGGGGCTCCTGCGCGCCCTGCGCGACGCGGCCTCGCCCACGCTGTGGAAGCCCATCTTGTTCTCCGTTCTCGCGATAGCCGCCCTATCCTTCTTCCCGCTGCTTCCCGTCGTGCTCAAGGGCACCTCGGCCTCCTGGCTCGCCGCCGTCCTGCCCTACGTCAAGGCGGGCGTCGTCGCCTTCCTGACGGCGTCGGTGTCCCGCTCGATCAAGAACGCGCTCGAGCGCTTGGCGTCTCGCTACGGCTGGCCCCGCCCCGTGGCGACGGTCATCAAGCTCGGAGCCGGCCTGCTGGCCTGGATCATCGGCGGCTCCTTCCTGCTCAACGCGGCGGGCGTCTCCTGGACCTGGGTCGCCGGCACGCTCTCGCTCTCGACGGTGCTCGTCAGCATCGCGGTCAACGACTACGTCAGCTCCGTGTTCCAGGGGTCTTTGGTCCTGGCCCTAAAGCCCTTCAAGGTCGGCGACCTCGTCAAGATCGGCGAGCATGAAGGCACGGTCGTCGACATCAACCTCAAGTACGTCGTGCTGAAGCTCGACGCAGACAGCTTCATGCTCATCCCCCATTCCGTGGTCAAGGACTCCGCGATCGCCACCCCGCGAGAGTACGGCCAGCGCCGGAAATAGTAAACTAGGAGCATCATGACCTCACCCCGCAGAGAAGACGTCCGCAACATCGCCATCATCGCCCACGTCGACCATGGCAAGACCACCCTCGTCGACGCCCTCCTCAAAGCGTCCGGTGAATTCAACGTGAAGGCCGACGCCGCCCAGGAGCAGGTCCTCGACAGCAACGACCTCGAGCGCGAGCGCGGCATCACCATTCTGGCCAAGAACACCTCGATCCAGTACGGGGACAAGACGATCAACATCGTCGATACCCCCGGCCACGCCGACTTCGGCTCGGAGGTGGAGCGCATCCTCAAGATGGTCGACGGCGCGCTGCTGATCGTCGACGCGGTCGAGGGCCCCATGCCCCAGACCCGCTTCGTGCTGCGCAAGGCGCTGGCCCTGGGCCTGCACCCGATCGTCGTCATCAATAAGATGGATCGTCCCCACATCCGGCCCCAGGAAGCGCTCAACAAGGTGTTCGACCTGTTCATCGATCTCGGCGCGACGGATCCGCAGATGGACTTCGCGGTCGTCTACGCCGCCGGGAAGGAAGGCTGGTCCAGCCACGACGTGACCACGCCCGGCACCGACATGAAGCCCCTGCTCGACACCATCGTCAAATCGGTGCCCGGCCCGCAGGTGGACCCGAGCAAGCCCCTGCAGATGCTCGTGACCATGCTCGACTACAGCGCCTACCTCGGCAAGATCGGCATCGGCCGCATGCAGAACGGCAAGATCGCCAAGAACGAGAACGTCGTCCTCATCAAGGGCGAGGACGGCAAGGTCATCCCCGGCAAGGTCACGATGCTGCAGATGTACCAGGGCCTCAAGCGCCGGGACGTCGACAACGCCCAGGCCGGCGATATCGTCGCCATCGCGGGGCTGGAGACGATCAACGTCGGCGACACCGTCTCCGACGTGGCCAACCCCATCGCGCTTCCTCCTCTGGAAATCGACGAGCCGACGCTGTCCATGGAGTTCATGGTCAACAACAGCCCGTTCTCCGGCCGTGAAGGCAAGCTGGTGACGTCCCGTCACCTCCGAGAACGCCTCCTCAAGGAGCAGCAGATCAACGTCGGGCTCAAGATCGAGCAGCTTCCCGGCGAAGGTCACTTCCAGGTGTCCGGCCGCGGCGAGCTCCATTTGTCCATCTTGATCGAAACGATGCGGCGCGAGGGCTTCGAGCTCGCCGTGTCGCGCCCGCAGGTGATCTTCCGCGAGATCAAGGGTGTGATGAGCGAGCCGATGGAAAACCTCGTCATCGACGCGCCGTCCCAGTACCAGGGCGCGATCATCGAGTCCCTCGGCCGCCGCCTGGGACAGCTCCAGAACATGGCGCCGGAAGGCGCCAACCGCACGCGCCTCGAGTACGCGATCAGCTCGCGCGGCCTCATGGGCTTCAAGACGGAGCTGATGGCCATGACCAAGGGCACGGGCATGATGCACCACAGCTTCAACGGCTACGGCAAGAAGGGCAACGAGCCGCCTCCCCGCGTCAACGGCGTGCTGATCTCGATGGCGCAGGGCACCACGACCGGCTACGCGCTCTCCGGCCTCCAGGAACGCTCGGACTTCTTCCTGGGACCCGGCGTCGAGGTGTACGAGGGCATGATCGTCGGCACGAACTCGCGCGCCTCCGACATGATGGTCAACCCGACCAAGGCCAAGGCGATGTCGAACATGCGGTCGAAGGCCACCGATGACGCCGTCCAGTTGGAGCCGCCCAAAATCCTAAGCCTCGAGCAGTCGCTCGAGTTCATCGACGACGACGAGCTCCTCGAGGTCACGCCTCAGAGCATCCGCCTGCGCAAGAAGGTCCTCAACGGCTCCATGCGCAAGCGCGCGGAAGAGAAAGCCGCTTAAGCCATTCATGCGCCGGATCGGGTTCTCGGCCGCTCCTCACGGGGCGGCCGAGCTTTTTTAGTAGATCCAGCCGGGGACGCCGGTGCGGCGCTCGCGGGGCACCGCGCGCGGCCGCGGGCGCGGCTCGCTGAACTGCGGCTGCATGTCGTCGATGTTGCGCTCGCGCAGCTGGTCGCGCTCGGGGATGGACTCGATGAACGGGCGGCGCTGACGTCCGCGCTGGGACGGGGGCACCCCGCCGAAGCGGTAGGTGACCGTGATGCGGTGCTGGTCGCTGAGGGATTTACCGAGGCCCCAGGCGTAGTCGAAAAGGATGCGTCCTTTCCACCGCACGCCCATGCCCATGGTCAGGCCGGCGTCCTCGCGGTGGATCTGGTAGCCGAGGCGCGCGCCGTAGGTCTTCACCCAGAAATACTCCATGCCCACGTTCGCGTGCCATTCGCGCTCGTCGAGGACGTAGTCGCCATCGACGGAGGCGATCACGTTGTGGACCGAGGGGACGCCCCCTTGCCAGGCGAAGCCTCCGCGCAAGGTCGCGGGCAGGGGCTCCTTTTCCTCGGAGTACTTGATCTTGCCTCCGATGTTGAGCGCCGAGGCGCCGAAGCTCCAGCCCGCCTCCGGGGAGTGCACGAGATAGCCGAGGTCCCCAGCGAAGGCGCTGCCGGTCTGGTTGACGATCGTCGAGCGCACGTACTTTCCCCCCAGCCCCAGGTAATGGTCGATCTGGTAGGTCGCGTCGCGCAGCTCGAGAGGGGTCATGCCGACGCGCTCGGCGTAGCCGCCGGAGAGCGCCAAGTCGGAGCCGGCGCTGAGGCTTTCCGAGGAGCCCAGGGAGCCGTTCGCGTTGAGCCGGTTGACCTCGATGGTGCCGCTTCGCGAATAGAGGAGGTTGGCGCCCACGCTCGTGTAGCCGTTGCCGGAGATGCCCGTGAAGGGCGTCGGGCCCGCGTAGGCGATGTTCTGAATCGAGGTCTCCCCCTGGCCGGTGGCGAAGCTGAAATCGATCTCCTGGGCGTTGAGGCGGGCGAGGCCCGCCGGGTTGTAGAACAAGGCCGACGCGTCGCTCGCGACCGCCGTGAACGAGGTCCCCATGCCCGCCGCGCGGGCGGACATCGGGATCTGCAGCACGGGGACGGCCGTCGTGCCCGGCCCCGAGGCGCGGGCGGCTCCCGCGGCCAGGAGCGACGCCAGGACGACGGGGAGGTGCCGCGTCATTTGATGATCGCGATCTTCTGGGTCTTGCGGATGCCGGGCGCGTCGATGCGCAGCAGATAGATCCCGCTGGCGACGACGGACCCGCTGATATTCCTTCCGTCCCAGTCCAGGCTGCCTCGCCCCGCGGGCATGTCCGCGTCGAGCAAGGTGGCGATGTAGGTGCCCGTGACGGTGTAGAGCTTCATCGTGACGCGGCCCGGGGCGAGGGTCGCGTACTTGATCGTCGTCTTCTGGCCGCGCGCCGGGTTGAAGACGTTGTTGTAGGCGGTCAGCTCCGCCTGGGAGGCGGTCAGGTTCAGCGGGTTGGACATGCCCAGCGAGCTCGTGCTGCCGTAGACGTTGTAGCCGAAGACCTCGAGATACACCGTGCCGGAGGCGGGGTAGCGCGCGGCGAAGCCGGGGGCCAGCCGTACCGAGCCGGAGATGCGGCCCAAGGCCCCTGCCGACGAGACGAAGGTCAGGAAATCGCCGGGGGCGGCGGGCTGGTTGAGGCGGGTGTTGCTGATCGGGGCGAAGTTGTGGTCGCGCAGCTGCGCGGAGGAGAAGCGCCAGTCCTGGATGGTGGTGAAGGAGGTCACGTTCGCCTCGAAGGAGATCGTGTCGTTGTCGAAGGACGCGTTGACCAAAGACCCGCCGACGGCGCCGGATTGAGGATACTCGAAGGTGATGGCGTAGGGCGTGGTCGATTGGACGCCGCTGGCCGACCCGTCGAGGGTGTCTCCGCCCGTGACCTGAACGTACAATTGACCGCCCGAGGGATTGTTGTACTGCAGCACGACGGAGGCGGCGGAGGTGTTGCAATCGGTGTTCTCGCACCAGCCGTCCACCGTGTTGATCCCGTCGAAGGGCGGCGCCGCGGCGGCGACCGGGCGGCGGGAGCGGTCGAACAGCTTGAGCTGGTAGCCCTTGAAGAAGCCGCCTGACGCCGGCAGGCTCAGCGTGATCTTGACCAGGCCCGCTCCGGCCCCGAAGGAGAAGAAGTCGGTGTCGCTCGTCGGATAGATCGTCCCCGACATCGCGGGGCGGGTGCTCACGTCGGTCGCCGTCTCGAAGCCGTCGTTGCGCTCGTGGACGTCCCCGGCGCCGAGGACGAGCCCGTGCGACGCGAAGGCCGTATTGATGTCGGCCTGCGCCGTGCCCGCGCCGCCGCACGCGGCCACGCGGCCCTCGGCGTCCACGCGGCGCATCGCGTCGTAGAACTCGCCGAAGCTTTCAGGGAAGAAGAGGAGCGACTGGAAGACGAGCCCGTCGGCGCAGGAGCGCCCCGGGGTGAAGCCGAGGGCGGCGATGCGGGCGCGGCGGATGTCCCACAGCGCCTGGGACAGGTAGATGCTGTCGTCGTGGATCGCGCCGAGCCAGGACGCGCTGCTGAGCACCCTGCAGGGGATGCCGGGAAGCTGGCAGTCGAGGTCGCGCAGCGCGCCGGTGCCGCCGAGGGCCGCCAGCACGTAGGCTCCGATCGTCGGCTGGTTGAGGGAGCTCGCCGCGAAGTAATCGGCGTTGGCCTCCGAGATCGCCCCGGCCTGGCCGAAGTTCTGCATCGGCCAGATGCGCTCGGTGATGTAGTGCATGTACTCGTGATGCGTCACCGTCGCGTCGTCGGTGAAGGCGTCGCTGGGCGACGTCGTGTCGACGTCGCCGAACATCAGGTTGTCGTAGTCGGGGTTGTAGAAGGCGTTGGCCATGTTCGGGCCGACATGGGCCATGGCGACGACCGGGCGGGACGCGGGCGCCGCGCTCGAGCGGTTGACGTCGCCGAAGATGTAGTCGTGCATCTGGTTGAGGTGGTAGAACAGGTTGAGCTCGGAGCGCAGGCCGTTGGGCGCGTCGGCGACGGTCCAGGTGTGGCTTGAGGTCCCCGCCGCCCCGTAGGTGAAGGGGCTCGTCACCGTCAGGTAGCTCGACAGCGCGACGTCGTAGCCGTCGTTTTGCCCGCTCTCGTTGGACCTGAGCGTCAGGTGCATCACCTTGCCCGCGACGGCGGCGCCGTTGAAGCCGCCGCGGTTGCCGATGAAGCTGCCGACCTCGTCCCCGTTGCCGTCCCGGATCGTGAGCTGGTCGTCATCGGCGATGCCGCCGCCGACGCTGGAGGAGGTGTCCTCGCCCGTGAACTCTCCGACCTTGAAGGTGCTGAACACGGGCAGGAACTTGACCGCGAGCGGGGCGGCGAGGGTCAGGTTGATCGTCGAGGTGTGGACCGTCGAGTTGGGATACGGGTGCGGGGAGGAGACGGGGGACGCCAGGGTCTGCCATACGCCGGCGCCGTTGTCGTAATGCATGCTCGGACCGCGGAAGTTGGCCACGTTGACATAGGGTCCCTGCAGACCCATGTGGATCTTACCCTGGGCCCCGCCGCAGTAAAAGCCATGGCCGAAGGTGGAGTTGCCTCCGGTCAACGCGCGGGTGGAGCCGTCGGCGATGTAGACCCATTGGTTGTCGATGGGAACGATCTGCGCGGGGGTGCTCGACGGATCGATGGCGAACACGGAGCCCTTGATCACGCCCGAGGTCAGGCAGACCTGGAAGCGGAGGTTGTTGAAGCGGAAGAGGACCTGCCCGGTGCGCGCGTCGATGTAATAGCGCCAGGCCGCCATCGGCGCCTTGACCTTCACCTTCCAGGCGAGATGGGAGCGGCCGGTGGACTCGACGGGCAGGATCACGAGCGAGGCGGCGCCGTCGGCGACTCCGGACGAGTCGGCCTCGGCCGCGCGCACCGCGTCCGCCGGGGAGATCGACGGCGTAAGGCTGAGGTTCAGGTCCGGCTCGTACCGGGAGTTGGCGCCGATCACCGACCCGTTCTCGTCGAGGTGCACCTTGACCCGCGCGAACTCGACGGGGATGCCGCGATGAGTCTGGCGGTACAGCACGTGGCGGTGGCCGTCGCCCTTGGACTCTTTCTCGAGCTGCAAAGAGTCCGGATCGATCCCGAGCAAGGACGTCTGCTCGCGCAGGAACTGCCGCGCGATCGCCTCGGGCGGGCCCGAGCGGGGCGCGGTCCGTCCCTCGCTGAGGGCCTCGGGCGCGCCGGTGCGGGGGTCGAAGCGCAGTTTCCACCGCCCCTCGTGCCTTGAGTTGAATCGGGAGAACTCGGTCTTGACGGCCGGGCGGGGCGCGCGCCGCATCTCGGGCTCGAGCTTGTCCAGGCCGAACCGGCGGGCCTCCTTGTTCGCCCCCTTCGGGGGACGCGCGGCCTCCGCGGGGAGGGCGGCCGCGAGCAGCAGGAGCAGAGCCGCGGCGGCGGAAAAGTGCTTTCTCATCGGGCTCCTTCGACGCGGCGCAGGCGCGTGATGACGGCGGCCGCGGCCTCGACCCGCACCCGCCGGGAGCCGTCGGTCCGCATGGCCTTGGCCAGCGCCTCGAGGGCCTCCGGCCGGCGCGCGGCCGCGAGCACCTTGACGGCCAGGGACTTGAGCTCCGGATCATCCTGCCCGAGGGTCATGTCCGCCAGCTCGAGGGTCACGTCGTCGCCGCGCTCCGCCAGCCCCGCCTGCGCGACGAGGGCCGCCTCGGCCGGCGGGGCTTTTTCCAGAAAGGCCTTGAGCGCGGCCGTCGAGGCGTCGCCGTCCCGGCGTGCCAGGGCGCGCGCGGCGGCGAGCCTCACCCGCCCGCTCTTGTCGGCCAGCGCCGCCTCCAGGGCGGCGACGTCGGCCGGATCGTTGAACGAGCCCAGGGCGGCGCAGGCCTCGGCGCGCACGGAGACGGAGGCATCGGAGGCCGCGAGCTTGAGCAGGATGTCCCGTCCCTCGCGGCCGATCAGGCCCAGCGAGCGGGCGGCGGAGGCGCGCACGGCCTCATCGTCGTCGGCGATGGCGCTGAGGAACGGCGCGGAGGCGTCGGCGGAGCCGAGGCGGGCCAACGCGATGGCGGCGGCGTCTCGCACCTCTCCCTCGGGGTCCCGTTGGGCGCTCAGGAGGGCCGCGCGGGCGTTTTCCCCGGCGACCTCGCCGAGCTTGAGCACGGCGCGCGCGCGCGCGGCGTCGCGGGCCATGCGCCTCAGCTCCTGCGCCGGCGTCGTCGGCGGCGCGCCGCCGGCGGTCTTGGTCTCGTCGATGAGGTTGGTCAGGCCGTCCACCTCGCCCAGCCGGTAAAGGCTCGCCGCGGCGGCGATCCTCACGTCGGGGTTGGCGTCGGTCAGAGCGCGCTTGAGGAACGGGATGGCGGCGCGGTTGCGCAGCTCCCCCCAGGAGACGGCGACGACGGCGCGCACCTCGGGGTCGGGGTCGGCCCCCGAGGAGGACAGCAGCGCGACGGCCTCGCGGCCGAGCTCCGCGCGAGCGGCGGCGGTGGATTTCACGACGGGGGTCCTGGCCGCCTGGGCGGAAATGGCGAGAAACGCCGGTCCGGCGGCGAGGAGCAGCATGCCCCAGGATGTTATCAGGGAAGCGTTACGGTAATATTTCAACGCGGGGGCTTCTGGGTTAAAACTGGTGGGCCCGCCAGGAATCGAACCCGGATCACTTGGTTCGAAGCCAAGTACTCTATCCGTTGAGCTACAGGCCCACTGCCACGAGTTTACATGAATAATTCAATGACGGCCAGTCCCCGGATCAACTCAAAGCCGAACTGCCTTGAGGATAGTCGGCCCAAGCTGTACACTCTCGTCACCGGCATGAAAACCTTCCTGGTGACGGGTGCTACGGGCTACGTCGGCGGACGCCTGGTCCCGCGCCTGTTCGGGCCGGAGCGCTCCGTGCGGGTCCTGGTGCGCGACCCCGCCCGCGTTCTCGGGCGTCCCTGGGCGGCGGGCGTGACGGTGGCGCGCGCGGACCTGGCCACCGGCGAAGGGCTCGCGGAGGCCCTGCGCGGCGTCGACGTCGCCTACTACCTCGTCCACTCGATGTACGGCGCCGGGGACTTCGCCGAGCTCGACCGCGAGGCCGCGCGGCGCTTCGGGGAGGCGGCGCGCGCCGCGGGCGTGGCACGGGTGGTCTACCTCGGAGGCCTGCTGCCCGTGGCCGCGGCGTCCAAGCACCTCGCCAGCCGCGCCGAGGTGGGCGCCATCCTCGCCGCGCATGTTCCGACGACCGAGCTGCGCGCCGGGCCCATCGTTGGCTCCGGCTCGGCGTCCTTCGAGATGGTGCGCTATCTCACCGAGCGCCTCCCCCTCATGCTGGCACCCGGCTGGATCGATCACGAGGTCCAGCCGATCTCCATCCGCGATGTGCTGTCCTACCTGGCCTTGGCCGGCGAGGCCCCGGCGTTGGGCGTCCTCGATATCGGCGCCGACCGGCTCACCTTCCGGCGCATGGTGGAGACCTACGCCGAGCTGCGCGGCCTGCGCCGGGTCATCTGGACCGTGCCGGCCTTCATGCCCACCTTGGCCGCGCGCTGGATCGGGGCGATCACTCCGATCCCGAACGCCTTGGCCGTTCCCCTCGTCCAGGGCATGGTGCAGTCCCTCGTCGCCGACACGCGCCGCGCGCGCGAAGTCTTTCCCGGCATCGCCCCGCTCGACTATCGCACCGCGGTGTCGCTGGCGCTGGTGCGCGTGGAACGGGGCGAGGTCGAGACGCGCTGGAGCGGCGCCCTCGGGAGCGGCCCGACGGCGACCCTCGAGGACAGCGAAGGCCTGGCGCGCGAGACGCGCTCGCGCCTGGTGAAGGCCTCGCCGGAGGCCGTCTTCCGGGCGTTCAGCGGCGTGGGCGGCGACCGGGGCTGGCCCGCGTGGGAGTGGGCGTGGATCGCGCGCGGGGCGCTCGACCGGCTCGCCGGCGGGCCGGGCCTGCGGCGCGGGCGGCGGCATCCCGACGAGATCTTCCCCGGCGAGGCGCTGGACTTCTGGCGCGTCGAGGCGGCGGAGCCTCCCCGCCTGCTGCGCCTGCGTGCGGAGATGCGCCTGCCGGGCCGCGCCTGGCTGCAATGGGAGGCCATCCCCGAGGCGGGCGGCACCCGCCTCGTGCAGACCGCGCTGTTCGCCCCCGCCGGCCTTCTCGGTACCGCCTACTGGTACGGGCTGTACCCGTTCCACCAGTTCATCTTCTCCGCCATGGTCGACGCTCTCGCCCGCCGCGCCGAAGCCTCGCTCTGACCTCCGGGCGGATGGCTGCAACGTTGCGTTGCCGCCGACGTGACAAAATCATCTCGTCATAATTGGGCTTTTATGACGTGCCTCATCGTCCTTCTCTGCGCCGGCGCGGCCCACGCGACCTCGGCCGAGGAATGCCTGGGCTGCCACAGCGACAAGGACATGTCGGTCGAGCGCAAGGGCTCCAAGATCTCCCTGTTCGTCGATGAACCCGTCTTCTCGAAATCCGTCCATGCGTCCATGGGCTGCACGGGCTGCCACGAAGACGCCGAGAACCCCCCCCACCCCGAAGGTCTTAAGGAAGTCCGGTGCGCCAAGTGCCACGAGGCGCCCGCGGCGAAGTTCGCCGCCGGCATCCACGGCAAGGCGCTCAAAAAAGGCGAGAAGTACGCCCCGAAATGCCACTCCTGCCACGGCAAGCACGACATCCGCCGCAGCACGGACCATAAATCCGCGACTTACAAGCTGAACATACCGGCCCTTTGCGGCACCTGCCACCGCGAGGGCGCGCCCGTCGCGCTGAACTACAACATCCATCAGAAGAACATCCTCGAGAACTACAAGGAGTCGATCCACGGCGAGGGTCTGTTCAAGAAAGGCCTCCTCGTCACGGCGACCTGCAACGACTGCCACAACTCTCACGACATCCTGCCGCACACCGATCCCAAGTCCAGCATCAGCATGGGCAACGTGGCCGGGACCTGCGCCCGCTGCCATGCCTCGATCGAGGAGGTCCACAAGAAGATCATCCGCGGCGAGCTGTGGGAGAGCAAGCCCGGCGCCATCCCCGCCTGCACCGATTGCCACGCGCCGCACACCGCCAGGAAAGGCGCCCTGGTCATCGGCATGGCCAACCAGGATTGCATGAAGTGCCACCAGTCCGGCCCGAAGCCGGTCAAGCTCGGGGTCTTCGCCTCGTCGGTCCACGGCAAGATCTCGTGCGTGAAGTGCCACTCCGATGTGAATCCGAAGCATAAGCGCCCTTGCGATACCGCCCAGCGCGTGGACTGCGCGTCCTGCCACGCCGAGCGGTCCACCGAGTACGCCGAGAGCATCCACGGCCAGCTGTTCGCCAAGAAGGATGCCGAGGCGCCTTACTGCACCGACTGCCACGGCACGCACAACGTGCTTCCCCGGCACGACGACCGCTCGCCGATCGCCCGCCGCAACATCCCCGGGCTCTGCGCTAATTGCCATCGCGACGGAGAGCAGGCCGCCAAGCGCTATAAGGGCGACCAGAAGGACATCGTGGGCAGCTACATGAAGAGCACCCACGGCAAGGGCGTGATGGAGTCGGGCCTCGTCTCCTCCGCGGTCTGCGTGGACTGCCACACCTCCCACCGCGAGCTGCCCGCTTCCGATGATCGCTCCTCGGTCAACAAGGCGAATCTCTCTCTGACCTGCGCCAAATGCCACAAGGGCATATACGAGAAATTCTCCAAGAGCATCCACAGTCCGTTCGTCAGCAAGACCCGCGAGAAGCTCCCGGTCTGCGCGGACTGCCACTCGGCCCACAAGATCGCCCGCGTCGAGAAGGACAAGTTCCAGCATGAGGTGCTCTTCCAGTGCGGCTCGTGCCACAAGGACGTTTCCGACACCTACTTCCTGACCTATCACGGCAAGGCCTTCCAGCTCGGCTCGAAGAAGTCGGCGAAGTGCTCCGACTGCCACGGGGCGCACGACATCCTCCCGACCAGCAACCCCGCCTCGCTGCTGAGCCGCGACAACGTGATCTCGACCTGCGCCAAGTGCCACCCCGGCGCGAACCGTCAGTTCACGGGCTATCTGACGCACGCCACGCACCATAACCGCTTCAAGTACCCGATCCTGTTCTTCACCTTCTGGAGCATGACCTTGCTCCTGATCGGCACGTTCGCCTTCTTCGGCGTGCACACTTTGCTGTGGCTGCCGCAGTCCTTCAAGCGTCTCAAGGAGAAGCGCGCGGAGGGCGTCCAGGACGAGCCCAAGCAGTTCGTGCGCTTCGGGCTTCAGGAGCGCCTGCTGCACCTGTCCGTCATCATCAGCTTCTTCGGCCTGGCCATCACGGGCATGATGGTCAAGTTCGCCAACATGGCCTGGGCCTCCTTCCTCGCCGACCTCGTCGGAGGCGTGGCGGCGGCGGGCGCCATCCACCGGATCTGCGCCGTGATCACCTTCGGCTACTTCGCCGTGCACCTCTACGGCCTCTTCAAATACAAGAAGGAGAAGGGCCTCACCATCTTGGGGATGATCTTCAGCCCCGCCTCGCTGGTCCCGTCGATCGACGACTTCTGGGAGTTCGTCGCGACGATGAAGTGGTTCGTCGGCAAGGGCCCTCGGCCGCAGTACGGACGCTGGACCTACTGGGAGAAGTTCGACTACTTCGCGGTGTTCTGGGGCGTGGCCATCATCGGCAGCACGGGCCTGATCCTCTGGTTCCCCGAGGCCTTCACCCGGGTGCTCCCCGGCTGGGTCATCAACGTGGCGACGATCATCCACAGCGACGAGGCCCTGCTCGCGGCGGGCTTCATCTTCACGATCCACTTCTTCAACACGCATCTGCGGCCGGACGCCTTCCCGATGGACCCGGTCATCTTCACGGGGTACACCTCGCTGTCGGAGCTCAAGCATGACCGCCCGCGGGAGTACGAGGAGCTGAAGGCCTCGGGCGAGCTCGAGAAGCGTATGACGACGCCGGTGTCCAAGCGTCACATGAAGCTGCTCCACGTGTTCGGGCTGACCTGCCTGACCGTCGGGATCACCCTCGTGATCCTGATCATCTACTCGATGCTCTTCGGCTACCACTAAGGCGCCAGTCGAGAACTGTTTCCGGAAACAGTCGAAGCCCTCCAGAAATGGAGGGCTTTTCTTTTTGCGGCGTCGGAGTTATCCCCGCTCTCACAGCCTGACTGTCGTCAACGACAGTTGAACGGCTGGCATGCAGCCGTAATGCGGGGTAAAAATGCACGGGCTACCTTTACGAGTATCCGGCGAGTCGATCGTTTTTGAACCGAAGTTCGCCGCTCGAGGAACGCTCGCGATAGCGCGCCCGCTCATGTCCGCGGACATATCTACGGCGCTCAGGCAGTGGGTTCCTCCTGCGGCGAGAATGCAGCCGCCGGCCGCTGAGGAACCCGCCCGTCACTGCTGATAATCACTATACCCGGGAAGAGTGATTATCAATAGTAAGTCGGAGCTCACCAATGATGGAGGGTCGATCTTTCGTCCGGAGGTTAGTGGGCGGCCATCCAATCACGAGGGCCACTTGGCCTGAGAAGGTGGCCAAAGCATGGTTGATATGAAAGTCCCCTGGATGGCACGCGGGAGAATCCATTTCAGGATTCCCCCGCGCTGTCCCGTTCGGCGGCGTTAAGGGGCGTGGCAGCCGGCGCAGACCTTCTCGATGCCCTTCTTCAGCGGCGCCTTGCGGTGGGCGCCGAGCTCGTGGCACTTGGCGCAGCCCATCAGGTCGGCGTGCATCGAGTGAGGCATCGACTTCTTCTTGTAGGTGACGGTCTCCTTGGGCACCTTGACGCCGGCCTTGTCGTGGCACAGCGTCGCGCAGTAGGCCCCGGAGAGCAGCGGCTGCTCGGAGAGATCGGCGACCTTGATCCCGGCCGCCGCGGCGGCGGAGTCGAGGCCCTCATCGACGCGACGCAGCGCGACCGAGGCGAGGTAGACGTTATGCTCGGCGCGCTCCTTGCCGACGAATCGGAGGATCTTCTGCGCCTGGGCCAAGGAGGCCTTGGGCTTCGCGCGGCCGGCCTCGGGCATGGCGGCGACGGCCTTGGCCGTCTCCTCGGCCTTGGCCTTGAGCGCGGTCTCGGTCTTGAGCACCTCTTCGCGCACCGAGCCCCACATGCCCTCGAACTTGGGGCCGTGGCAGCGCACGCAGGCCTGGTCTCCGGCGACGTAGGTCACCTCGGCGCGTCCATCGGCGCTGAGCTGCCCGGAGTCCTGCTGGTAGTGGCAGCCGGAGCAATCGACCCGGGCCAGGAACATCGGGCTCGGGATCTCGGGCAGGCCGAGCGCCTTGACCCGTCCGGAGTAGAACTCGATCTCGCCGGCGTGCTTGTCCTTGTGGCACAGGCCGCACTCGAAGGTCGGGCTCGGCTGATGGTCCGAGATGGCCTGCGGCCCCTTCGCCTCCGCCGCTTTCACGGCCGCGTCGGGGACGGCCTCGCCCTTGATGGGCGGCAGGCGCCCGCCGGTGTCGGCGAACCCGTGGCGGATCTCCTGGTGGCAGTGGATGCAGGCGATGTTCTTATTGGTGACGTGCTTTTCGTGCAGCTCCGGGACGTTGTCGTACACCTTCAGCGCCTCGGGGGTGTTGTGGCAGGTGATGCAGCGGTCCTTGGGCGCGACGCCCTCTCCGCGCACCACATCGCGGTGGCAGCTCTGGCAGGAGACGCCGCGGTTGACGAACTCCGCGTGGCGATAGGTGGCCCCCCCGACGTTGAATTCTTTCTTTGGGACCTCGTGGCAGCCGGTGCAGCCGCCGAGCGGCTTGAGGTCGCGGCCGACGCCTTGGCCCTTGAAGTGGCACAGGTAGCAGGCGTCGTAGGTGACCTCGATGTGGCTGCCCACCATGACCTGCGAGTGGCAGGAGACGCAGCGCAGCTGGCGGCCGCGGCGGACCTCGTTGAGATGCGGCCGGTGATCGAACTGGATGCCGGTCTTGGCGGTGACGCGGCCCTCGAGCAGGCGCGTGGAGTGGCAGCCGGAGCGCAGGCAGGAGGCGTCCTCGACCTCGGCGAAGGGCTTGGAGGAGTAGGTGCGGGTGACGTACTTGGCGACCTGGGACATGGCCTGGAACTTCTTCCAGAGCAAGGTCTTGTTGTCGGCCGGCGGGTAATGGCATTCCACGCAGGCGACCTCGCTGTGCTTGGAGTCCTTCCATGCCTTGTAGTACGGAGCCATGATGTGGCACGAGTTGCAGAAGGTGGGGCTTTCCGAGTACTTCACCGAACCGACGGTGGCCGCGAGGAAGATCACGACGACGCCGGCCGCGAGCATCGGAACGGTCACGGTCCAGCGGCCCACCTTGAAGGATCTCATGTCGTTTTAATGCTCCTTGTCGTCGTGCTTGCCGTCTTCGTGAAGATAGGTCTCACCGGTGAGCCAGGCCCAGTTGAGCGGATACACATCGGGATCGAGCGCGACCCAGTAGCCGTGCCAGATGAGGATCGCGAGGCAGGCGAGGACCGCCTCGAGGTAATGCACGACGCGCGCGACCTCGATGGCCCACAGAGGGAGGTAGGCCATGGCCATGTTGTGCATGAGCAGCAGGGCGCCCGTGACCGTCATGACCAGGGAGCCCCAGATGAGCGCCCAGTACTCGAACTTCTCGGCGTAGGAGAACTGCGCGAGGACGGGCTTCTTGGGGGAGACGCCCGCGTTGTAGGCGAGGACCTTCAGCGGGTCGAACAGGTCGCGCTTGGCCGGCAGCATGGCGAACAGGCGCCTGCGGCCCATCGCGGTGGCGAGGTAGGCCATGTGCGCCCCGCCGACGACCATGAACAGGGCGGCGGCCGAACGGTGAGCGTAGCGCCGCGCGGTCTCCCCTCCGAGCGCCGTGAAGGGCCAGGCCCACCACGCGTCGGGGTAGTGCAGGGCGAAGCCGCTGTAGGCCAGCAGGAGGAAGGCGGCCGCGTTGACGGCGTGCTGCCAGCGCTCGTTGACGGACAGCGGGACCTCGTCCTCCCGGTGGCGGCGGGCGCGGGGCGAGCGCATCTTGCGCCACAGGTCGAGGAGGTTGTGCAGGACCATCCCGAGCACGGTGAGCGGGATGGTGATCCTGTAGAACAGCGCCGCCCAGCCCGCCAGATCGCTGCCGCCGCCGGTGTCGGAGAGCGCCTGATGGATCTTCGTGCCGCCCGCCCAGCGGGCGCCGGCGCCGGGGTGGCATTGGCCGCAGGTTTGCGCGAGGTTGGCCGGATTGGTCCTCGAGGTCGTGAACGTCGAGGGCTGGACATCGTGCCAGCCGTGGCATGAAACGCAATCCGCGACCTTGGCATCGCCGGATTTCCCGGCCATGCCGTGGAACGAGGAGAGGAAGCTCCCGACCCGGTCGGCCGGCACGCCCCGGCCGATGACCCGGGCCGACTGGTGGCACTCGACGCAATCGTTCGAGCGCTGGCCGCGAGCGACGCGGCTGCCCTGCGTCTCATGGCCGCGGATGTCGTGCTCGCCGTGGCAGTCGATGCAGGTCGGCGCGGAGCGCACGCCGCGCGCCGAGGCGTGCCCGTGGATGCTCTCCGAGAACTGTTTCGCCTCGACGCCGTGGCACTGCCCGCAGGTCTTGACGATGTTGCCGATCGCGATGCGCGAGGCGGGGTCGCTCGGCGGCCGGATGTCGTGGGAGCCGTGGCAGCTGGCGCAATCCGCGGCGTGCGCGCCGGTCTTCGAGGGCTTGGCGTGGGTCGAATTCATGTACGCCTTGTACATGTCCTTGGTGCTCAGGCCGTGGCGGCGCGAGAGCTCCGGGTCGCTGTGGCATTTCGCGCAGGTCTCGGGCAGGTTCTGCGGGGAGACGCTCGACAGCGGATCGGCCACCTTCCGGATGGAGTGGCCGCCGCCGTGGCAGGACAGGCAGATCGCGGCGTCTGGATCGCCCAGCTTGTTGGCCTTTCCGTGGACGCTCCCCTTGTACTCGGCGACCTCTTTCTTGTGGCACTTCGCGCACAGCGAGAGGCCGAGCTTCGCGGGGCTTTGGGTCGTATGGCTGCCGTGGCAGGACGTGCAGGCGTTGGCCGTCCCGTTCTTGCGCGCGCCGAACACCCCGGCGTGCACGCCGCTCGAGATCGCTTTTTGGGCGTCATAATGGCATGACGCGCAGTCGACCTTGGCGACCTTCGCGGGGTGCGGGTACTCCTTGATGTCGGAGTGGCAGCCCACGCACGCCGACGGCGCGTGGCGGGAGGCGGCGAAGCCCGCGGCGTCGACGACGGGGCCGCCGGCGTCCGCGCTGCCGTGGCAGGCCAGACAGTTCTCGGCGTCGGGCGCCGCTTCGGCCGCCACGGCGCGCCCCGACAGGAGGAGCGCCGTCGCAAGAATGGCCGTCCGGGCTGTCACAATTCTTATATTGGGCGGCATCATGGTGGACATCGATAAAGCAACGAACTTGCCAACTCGCCAGGGTAAAAAAAATGCGGGCGCCGGATCGCTCCGGCGCCCGCGCGACGAACGGACTTAAGGACTGACTATTTCTTTTCCTTCTTGTGGCACTTCACGCACGCGCCCTTGGCGGCGAAGATGACCTTGTCGCCATGCTTCTTCTTCCCATCGTGGCACGCGCCGCACGTCTTGCCGGCGTACATGTCGGCCATCTTGAGCTCGGTCTTTTTCTGGGCGAACAACGGCTCCTTGCCGCCGTGGCAGGAGTCGCAGTCCCCGACAAGGTCGGCGTGGACCTTATGCTGAAAGTTCACCGGCCCCAGCTTGGCCTTGTCGTAGTTGATGAATTCCGGCGCTTCCTTGGCGTCGCCCGCGGCTTCCGCCTTCGCCGGCGCCTTCTTCTCTTTCGCGCCCTCGGCCTGGGCCGAGCCCGCGAAGACGAACAACACGCCGCCGATGACGAACAACGACCAGAGTTTCCGCATGTCCTGTATCCCCCTTATTTAACGTCAAACTCGTTCCCTGCAACGAATATGCCTAAAAAATCAGTTTTTCGCCAGTGCCCTCCGCCGAGGCATGAACGTTGCGATGGGTGCGGCCATGATCATGGCCTTCGCCTCCCTGTTCTGCGTCATCCTGGCGGCGCATTTTCTGCGCATGGGCGCGATGACGGGTGTCGTGGTCTGCCTGGCTCTCCCGATCGTCGCGGTCCTCACCCGGGCCCGCTGGGCGCTGCGAGCCCTGCAGGCCGTGCTCCTTTTAGGAAGCGTCAGCTGGATCGTCACGGCCTGGCACATCGGCGCGGCCCGGCAAGCCGCCGGCGAACCGTGGCTCCGGATGGCCGTCATCCTTGGGACCGTGGCCGCCCTGTCGGCCCTGGCCGCGGGATTGCTGTCGCGGCGCTCCGTGCTCGCACGGTTTCCCGCCGCTCCTGTAGCCCCCACGGACGCCTGAGCGAAAATCCGGGTTGGCCGTTCTGTTGCTGGGGGAAGGTCATGCGCCGAAACGACCTCCTTCCCCGTCTCACCAACCTGCTGAGCTCGATGGAGCTCACCGTATTCTGCCTCGTCGTTCTCATGATCCTCGTCGTGGCCTGCACGCTCGCCCAGGTCACTCTCGGCATCCACCTTGCCGTCGAGCAATATATCCGTTCCTTCTTCGTCTGGTGGAGCCCGGAGGCGCTCCCGTTCTCCGTGCCCATCTTCCCGGGCGGCGGCCTGGCGGGCGGCCTGCTTCTGATCAACCTCGGCGTGGCCCAGTTCCGCCGCCTTGAGCTCTCCTGGCGCAAGGCGGGCCTGTGGGTCATCCACCTCGGCATGGCCCTTCTGTTCCTGGGCGAATTCGCCACCGCGTTCCTTCAGGTCGAGAGCCACCTGAGCATCGAGGAGGGCCAGACCGTCAACTACAGCCAGGATTTTCGCCGCATGGAGCTGGCCCTCATCGACGGGACCGACGGCGAGACCGACGACGTCCGCTCCATCCCGGCCTCCATGATCAGTTCCCGCGGAGAGATCTCCGACGCGTCCCTCCCCTTCACGCTTCGCGTTCTTTCCTTCCATGATAACGCGGAACTGCTCATGCGCGGCACGGACGACCCTCCCGCCCAGGCCACGGCGGGCATCGGGGCGAACGTCCTGGTCCGGCCCGTCCCCCGCCCTCTTGGAGAGGAGCAGGACTCGCCCGCCGCTTTGATCGAGCCCGTGGCGCCCGACGGCCGCAGCTACGGGGTCTTCCTCGTGTCTCCCGCCCTCGGCGGGACGCAGGGCTTTACGCATGAGGGCCGCAATTGGAGCCTGTCCCTGAGGCCGAAGCGCTACTACATGCCGTTCTCCCTGACGCTCAAGGACTTCAAGCACGACGTTTATCCCGGCACGTCCATCCCGAAGAACTTCTCGAGCCTCGTGCGCCTGCTCGACCCGCGCGCCGGCGACGACCGGGACGTGCTCATCTACATGAACTCGCCTCTCCGTCACGGCGGACTGACCTTCTATCAGTCCAGCTTCGGGAAGAACAACACCTTATCCGTGCTTCAGGTCGTGAGAAATCCCTCATGGACCATGCCCTACATCGCCACCTTGCTCGTCACCCTCGGCCTGCTCTGGCACTTCGGCGTGATGCTGCGACGGACTCTTGGAGGCCTGTCATGACCCCTCGCCGAATCTTCTCCGCCGTCTTCGTCGGCGCCCTCGCCCTCGCCGCCTGGCCCGCCGTCGCTCCCGCCCCCAAGTCGGACTTCGACATCGAGGCCTTCGGCCGCCTGCCGGCCCTCGAGGGCGGACGCATCAAGCCCATCGACACGTTCGCGCGCAACACCTTGCTCATCGTGCGCAGCAAGCAGACCGTACGGGTCGACGGGCGCTCCCTGTCGGCGACGCGGTGGCTCCTCGACGCGGCCTTCAAGCCGGAGACCGCCGACACCTACCCCTCCTTCGTCGTCGACGATCCCGAGGTGCTGGGGCTGCTCGGCCTGGCGCAGGGCAAGGGGCGCTATTTCGCCTACTGGCAGCTCGAGCCCCGGCGCGACGAGATCAACAAGCAGGCCCAGAGCGCCGACGCCGTTCCCTCGGGCGCGCGCTCCCGCTTCCAGACGGCCGTGCTCGCCCTCGAGACGCGCATGAGCCTCTATGAGCGCGTCAAGAACACCTTCATGCCCTCCGGCCGAGGAGACCCCTCGGCCGAGCTCGCCTCGTTCCAGGCCCTGATGAGGGCCGCCATGGAGGCGCTCCGGTCGGGCCAGGCCTCCAAGGGCGCAGCCGAGATGATGGCCGCCCTCGACGCCCGCATGCGGGCCTATCAATTCCTCGCCGAGGCCGCGGCCTTCAAGTCCGTGCCGCCGCTCAAGGGCGAGCCCGATGAGGCCTGGGCGAGCTTCGGCGAATCCATGCTGCGTCCCGGCGCCGGCCACATGACCCACCCCAGCGTGCCGCTGTTCGCCCGCATGGCCGCCTCGTACCGCGCCGGCGACGCCGCCGGGTTCAACGCGGCGGTCGCCGAGCAGGCCGCCTGGGCGCGCGAGAACGCGGCCGAGGCGACGCGGCACGCGCGCGTCGAGGCGCTGTTCAACCGCGCCCAGCCCTTCATCTCGGGGATGACCCTGTACGTCGTCGCGCTTCTGCTCGTCTTCGCCTCCTGGGCGACGCGGCGGGAGGACGTTTCCTCCGCGGCGCATGCCGTCTTCTGGGCGGCCTTCGTCATCCACACGCTCGGCCTGCTCGCGCGCACCGTCCTGCAGGGCCGCCCGCCGGTGACCAACCTCTACTCCTCGGCCGTCTTCGTCGGGTGGGGCGCGGTGCTCCTGGGGCTGTTCGGCGAGAGGATCCACCGCCGCGGCTTCGCGGCCGCCGGCGCGTCGGCCGTGGGATTCGGGACCCTGCTCATCGCCCACCACCTCGGCGCCTCGGGCGACACGATGGACGTGATGCGCGCGGTGCTCGACTCGAACTTCTGGCTGACCACCCACGTCATCACCATCACCATCGGCTACAGCGGCACCTATCTCGCGGGCCTGCTCGCCGCCGCGTGGATCGCGCGCCGCCACTTCGTGCGCAAGCCCGACCCCGCCGACGACAAGGCCATCGTCTCCCTGACCTACGGCGTCATCGCCTTCGGCCTGTTCTTCAGCTTCATCGGCACCGTGCTCGGGGGGATCTGGGCCGACCAGAGCTGGGGCCGCTTCTGGGGCTGGGACCCCAAGGAGAACGGGGCGCTCTTGATCGTGCTGTGGAACGCTCTTATCCTGCACATGCGCTGGGCCGGGTTCGTGCGCGAGCGGGGCATCATGATGATGGCGGTCTTCGGCAACATCATCACGAGCGTGTCCTGGTTCGGCGTGAACATGCTCGGCATCGGCCTGCACTCCTACGGCTTCATGGATTCCGCGTTCTGGTGGCTGCTGCTCTTCAGCGTCAGCCAGCTCCTGCTGATCATGCTCGCGGCCCTGCCGCCGCGCTTTTGGAGCCACGCCCGCCAGCTCGACGCTTAGTCGGACGATTCAAGGTCATCCCCATTTCCACCGGTGGAATAATGGGGATGACTTTTATCGGGAGGCGGACTGGGACTGCCAGAGGCGGGCGTAGACGCCGCCGCGGGCGAGGAGCTCGACGTGGGAGCCGACCTCGATGATCTTGCCGGCGGCCAGCACCACGATGCGGTCCGCGCCCGAGATCGTGGTCAGGTTGTGGGCGACGACGAGCGTCGTCGGCTTGACCCCTGAGGCTCCGGAGGTGAGGTGGTTAAGGGTCTCCTGGATCTCGCGCTCGGTCTTCTTGTCGAGGGCCGAGGTCGCCTCGTCGAGCAGGAGGACGCGGGGCTTCTTGAGCAAGGCGCGCACGATGGCCACGCGCTGGCGCTGGCCGCCGGAGAGCGTGGAGCCCCCCTCGCCGACGCGCGTGTCGAGGCCCTGCGGGAACGCTGCGGCGTCGTTGACGAAGTCCGCCTTCGCCGCGGAGATCGCCGCCCTCAGCTCCGCGTCCGTCGCGTTGGGGCTGCCGTAGGTCAGGTTGTAGCGCAGGGAGTCGTCGAACAGCCGCGTCTCCTGGGGGACCTTCGCGATGACCTCCGCGAGCGGGCCCTCGCCCGCCTTCGAGACGTCGGCGCCGTCGATCGTGACCTTGCCGCTTTGCGGGGTCCAGAGATTCTGCAGAAGCTTGAGCACGGTGCTCTTGCCCGAGCCGGACTCGCCGACGAAGGCGACGGTCTCGCCGGGCTCGATGGTCAGGTTCAGGTCCTCGATCCCGCCGCCCTTGCCGTCGGCGGTGTAGCGGAAGGAGACGCCCGTGAAGGCGATCGCGCCGCCGCCGGGCGGCAGGGACGCGCCGCGGTCGGAGGAGGGCGCCTGCGCCAGCCACTCGCGCACGACGCCCGTCTCGCCGCGCGCGGTCTTGTACTCGAGCCAGCGCGTGGAGATGCCGTCGAAGGCGGCTTTGATGGCGGCGGCGTAGAAGGTCATCACGACGATGGCGCCGATGGAGAGGCCCATCGACGCCGCGACGGCCCAGGCGCCGACGATGTAGATCAGCTGCTTGGTGAAGAAGTCGGTCAGCGCGCTCGAGAGCATGTGCGCGGTGCCGCCGACGCGGGCGTCCTCCTCGCCGATTTGCACGAGAGCCTGCGCTTTTTCCCGATACTTCGCGTTCTCCTTGTCCTCGGCGCCGAAGGTCTTGACCGACTGGATCAGCTCGAGCGGCTCCTGGCCCTGGCGGCCGAGGTCGGCGCGGCGCAGGCTGAAGGTCGCGTACAGCTTCTCGCGCTTCTGGCCGAACCAGCCGTTGATGACGCCGAGTATGGGCAGCATGACGAAGACGATCGCGCCCGCGACCGGGCTCGCGTGCAGGAGCAGGGCCGTGGCGAGCACGAGCGAGACGATGTTGCCCGCGATCGGCACGCGGGAGTCGAGGTTCTTCTTGAGGAGCGCGTCGGCGTCCTCGCTCAGGCGGCTGGCGAGGCCGGCGGAGTCGTTCTTGAGATGGAAATCCATGCCCTTGCCGTGCAGGCGGGTCATCAAGGCCTTGCGCACCGACGCGAGCGCGCGGGCGCGCAGGACGCCCTGCTTCACCGCGTAGGCGTACTGGGCGCCGATCGCGAGCACGAGCGCGCCCACCGAGATCGCGGCCAGCGGCCACAGCCCCGCGCCGATCCCCCCCGCGCCGACGACGGAGGCCGCGCCGTCGAGGAAGCGGCCGAGGAAATGCGAGCCGCCGATCCACAGCGCGTACTCGGTCAGAAGAAGCAAGGCGAGGCCGGCCAGGGCCCGCGTCTTGAGGAAGGGGCGGACCTCGGCGTCGCCGCGGACGTACTCGGCGAGCTCGGAGAACCCCGAGCGGATCTTCGCGAGGAGCGAGCGCTTCGCCGGAGCGGCTTCCTCGGCGGGTGCTGCGGCCTCGTCCTCGGCGGCGGCCTCCGGCGCGGCCTCGGCGAGCTTGACCTCGGAGACCTGCGCGTCGTAGCCGCCTTCCTTCCACAGACGAGCGTAGCGTCCGCCGAGCGCGAGCAGTTCGTCGTGCGAGCCGCTCTCGACGATGGCGCCCTTCTCGAGAACGTGGATCGTATCGGCGCGGCGGATCGTGCTCAGGCGGTGGGCGATGACGATGGTCGTGGGCCGGCGGCCGCCGTCGCCGGTGGTCAGGGAGTCGAGCGCGGCCTGGACCTCGTGCTCGGTCTTGTTGTCGAGCGCGGAGGTGGCCTCGTCGAGGATGAGCATCGTGGGGTCGCGCAGGATCGCGCGGACGATGGCCACGCGCTGGCGCTCGCCGCCGGACAGGCGCCCGCCGCCCTCGGCCACCGGCGTGTCCAGGCCCTGCGGGAAGCGCGCCGCGTCGAGGGCGAAAGTCGCGCCCGCCTTGCGGATCGCCGCGTCGAGGCGCTCGGGCGTCGCGTCCTCGGCGCCGTACATCATGTTCTCGCGCAAGGTGCCGTTGAACAGGCGCGTCTCTTGAGGAACGACCGCGAAGCGGGAGAGGAGGCTCTTGCGCGTCACCTCGCGGATGTTCTTCCCGTCGATGGCGATCGTGCCTTCGCCCGCGTCCCACATGCGCAGCAGCAGGCGGGTGATGGTGCTCTTTCCCGAGCCGGTCTCGCCGACGAAGGCCACGGTCTGCCCGGCTTTGATCTCGAAGTCGACGCCGTTGAGCACCGGCTCCGCCTGGCGCGAGGGGTAGGCGAAGCGCACGCCCCGGAAGGAGATGGCCCCCGGTCCGCTCGGCAGCGCGACGGCGTCCGGCGCGTCGACGATCGCGGGCTGGCGCAGGAGCAGCTCGCGCACCGACTCGGAGGCCTTCGTGTTGCGCTTGTAGCGCAGGTACAGGCTCGTCAGCCCCGTGAACGCGTACTTGGCGAAGCCCGCGAACAGCGCGAGCTGGGCGATCTGGCCGAAGGACAGGCCCCACGCCGCGGCGAGGGCCACGCCGCCGAGGATGTAGATGAAGTTCTTGGTGAAGAACTCGGTCAGGCCGCCGGCGATCAGGCCGTACTTCGCGGTCAGGCGGGCTTCCTGGACGCCCAGGTCGGCGGCGCCGTCGGCCATCTTGCCGTAGCGCTCGAGCTCCTGCTCGCGCGCGCCGAAGGTCTTGACCGTCTCGGCCTGCTGGATGCTCTCCTGGGACTGCTTCATCATGTCGGCCTTCTGCTCGAGGGCCTTCTTGCCGATCTCGCCGATCTTGTCGCCGAAGTGGCTGGAGAGCCAGCCCAGGACGGGGATCACGGCCAGCACGCCCACGCTCAGCGCGGGGCTCGTGTACAGCATCATGCCGACGCCGAAGGTGAAGTGCAGGGCGTAGTGCAGCAGCGAGAGGCGGGTGTCCACGTTCTTGTTGGACAGGTAATTCGGGTCGTTGAGCAGGCGGCCGGCGAGCTTGCCCGAGCCCTGCGCCAGATGGAAGTCCATCTCCTGATTCAGGAGGCTGCGCTGCAGCGCCGCGCGGTACTCGCGCGTCGAGCGAAGGCCGGCGAGGCGGGACTGCACGGCGTGGCCGCGCTCGACCCAGGCGTAGACGAGCGAGGACAGGACCAAGGCGCCGGAGAGGACCGCGAGCGGGACCATGTGCGCCGCGAGGCCGGTCTTGGCCGCGATCGCGGCGGTGTCGAGCAGGGGGCCGATGATGAAGGCCATGCCGATCGAGAGGACCGCGTCGAAAACGAGGAGCAGCTGCGCCTTGCGCATCGAGGGCTTCGCGTCGCCGAGCAGGGGCTCGAGCTCCTTGTCTCCCGTCGCCATGCCCTTGACGTCCGTGCCGAAGCCCTTGAGCGCCGCGCCGGACCTCTTGAGCAAAGTCCGCACCCGTCCGGGCCGGGCCTCGACCGGCGAGAGCGCGGCGGAGACCTCCTGGCCGTCGAACGCCTTTCGCGCCTCGGCGGCGTCCTGCTCGGAGCTCTTCTTCTCTCCCCCCTCGGAGGCGGCGGGGAGCTGCATCGCGCGCAACGCCGCATACGAGCGCTCAGCGGCCGCGGCGGACTTGACGGCGGCCGGCTTGGCCGCCGCGACCGGTATGGCGGCGACCGGCTTCACGGCGAGGGTGGCGGGGACGGCCGCCGCAAGGACGGGCGTGGCGAGCACGGGCGCCTGCGTGACCGCGACGGCGGACGGCGACGGCAACGGCAACGGCGTCAGCCCGGTCAAAGAGGGCGAGAGCGTCGGAGAGTTCGTGAAGGCGGGCGCGCCGAGCCCGGTCTGCGGGAGCACAGGCACGCCGGTCATGCCGGCCGGGGCTCCGGCCGTCACGCGCGCGGTCTGCGCCCAGACGGGGCCGCCGGAGAGGGCGGCCATCGTCATGGCCAGCAACGACGCCAGCGTCCGGCTCGGCTTGCTCATTCCCCTAAGTATGACCGTCGCCATGCGCGCGAACAGGGGTCCGGGGACCCCTCTTTTATAGGGTCCGAGGACCCAGACGAAGAATAGGGCTTAGTCCGACTATCCTCAAGGATAGTTCGACGAGTTTTGGTATTATTTGCACAGGTTATCCAGGGAGGAATCACCATGGGCGGGCATTCACACTGGGCGAACATCAAGCACAAGAAGGGCGCGGCTGACGCCAAGCGCGGCAAGGCCTGGACGAAGCTCTCTCGCGAGCTCACCATCGCGGCCAAGCTCGGCGGCGGCGATCCCTCCTCCAACCCCCGCCTGCGCAAGACGATCGAAGACGCGCGCGCCCTCTCGATGCCCAACGATACGATCAAGCGCGCGATCATGCGCGGAACCGGCGAGCTCGAGGGCGCGGCCTTCGAGGAGCTCTCTTACGAGGGCTACGGCCCCAGCGGCGTCGCGATGCTCATCGAGTGCACCTCGGACAGCCGCAACCGCACGCGCACGGACATCCACACCATCCTCTCGAAGAACGGAGGCTCCTTCGGCGCGCCCAATTCGGTCGCCTGGATGTTCAAGCCGAAGGGCCTGATCACGGTGATCAAGACGGGAGCGCTCACGGAGGACTCCGTGATGGAGGCGGCGCTCGACGCCGGCGCCGAGGACTTCAAGGTCGACGGCGACACCTTCGAGATCTACACGGCGCCTAACGACCTGGCCAAGATCAAGGACGCCCTCATCGCCAAGAAGATCACGCCGGCGACCGCCGAGGCCACGATGATCCCCGACAACCTCGTCGCGGTCGACGAGAAGCACGCGCCGCAGGTGCTCAAGCTCATCGAGCTCCTCGAGGCCCTCGACGACGTCAAGAACGTGTACGCCAACTTCGACATCTCCGACGCCGTGATGGAGAAGATGGCGGCCTGATGATCCTCGGCATCGACCCGGGGCTGCATGAGACCGGCTGGGCCGTGCTCGACGGCGCGCCCGCGTCCCCCCGCCTCGTCGCGTCCGGGGTCATCCGGACCTTGCCCGGCCTGGAACTGGGCGAGCGACTCAAGGCGATCCACTCGGAGCTCGAGGCGGTCCTGCGGGGGCACAGGATCGAGTCGTGCGCGATCGAGGAGATGTTCTTCACCACGATCGCCCGCACCGTGCGCGCGACCTTGCAGGCCCGCGGCGTCGCCTTGCTCGCCATCGCGCAGTCCGGCCGCGGCGTGACGGAGTACAACCCGAAGACGGTCAAGCTCTCTCTCACGGGATCGGGGAGCGCCGAGAAGGCGCAGATGCAGACGGTCGTGCAGAAGGCTCTCGGCTTGAAGGACAAGCTCCGACCGAACGACGTGGCCGACGCGGCGGCGATCGCACTGTGCCACCTGCGCGCGGGGCGCGGCAAGGGCCTGCGCGTGCTCGACTCCTGGGGCGCCAAGCGATGATCGCCTCCCTGCGCGGCGTCGTGCTGACCAAGGACCTCGAGAGCGTCGTGCTCGAGGTCGGCGGCGTGGGCCACGAGATCCACGTCACCTCCGCGACCTCCTCGCGCCTGCCCGCGCCCGGCGGCGAGGCGCTGCTTTTCATCGATTCCTCTTACGCGATGTACGGCGGCGGCGAGACCTTGTACGGCTTCCTCACGGCGCCGGAGAAGGCGATGTTCCGCGCGTTCCGCGACGAGATCCCCGGCACCGGCGCCAAGAAGGCGCTCGAGTTCCTCGACAAGGCGTCGAAGTCCCTGCCCGACTTCCGACGCGCCGTGATGGACCGCGACGAGAAGCTGCTGTGCGCGGTGTTCGGCTTCACGAAGAAGACCGCGACCAAGATCGTCGACGCGCTCAAGGGCAAGATCGACGAGGTGCGCGTCCCCGGCGCGCCGCATCTGGCCGCCGCCGGCGGCTCGATGCCCGCGACGGGCTCCTGGGGCCAGGCGCTCAACGCGCTCGAGGCGCTGGGCTATAAGTTCTCCGACGCGCGCGGCGCGCTGCAGGCCCTGGCGGAGGAACACGGCGGCAAGGAAGTCCCCACCGAGCAGCTCGTGCGGCAGGCGCTGAAGAGGCTCTGATGGCCAAGCCCGACGAGCTCCTCAATCCCGCCGTCCTGCCCGCCGAGGAAACGGCGGACCGCGCCCTGCGCCCGAAATCCCTCGAGGAGTTCATCGGCCAGGACTCTCTGAAGGAGAACCTCAAGGTCTTCATCAAGGCCGCCAAGCAGCGCGGCGAGCCTCTCGACCATTGCCTGTTCTACGCGCCTCCCGGCCTGGGCAAGACCACGCTCGCCAACATCCTCGCGCGCGAGATGGGCGTCAACCTGCGCACCGCCTCGGGCCCGATCCTCGTGCGCGTCGGGGATCTCGCGGCCCTGCTCACGGACATCTCGGAAGGAGACGTCTTCTTCATCGACGAGATCCACCGGCTCAACGCGGTCGTCGAAGAGGCCCTGTACCCGGTGATGGAGGACTACACCTTCTACATCTCGACGGGGAAGGGGCCCGCGTCCTCCACATTGAAACTTGCCGTTCCAAGGTTTACGCTCGTCGGCGCCACCACGCGATCCGGTCTGTTGACGGGACCGCTGCGCGATCGCTTCGGGATCGTGGCCCAGCTCGGATTTTACGGCCCCGAGGAATTGCGCCGGATCGTGCTTCGCTCGGCCGGCCTCCTCGGAATCAAGACCGATCAAGACGGCGCCGATGAGATCGCGCGCAGGTGCCGCGGAACGCCCCGCATCGCGAACAGATTATTGAGGCGGGTGCGCGACTTCGCGCAGGTGGACGGCGGCGGCAAGATCGACGGCGACGTCGCCCGCCACGCGCTCTCGAAGCTCGAGGTGGACGCCGAGGGCCTGGACCCCATGGACCGTCGCCTGCTGCGGGCCGTCATCGAGAAGTTCGACGGCGGCCCGGTCGGCGTCGAGAACCTGGCCATCGCGGTCAGCGAGGAGCTGGACACGGTGACCGACGTCGTCGAGCCCTTCCTGATCCAGGCGGGCTTCCTCGCGCGCACGCCGCGCGGACGCACGGCGACGCCCAAGGCGTACGCGCATCTCGGCCTTCAGGCCCCGCGCCGCGCGCTCGACCTGCTGTGATCGCGGCGGCGGCCCTCGCCCTCCTCGCCGCGCTGTCGGCCTCCGCCGGGACCGTGCAGGTCGCGATCGTGCGCCAGGCGGGCTCGGCCAAGCTGAGTCCGGAAGGCGCCGTCGAGATCAGCCAACCCGGCGCCAAGCCGGTGCTGCTCGAGTGGAAGGGCGAGCTGACGCTTCGGCCGCGCGAGGGCGGCCTGCGGCTCGCCGACATGCGCCTGAAGTCGGAGACGCGCCTGGTTCCCCGGGACGGCGCGCGCATCCGGGTCGGCGCGGATTTCTACCGCGGCGCCCTGATCCTGCGCCTCGACCCCGGCCAGACCTTGACGATCGTCGAGGAGGCCGACATCGAGCAGTACCTCGAGGGCATCCTGCCCCACGAGATGAACCCCGACTGGCCGCTCGAAGCGCTGAAGGCGCAGGCGGTCGTCGCGCGGACCTTCACCTACGCGAACCTGGGCAAGTTCCGCAAGGACGGCTTCGACCTGACTTCCGACACACGTTCTCAGGTCTACAAGGGCATGACCGGGGTCAACGAGAACGTCCGCGCGGCGGTGCGGCAGACCCGCGGGGAGGTGCTCGGCTGGAAGGGAAAGCTTTTGCGCGTGTATTACCACGCCTGCTGCGGCGGTGCCACCACCGACGCGGGCGCGGCGTGGGGCGGCACGGAGGAGATACCCCGGCCGCTGCGGGGCGTGCGCGATCCCTGGTGCGCGGCCTCGCCCCACATGAAGTGGACCGCCTACTTCGCCTGGGCGGACCTGACCGCGGCGATCTCCGAGCGGCGCATGCTCACCGGCCCGCTCAAGAGCCTGCGCATCGGCGCCCGCGACGCGGCCGGCTACGTGCGCACCTTCCTCGTCAAGAGCGGCCGCGAAAGCGTGGTGGTCAACGCGGCGCAGCTGCGGGGCGCCATCGGCGCCGGCGAGATGAAAAGCGTGCGCATCCAGACCGCCAGGATGCTCCGCCAGGGCGTCGAGTTCTCCGGCGGCGGCTCCGGCCACGGCGTCGGCCTGTGCCAGTGGGGCACGCGCCTTCAGGCCGAGAAGGGCCGCGGCTACGCCAAGATCCTCAGCTTCTATTTCCCCGGCTCGGACCTCTCGGAGGTGGACGAATGAGCCTGCCGCTCTCGGATTTCGATTACGACTACCCCGAGTCTCTCATCGCCTCGGCGGCGGCCGAGCCGCGCGATTCGGCGCGGCTGCTGGTCCTGGACCGGGCCGGCGGGGGGCTCGAGCACGCGATCTTCCGCGACCTCCCCCGCTTCCTGAAGCCCGGAGATTGCCTCGTCGTCAACCGCACCAAGGTCATGCCTTGCCGTCTGTTCGGCAAAAAATCGACGGGCGGCAAGGCCGACCTGCTTCTCGTGCGCGAGTTGGGGCCCGATACCTGGACCGCGCTGGCCTCCGGCTTCAAGGCGGGGCAGACGCTGGAGTTCCCCGGCGGGATGGCGGCGACGGTCGAGGGCCTGACCGACGAGGGCGAGTACCGCCTCAAGTTCGCGACCGCCGATCTGCGCCCTTATCTGGCCGAGCACGGCCTTCCCCCGCTGCCGCCGTACATCGCCAAGAAGCGCGTGCCCTCGCGCGCCGACGCGGCGCGCTATCAGACGGTCTACGCGCGCGACGACGGCTCCATCGCCGCGCCGACCGCGGGCATGCACTTTACGCCCGAGCTGATGGAAAAGCTCAAAAGCTCGGGCGTGAACTTCGCCTTCATCACCTTGCACGTCGGCC
>JAUYSH010000130.1 GCA_030696455.1 Elusimicrobiota bacterium
AATCGTCTTCATGTATTCCCATCGGGCTTGCGGGCTCATCCTCGGTGCTCCCGAAAGACGCGTTATATTGCGCCGTTCGGTAACATTCTAAATGAGTCAACCAGGACCGCTTCGGTAACATTCTTAATGATTCAATTCGCGCTCTTGACGCAGGCGAAGCGGCATGTTATACTCGCGACAAGTGGGGGACAAATGAGAATCCGATTCGCGCCGGTCGCCGTGGCTGTTTCGTGTCTGCTGTCGGCCAGCGTGGCCCCGGCGCATGCCGCCAAGGCCAAGCACCACATCACCTGGCTTCTGGGCCACGAGAATCTGGATTACTTCGAGGAGGCGGCCGAAAGCTTCAAGAAGACCGTCGAGGAAGGAAGCGGCGGCGAGATAGCGGTCACGATCGTCACCGACGTCCACGACGGAGGGCGCTCGATGCCCGGGATCGCGGCCAAGGTCGCCAAAGGCGAGGCCGAGATGGGCCACTCCTTCGCCGACGTGATGGGCGCGGTCGACCCGCGCTTCCACGTCTTCGAGGCGCCCTACCTCTTCCGCGACTATCGCCATCTGGAGGGAGTCTTCGAGGGACCGGTCGGCGCCGCGATGCTCGGGGACCTCCGCTCCCAGGGCCTCGTCGGGCTGTCGTTCACGTACAGCGGCGGGGCCAGCGGCGTCGCCACCGCTAAGCGCGAGCTGCGCACGCTCGAGGATCTCAAGGGGCTGCGCGTGGGCGTGTACGGCGAGCCTCTCAACGGCGCGTGGCTCAAGACCCTCGGCGCCGAGGCGGTGCCGGTGGGCCACAAGATCAACGAAATCGTGCCCAAGCGGCGGGACGGCGCGCTCGACGCCGCCGTCATCACGTGGCGCAATTTCCAAGCCGGACGGCTGCAGGCGGGGTTCGATCGGTTCAGCCTTCCTGATTCGACGTATCTCGTCAGCGTGACCTATGCCAACGAGAAGTTCCTCGCGGGGCTTCCCGAAAAGCACCGGACCTTGATCCTCACGGCCTCCCGCGACGCGGCCTGGATCGAGCGTGTCAAGACCATCGAGCTCAATGCCGAAGCCAAGCGCGACTTGCTCGCCCAGGGCGTGAGGCCGGTTTACGCCTCCGAGGGCCTGCGCCGCGCCGTCGCCGAGCGGTCCCGGGCCTCGGTCGAAGCCTTCGTCGGCCGGGAGTTCCTGGAGACGGTCCTCTCCGCCAAGGACGGTCCCGAGCATCCGGCGATCCCCGCCGGCTTCGCCGCCCGCAACCGCCTCCGGTGACCTTCCGGTCGTGGCGGGCCGCGGCGCTCGCCGTCGCGGCGGCGCTGTCCGCGCCGGCCCACGCCGTTGGGGGGGAGAGGGTCATCCTGTTCCTCTCCGACCGCCCCGCGGACGAGATCTGGCATACCGCCTTCGAAGCCGAGCTCAACGCAGATCCGGGCGCGGCGTCCGCCTTCGTCGTCCATCGCGCTCTGCCCGGCGGCGACGAGCGCCTGCTGACGGCGCTGCTGGACTCGTACGCTCCCGCGGCCGTCGTGTCGCGCCAGGCGCTCACGAAGGACGCCCGGCGTCTCATCGCGGCCCGGGCCCTCCCCTTGCTGGTCGCGGCGCCGGCGAGGGGAGCCCCGGCGAACGCCGAAGGCGCGTCTTGGTCCCAATACGCGCGCCGGACCTTGCTCGCGCCGCCGCCGCCCGCTGAGGCCCGTGAGGCCCGCAAGACCGCCTCAGCCCTCACGCGCCTGCTCGGGCCCGCACGGCCCGGCGGCGGGGCGCTCCTCGAGGCCGCGAAAGCGCATCTCGAGTTCGGCGATGACCGCTCCGCCGAGCGGGCTCTCGAGTCGTATCTCGCCGGCTCGCCGCATGATCCCGACGCCTGGCTCGCCCTGCTCTCGCTGCGTCGAAGGGAGCTTCGCTTCTGGCCGGCGCTCGAGGCCGCGGAGCGCCTGGCGGCCGTCCCGGGCCTGCCCCTGCCCCGCCGGGTCGAGGCCGCGCTCGCCGTCGCGGAGCTTCGCGGCCTTCTGGGCGACTCGCTGGGGGCGGCGCGCGATTATGAGCGCGTGCTGACGCTCTCCCCCGGTCACCCCGCCGCGCTCGAGGGCCTGGCGCGGGAGCAGCGGGAGAGGCCCGAGCAGGCCGCGCGCCACGCCGCTCGCGCCGCGGCCGGCCCCGCCGCGGCCCCTTCGGCCCTGCGCCTTCTCGCCGAGATCCGCCTCGACCTGGGCGACGTTCCGGCGGCGCGCGCGGCCCTCGAGCGCGCGCTCGCCTCTGCCCCGCGCGATCCCGAGCTGCTCGGGCTGTTGGTCAGCGTCGAGCGGGGTCGTCCCGCGCGGGCGGGGGCCTACGCCGCCAAGGCCGAGGAGGCCGCGGGCAAGGAGCCGCTGTGGAGACGTCCCGAGGCCTACCGTCTCGCCGCGAGCATGTGGAGGGAGCTGGGTGAGAGGGAGCGCGCGGACGGCCTTTACCGGCGAGCGGCCGCCGTCGATCCGGAGCATCTCGAAAGCCTTCGTGACCTGCTCGATCTTCGACGCGAGCGGCCCGAGGCCCACGGCGACGCCCCCGTGGCGCCGTGGGCGAGCGACGAGGAGGATGAGGAGATGAGCGAGGCGGACCTCCTCCGCGCCCTCGACGCCGGCGAGGATGAGCTGGACGCCCTGCGGCGCCTCATCGAGCGGCGGATCGCCCAGGGCCGGCTGCGGGAATCCGCCGCGCTGACCAAGCGCTTCCTCGCCGCCGTCCCCCAGGCGCCGTCGTGGATGCGGGCGCGGGCGTACCGCGTGATCTCCCGCCTCGCGTGGGATTCTGGCGACCCTTTCCCGGCCTGGTTCGCGGCGCGGGGCGCCGACCGCTGGGCCTTGGACGAGGTTCGTCTGCGCACCCGCGCGCGGGGAGCCCCTCTCGAGTACCGTTCGTCCGAGGTCGAGGTCGCCGCGGCCCGCGCGCTGCTGGGCGACATGGAGGGCGCCGAGCGTCGGCTCCGGCGCGTGCTGGAGGTGTTTCCCGAAGACGGGCACGCGCTCTCCGAACTGTTTCACCTGACCGCCTCCTCGGGCCGCGACGCGCAGGCGCTCGCGCTGGCGGGACGGGTCGAGGCGCGCCTGTCTCAGGCCGCCGACCGGGTGAGGTTCCTGCGCGCGAAGGCGGAGCTTCAGCGCAGGCTCAAGGACGAGTCGGGCGCGCGGAAAAGCATGCTCGAGGCCTTGTCCCTCGAGGCCGCCGGTCCGGCCCCGGCGCCGGAGCGCGCGGCGGCGCTCGCCGAACTGGGGCGTCTTCAGCTCGAGGTGTCCGACGAGGCCGGCGCGGAGAAAAGCCTGCGCGCGGCGCTGGCCCTCGCCGCGGATGAGCCGGCCCTGCGGCTGCTGCTTCAGCTGACCGTTTCGCAGCGGCGATTCGCCGAGGCGCTGGGCGTCTGCGAGACGCTCGTGAAGTCCCTCCGCGAGGCTCCTCCCGCGCGGCTCGCGGAGGCGTACGACGAGAAGGCCCGCCTCCAGCTCGAGCTCAAGGACGAGGCCGGCGCGGAGGAAAGCCTGCGCGAGTCGGCGCGCCTCTCCGCCGCGGGTCCGGCCCTGCCCCTTCTGCTCGAGCGCGCGCTCGCAAGGCGGGATTTCCGCGAGGCCTTGTCCTTCGCCGAGCGCCTCGAGGCGGTGAGCGCCCAGGCGCCGCCGGCCCGGCGCGCGGCGGAATATTACCGCAAGGCGAGCATCCAGCTCGAGCTCAAAGACGAGGCCGGCGCGGAGAAGAGCCTCGAGCGCTCCCTGAGCTTCGTCGTCGACGGCCCCGCGTTGGTGTCCCTGCTTCAGCTCACGCGGACGCAAGGGCGATCCGCCGAGGCCTTGGCCTACGCGGAGAGGCTCGAGACTCACATCGAGACGGCTTCGCCCCGCGAGCGCGCGGCGGCGCTGGTTCAGAAGGCTCAGATCCAGCTGGCGCTCAAAGACGAGGCCGGCGCGGAGAAATCGCTTGAGAGGTCTCTGAGCCTGCAGCCCGACGGCCCCGCCTTGCCCATGCTGCGCCATCTCTCGGCGAACCGGCGAAGCCCTTCCGAGAGCGCGCGATGACGGGAGCCGTCGCTTTATGCGCGCTCCTGTGGGCGGCGCCGGCGCGCGCCTCCGACCTGATCCTGCACAATGGCAAGGTGTTCATCGCTCCCGGCGAATACGCCGACGCGGTAGCGGTGTCGGGCGCCCGCATCACCGCGGTCGGAGCCGGTGAAGAATTGCTGGCGCGCGCCGGGCCGCGGACTCGGCTCATCGACCTGGCGGGACGCGCCGTCACCCCGGGCTTTCACGACGCCCACGTGCACTTCTGGGATGGCGCGCAGCTGTCCTCCGGGGCAGGGGCGGGCAATCCTCTCGAGGAAGCCGTGGCGTCGGCCCGGCGCCTCGGGGTGACTTCGGTCTCGGGCATCCTGGAGGGCGACAGGGAATTGGAGGCCTGGGCGGAGCTTCAACGCGCGGGCAAGGCGACCCTGCGCTACTGGATGTGGGGGCGCCTCGATGCTCCCGCGGATTTCACGGCCTCCCGGGAGAGGTTCTCCTCCCGGCTGCCGCCGGAGAAGTTCCGTTGGAGCGGGCTCAAAGCCTGGGTCGACGGGGATTTCGACGGCTGGACGGCCGCGCTCTTCGAGCCGTATTCCGACAAGGGCGAGTCGCGCGGAAGCATGCTTCGCTCCCCGCGGGACCTCCTGCGCCTGGTCCGGCGCGGGCGCGAACTGGGATACTCCGTCCGCCTCCACGCGATCGGGGACCGCGCCGTCCGGGCCGCCGTGCGAGCGTGCGCGGGCGCTTCCGAGCGCGCGCCTTGGACGCCGTCCGGCGGCGCGCCCGCGCCGTGCGTGATCGAGCACGCCGACCTCGTGGCGGAGGCGGATCGGACGCGATTGGCCTCCCTGGGGATCGTCGCCTCGATGCAGCCGAGCCGCATGATCGAAGCCGGGGGCGGGGAGAGGCATCCCTCTCGCCTGGGGGCCCGGAGGCGAGGCGCCTTCGCCTTGAAAAGCATGCAGGCCGCGGGGGTCGCTCTGGCCTTCGGCAGCGACTGGCCCGACCGGACCCTGAATCCCCTCGCCGGCTTGTCCGCGGCCGTCGCGCGCCACGGGGAGGGGGAGGAGGGGCCTGACGAGAGTCTCACCCTGGAGGAGGCGGTCTCGCATTACACGGCGGGCGCCGCCCGCGCGGCCGGGGCGGGGCGGGAACTGGGCGTCATCCGCCCGGGATACCGCGCCGACCTCGTCGTGTTCGACCGGGACCTCTTCTCCCTGCCCTCCGGCGAGATTCTCAAGGCGCGGGTCGACGTCACGATCTTCGACGGAGAAATCGTCTACGAGCGGGTTGACGCTGGGAAGTTTTAGGGATATGATGACCGTCATGATGGCTCGCGCCGCGGCGTTGATCCTGGCTTGCTCCGTCGGCGCCTGGGCCGCGCCCGAGCCCCGGGTGGAATTGGATGTCCGCCTCGAAGCCATGGGCATCGCGCAGCTCCTGACGAACGGTCCCGAGCTGAAGGGCTTTCAAGCGCCTGACACGGAATACGTGCGTCGCGCGCGCAAGTCGTTCGCGCGATTCAAGGATCACCGGGCGGTCCAGCTGACCGCGGCGCTCCCGGGCGACTTCGATTATCTCGCGCGGACCGACTTCATGGTCAGGCGGGGTCCGCTTCCCGGGATCGCCCCGCGCCTCTTTGTCCCCGACTTCATTTTCCAGCAGGCGGGCGGCCGAGGACGGGCCGAGGAGTGGGTCGCGGCGCTCTCCGCTTTCGCGCGCGACGCGGATGTCGCGGCGTTCGTAAAGGACAACGCGACGACGCTCGATCCCGGCTTCGCGGCCTTTCGCGGGGACGTGGCTCGGCGGGGCTACATGGCCAAGATGGAGAGCCTCGCGGGAGTCGAGTTCGAGGGCGAATACCAGGTCGTGGTGTCCGTTTTCCACCTGCCGGGAGGCCAGGTGAACGCCGTCATCCGGCTCGAGGAGGGAGGCTACTACATCGTCAGCGTCGTCGGCGCCTCGCGGGCTTCCGGAGGCCGGCTCGAGTTCAACCTCGAGGATTTCGTCGCCACGGCGGGCCACGAGATCGCCCACGGCCTGCTCGACGCGGCCTCCGAGCTGTCGCGCGAGCACATCGGCCGTTCGGGCGCCGCGTACGGCGGGCTCGACTGGGACTGCTACGGCGATTGGATGCAGTGCGTCAAGGAGACGGTCGTGCGCGCGCACATGCTGCGTCTGGTGTCCTCCGAGCTCGGCGAGGCCGCCGTCCAACGCGTCCTGGATCACGGCGACGAGCGCAAGCGGTGGCCCTACCTCGAACCCATGGTCGAGAAGTTCAAGGAGTACGAGAAGGACCGCGCGCGCTGGCCGGACCTATACGCTTTTTATCCCCGTCTGCTCGAGGTTTTCCCGGAGGGGGCGGAGCGGGAGTCCAAGGGGCGGTTCGTCAGCGCCGGTCCGGGGCCGGAATGGATTTCCGATGAGACCCGCCCTTTCGCGACCAAAGGGCAGCGCGCCTATGCCCTGCGCGCCCTTGGGCGTCTTCTGGCGGGCTCCCCTCGTGACGCGGATTATCTTCGCCGCCGCGCGGCCTTCCGGCTGGCTTCGCAGGATGCGGACGGCGCGGAGCGCGACGCTCAAGCGGCGCTGGACGCGGATCCCTCCGACCTCGGGGCGCTGCTGGCCCGCAGCCTCGCGCGTCGGCTGCAGGGGCGCGGAACCGAGGCGGCGCAGGACATGGCCGCCGTCGTGCGCGACTGCGTCGGCGAGCGAGCGCAGCGCTCGCCCATCGCGTGCGGCTCCGCGATGCGCGGAAGCTCGGGCGGCCTCGGCGTGCAGGGCATCAGCGGCGATCCCGGGCCCGACCCGAACGTCGGCCCCGGGGTGGTCTCCTCGTTCTCCGAGGAGCCCTGGACCGCCTCGACCGCGGCGGCCGGGGCGGGCGACGCCTTCGAGTTCGTCGTCGACTCGCGCCTCGAGCTGCTCGCCGAGGTTCTGGCGTCGACGCCGTCTCCGTCGCGGCCCGCGACGGTCATATTGGACGCCGCGCTGCGCAAAGGGATAAACCCCATCGTCCCGCTTCAGATTCTTTTCGCCTACGGCGAGGCCCCGCAGCTGGAGCCGCGTCGAGGGGCGCCTCAGGGGCAGACCGGTGAGTTCGGCGGACCGCAGGACGTCGCCCGTTTCGTCGAGGCGCTTCGAGCGCAGGCGCGGGACACGGGCTTCGCCGCCCGCGCGGCCGCCTCCGCCGGAGCCTACGAAGCTTTGCTGGCCCGTGCGCGCGAGGAATCGCGGCGCACCTTGTCTCCCGCCGCCGTCACCGCGTGGCTTGGGGCGCCTTTCGCCGTCAAGGTCCGCTTCATCCTCTCGGACTCTCTTCCGTCCACTTTCGCCGCCAACACGACCTTCTACGAGGGTGGACGGCGCGTCGAGGCGCGCACCCGTTCCGTGATGGGCCTGCGCGACAAGAAGGTGTATTTCAGCTTCGATGACTTCGGGGGCTCTCCCGCCCACGAATTGACCCACACCTTCACCGACCCGCTGGTGCTTCGGTGGGAAAGGGACACCGCCGCGACCGCGGCCCTGATGGTTCCCCGCTGCACGGACAATTGGAGCGGCTGCGTGCTGGAGCATATCGTCCTGGGAGTGACCTTGCGCGCGCTGCGGGCGGAGCAAGGGGATTCCGCCTACCGCCGGTCGCTCGATCATTACATTCAAAGCGGTTTTCCTTATCTTGCCGCCATGTGCGACCGCCTGGCGGAATTCGAGGCGCCCGAGGTGAAGGCCAAGGGGTTCGAGGCCTTCGTGCCGCGCGCCCTCGGGGTGTTCAAAGACGAGCTTCGGCGGCGAGGCGGGAATTGACGGCGCCGGTCCTCGTCCTGGCCGCGCTCATGGCCGGTCCGCTGCGCGCCGCGCCCTCCTATCCGGAGATGCGCGCCGACCCGCGCTTCGAATTGCTGGGGATGGTGCAGCTCCTGGCGGGCGCGGATACGCGCTACTCCGCCTTCCAGCGTCACGACATCCCGTATCAGCGCGCGGCGCAGGCGCACTTCGCTCCGCATAAGGGTCATGAGGCGGTCCGGCGCTACTCGGCGCTCACCGACAAGGGCTTCGACTACCTGATGGCGTATCAGTTCGTCTTCGCGCTGAGCGATCCGCCGGAGCTGGCGCTGCGCGAGCAGCTGCCCGCTCCGCTCGTCGAGCGCATGGGCGGCGCGGCCGCCGCCGAGGAATTCCGCCTCCTGCTGGCGGATTTCTCGAAGGCGAGCGGCTTTCCCGGCTTCTATGCGCGCATGGAGCCGCGGCTCTCCGTCCTGCTCGAGGACGTGCGCGCGCAGGCGCGGCGCATCGACACCAAAGGCGTCCTCGAGCGGTATCTCGGGGCGCCTATCGGGATCCGCTACGAATTCATCCTCTCCACCTTCGCGGAGCCCGTGCTGGTGACGACCTTCCAACGGACCGACCCCGACGGCGTTCCGCGCCTGACGAGCCTTTACGGCCCCGAGGATCAGGAAGGGAAGTTCGGGTTCTTGTTCGAGTCGCGCATCGGCCCGATCTGGTGGGAGCTCACCTTGGCCCGGCTGACCACGCAGGCGGAGCGCCACCGCGCCCGGCTGGAGAGATCCGCGGCGCTGTACGCTCCTCTCGGCGGCTCCTGCGCGCCCTCCTGGTACGATTGCGCCCAGCGCCATATCGCCTTCGCCGTCGGAGCGCGGCTGCTGGAGCGGCGGGGGGCCGTCGAGATGGCGCGCGAGTGGCCCGTGAAGTACGCCCGCATCGGCCTGCCGTATCTCGCCCCGCTCATCGAAAAGCTCAAGACGTACGAGGCGGACCGCGCGCGCTACCCGACGCTCGATTCCTTTTATCCCGCGCTGCTCGAAACCTTCGAGGAGCTCGCCGAGGGGGAGAGAAAGGCTCTCGCCTACTACGGCCGCATCGACGAAGTCCTCGCCTCTCCCGGAAAATTCCTGATCATCGCCCCCGACGGCGACGGGCCGGCCGGAGGCTGGAAGGCGGGCGTGGAGCGGTTTCGCCAGAAGCGGTGGCCCGAGGCCGAAGTCCTGAGCGGCGAACAGGCCCTCGAGGCGGACCTGGCTGGGCGGAACCTGGTGGTCATCGGCACCCGCGAGACCAACCCCTGGCTGGCGCGCCGTTACGCGGACTTGAACCTGCCGGTGCGCGTCGAGTCGGGCAAGATCTCCCTGACCCGCGTTTTCGGCGAGCTCAGGACCTACGATTTTCGGGGCCGCGTCGGCCTGATCACGACCGCGCTCAATCCCTCCGACCCCTCGCGGCCCGTGCTCGTCTACACCGCCGCGGACCCCGGAGCGCTCGCGGGGACGCTGGACGCCTACGACGGCGCGGCGGACTACGTGATCCTCGAGGAGGGGAGGCTCCTGAAGGTCGGCCTGTACGAAAAATCCCGGGTGCCCTGGAGGGTGAAGTGAACGCGGCGCTGCTCGCGGCCCTGCTCGCCTCGCCCCTGGGCGCCGCGGAGCCTGCCGTCACCTACGAGACGGACCCGCGCGTCGAGCTTCTCGCCGTGGTCCATATGCTCGCCGAGCCGGAGGCGCTCGCCCGGCGGTTCCCGGACGGGCCGCCCGCGTACGCGCTGCGGGCCCGCGAAAGATTCGCGCCGTTCTCGGGGCATCCCGCGGCGGCGCGTCTGAGGGCCCTGCTCCAGCCCGGCCGCCGGTTCGGGCCCGCGCGCCTCCTGCTCGACTGCTCCGACCCGCCGGAGCTGGCCGAGGTGCGCGCCGGAGATGCCGATTCACCCCCGCGCTCGAAGATGGACCGGGCTTTTCTCGAGGATCTGCGCGATTTCGCCGTGCGCAGCCGCTTCATGCGGTTTTACGGCGAGAATGCCGCGTACTATTCCGAGCTGGTCCTCCAGGCTCAGGCCGAGGCGGGCCGGGGGCTGCGCCCCGAAGCCGTCGTCTCCTATCTTCGCGGCGGCGACGCCGTTCGCCGCCGGTTCCTGATCTCCGGCCTGCTGCCGTGGGATCTCGCGGCCAACGCCGGGGACACGCGCATACGCTCGGCTCTTTACGGCGAGTCCATGTTCAATTTCGACGACCCCGGTATGGGCCCGGCCCACGAGATAGGCCATGAGCTTCTCGCTCCGCTGGCGCGCAAGCACCGGGAGGAGCTGGAGGCCTACGCCGGGCTGATGCCCGCGGGCTGCACGGACACGTGGCTCGGCTGCGTGATGGCCCACGTCGATCTGTCGGTGGCTTTGCGCGTGCTGGCGGTGGAGCGGGGGGAGAAGGAGTACGCGTCCGCGCTGGAGCGATACCGCCGATTCCCGTTCCTCCCGGCGCTCGGCGAAAGGCTCAAGGATTGGGAGAGGGAGCCCGGCGCCTCTTTCGAGGGGTTTTATCCGAGGCTCGTCGCGGTCTTTCGCGAGGCGCTGTTCAAGGACGCGGGCGAGCGGGCCCGGGCGGC
>JAUYSH010000097.1 GCA_030696455.1 Elusimicrobiota bacterium
CGACCGCTCTTACGAGCGGTCTCGATAGGACGTGACGAAGTCCGGGCGCCGATCATCGATATGATCGAGCTCCTCGAGGAACTTCCCCGTCCCGAGCGCAACGCAGCTCAAGGGGTCCGCGGCACGATGCACGGGCAGCTCGGTCTCCTGCCGGATGAGGTCGGGAAGACCTCTCAGCAAGGATCCGCCGCCCGCGAGCATGATGCCGCGATCCACCAAATCCGCAGCCAGTTCCGCCGGAGTTTCCTCCAGCGTGTTCTTGATCACGTCGAGGATGAGCTGAACCGGTTCCATCAGGGACTGGCGCACCTCTTCCGACGTGATCAGGACCGTCTTCGGCAGGCCGGTGGCTTGGTCCCGGCCTTTGACCTCCATCGTCTTCTCCTCTTTCAAGGGGAACACGGAGCCGATCTGGATCTTGACCTCTTCCGCCGTGGTCTCACCGATCAGGAGGTTGTACTTGCGTCTGAAGTGCATGATGACGGCTTCGTCCATCTCGTCGCCCGCGATGTCGAGGGACTTGGAGACGACGAGGCCGCCGAGAGAGATGACGGCGGCTTCCGTCGTGCCGCCGCCGATGTCGACGATGAAATTACCGTGAGGCTCGGAGATCGGGAGATCGGCGCCGATCGCGGCGGCCATGGGCTCCTCGATGAGGTACACGCGCCGGGCGCCGGCCTGCTCGGCCGACTCCTGCACGGCGCGGCGTTCGACTTCCGTGATGCCGGAAGGGATGCCGATGACGACGCGGGGGTGCAGCAAGGAACGGCGGTTGTGCACCTTGCGGATGAAGTACTTGATCATCTCCTGCGTCACTTCGAAGTCGGCGATGACGCCGTTGCGAAGCGGGCGGACCGCGATGATCGACGCGGGCGTGCGGCCGAGCATGCGCTTGGCCTCCGCGCCGATGGCGAGCACGCGGCGCGTCTCGCGGTCGATGGCGACCACCGAGGGCTCCCGCAGCACGATTCCCTGACCCTTGACATAAACGAGGGTGTTGGCCGTGCCCAGGTCGATGCCCATATCGTTGGAGAACAGGCTGAAGAGGAAATCGAGCATTATTTATCTTACCTTTTTCGCAACCCTGCCGCTAAGCCCGCGAAGGCGTTGGACGTGTCTTTTATACCGGACTTAAGACACGAGCATGATCAGGCCGAGCTTGGCGTTGTCGCCGAGGCGCGGAGCGATCTTGAGGATGCGGGTGTAGCCGCCGGGGCGCGTCGCGTATCGTGGAGCCAGGACTTCGAACAGCTTCTTGTAGACGACCTTGTCCTGGATCTGGCGGCGCACCATGAAGTGCTCGCCCTTCTTCGCGTTGGTGATGAGCTTCTCGGCGTACGGCCGGAGCTCCTTCGCCTTGGCGATGGTGGTTTCGATGCGCTCGTGCTTGAACAGGCTCGTGGCCATGTTCCGCAGCAAAGAGCGGCGGTGAGAGCTGGTGATGCCGAGCTGACGACGACCGAGTGCTTTAGACGCCATAAACTAAATCTCCTGAAACTAATGTTGAGGACGTTGTGTATTGAATTGGGCTGAGCGAAGCTCAGCCCAGTTGGC
This sequence comes from Elusimicrobiota bacterium, assembly GCA_030696455.1. GTDB lineage: Bacteria > Elusimicrobiota > Elusimicrobia > UBA1565 > UBA9628 > GWA2-66-18. Next base: position 1,555 of record JAUYSH010000097.1, read on the forward strand.
CCACTTGCATTCCGAGAGACAGGCCCATGTCCTTGAGGCGATCCTTGATCTCGTCCAGGGACTTCTTGCCGAAGTTCTTGACGGCCAGGAGCTCCTCGTCGCGCTTGCCCACGAGCTCCCCGATGGTCCGGATGCGGGCGACCTTCAGGCAGTTGGAGGCGCGGCTGGACAGCTCGATCATCTCGATGGGCTGGTTGAGGATCTCGCGCAGCTTCGGATCGAGGCCGGCGAGGGAGACGACGCTGTCGGAGGACGCGCCGTCGGCGAGGCCGCCGGCGGCCGCCTCGGCCTGCTCTTCCTCGGGGATGAAGATGTTGAGGGACTCGCGCAGGAGCTTCGACGACTGGATCAGGGCCTCGGCGGGGTTCAGGGAGCCGTCCGTCCAGATCTCGAGGATCAGGCGGTCGTAGTCGGTCACCTGGCCCACGCGCGCGTTCTCGACGTCATAGTGAACCTTCACGACGGGCGAGAACAGCGCGTCGACGGGCAGGAAGCCCGCGGCCCACTGGTTCTGCGCGCGGAGCTCCTCGGCCGGGACGTAGCCGCGGCCCTTGGAGACCTCGATCTCCATGTCGATCTTGCCGCCGGCCTCGAGGTGCGCGATCACGAGGTCCTTGTTGACGACCTCGACGTTCGCGTTGCCCTGGATGTCCTTGGCCGTGACGACGCCTTCCTTGGACACCGACAGGTACACGGTCTCGGGACCGTTGGAGAACAGCTTCACGCGCAGCTTCTTGAGGTTCAGCAGGATGTTCATCACATCCTCCTTCACGCCCGGAAGAGCCTGATACTCGTGCGTCGCCTTCTCGATGCGCACGGCCGTGACGGCCGCGCCCTCGAGCGACGACAGCAGCACGCGCCGCAGCGCGTTGCCGACCGTGTGCCCGTAGCCGCGCTCGTACGGCTCGGCGACGAACTTCGCGTAGCTGTCCGACATCGACTTCTCGTCCACGGACAGCTTCTGCGGCAGGATCAGTTCTTTGTAAGCCATATTCTCTTATTCTCCGGTTTAAAACTAAGTTGAGGCCGTTTCTTAAGGAACGTATTATTCACGCGTTAGCGTGAATAATACTCGATGATGAGCTGGTCGTTGATCGGGAACGAGGTCTCGGTCCGTTCAGGAATGCGGAGCACCTTGGCGGTCAGAGCCGTCTCATCGAACTCGAGGAAGGCGGGGCGATTGCTGAGCTTCTTGGCCGTCTCGAGGCTCAGCTTGACGCCGACGTTCTCCTTCAGCTTGACGTTGACCGCGACGACGGTCCCCGGCTTGACGGGATACGAGGGGATATCGACGACCTTGCCGCCGATCTTGACGTGCCCGTGCAGGACGAGCTGGCGCGCCGTCTTGATCGACGTCGCCACGCCCATGCGGCGGACGATGTTGTCCAGGCGCAGCTCGAGGCCGCGGAGCAAAGAATCGCCTGAGTTCTCGCGAGCCGCCGACGCGTTCGTGACCGCGCGCTCGAACGGACGCTCGTTCATCTGGATCATGCGGCGAAGCTTCTGCTTCTCGCGCAGGCGGATCGAGAAGGCGGAGGGCTTGCCCCGCTGAGGCTTGGCCATGCCGGGGATGCCGGGGCGCTTCTCGAGAACGCACTTCGTGTAGCACTTGTCGCCCTTGAGGAAGAGCTTCTGCTGCTCGCGGCGGCACAACTTGCAGACGGCGTCGGTATAACGGGCCATAAAACTAGACTCTCCTCGCTTTGGGCGGGCGGCAGCCGTTGTGCGGCATCGGCGTGACGTCCTTAAGGCTGATGACCATGAGACCGGCGGAACCGAGCGACCGCACCGCGGTCTCGCGGCCCGGTCCGGGGCCCTTGATGAAAACGGCGACCTGCTTGACGCCGAGCTGCACGGCCCGGTCGGCGACCTTCTTGGCCGTGACGCCGGCCGCGAAGGGCGTGCCCTTCTTCGTGCCGCGGAAGCCCGAGCCGCCGGCGGTGGCCCAGATGAGCACGTCGCCGCGGTCGTCGGTCAGAGACACGATGGTGTTGTTGAAGGAGCACTGGATGTGGACCTTCGCGAAGGTCAGAGACTTCCAGGCTTTCTTGCGGGGTGCCGCGGAAGGCGCTGCCTTCGCCGCGGCGGGAGTCGTTTTTTCGTCAGCCAAGATTCCTTTCTCCTAAATCCTTAATCCTTGCCGGGAGGCGAAGACGCCATGCCCACGCCGACCGGCTTGCGGCGGCCGCGGCGGGGGCGGGCGTTCGTCTTCGTGCGCTGGCCGCGGCACGGCAGGTTGCGGCGATGGCGGTGGCCGCGGAACGAGCCGATCTCGGTGAGGCGCGCCATGTTCGCGAGGGTCTCGCGGCGCAGCTCGCCTTCGACCTTGAAGTCCTTGAGCAGAAGGTTGTTGATGAGGACGACCTGCTCCTCGGTAAGGTCCTTGACCCGGGTGTCGGGCTTGACCATGCCGTTGAGCTTCGCGATCACCACCTTCGCGCGGGTCTCGCCCACGCCGTAAAGGTACTGAAGCGCCACGTCGATACGCTTATTCTTGGGAAGATCGACTCCCGCTACACGCGCCATGCTTTTTCTCCGTTATCCTTTGTTTAAAACTAGCCCTGCCGCTGCTTGTGCTTCGGGTTCGAGCACAGCACGCGGACGACGCCGTTGCGCTTGACGATCTTGCACTTCTGGCAAATGGGTTTGACGCTCGCTCTGACTTTCATGTCGTTACTCCCGGTACGTGATGCGCCCCCGCGTGAGGTCGTAAGGGGACAGTTCGATGCGGACCTTGTCGCCGGGCAGGATCTTGATGTAGTGCATCCGCATCTTGCCGGAGATATGGGCTAAAACGATCTTATCCTTGGCGATCTCGACGCGGAACATCGCGTTCGGGAGCGCCTCCAGGATCTTTCCTTCGACTTCGATCTTCTCTTCTTTGGTCATCTAAAATTATTCGCAGCGTTTATTGATAATACTCACGGTGCCGTAGGCAGCGTGAGTATGTCGTAGCCCGTGTCGGTGACGGCCACCGTGTGCTCGAAATGCGCGGAAAGCTTGCCGTCCTTCGTGACCGCGGTCCAGCCGTCGCCGAGCGTGGAGACCTCGGGGCCGCCCATGTTCACCATCGGCTCGATGGCGATCGTCATGCCGGTCTTGAGGCGCCCGCCGGTTCCGGCCTTGCCGTAGTTCGGGATCGGCGGCTCCTCGTGCAGCGCCCGGCCGATGCCGTGGCCGACGAACTCGCGAACCAAGGTGTAGCCGTTGGACTGGGCATGGCTCTGCACGGCGAAGCCGATGTCGCCGATGCGATTGCCGTTTTTGACCGCGGCCAGCGCCTTCTCGAGACACTCGCGGGTCACCGTGACCAGGCGCTGCGCCTCAGGAGAGATCGCGCCGACCGGAACGGTGATCGCCGAGTCGCCGTACCAGCCTTCGATGATCGCGCCGAAATCGAGCCCCACGATATCGCCGTCCTTGAGCACGCGCTTGTCCGAGGGGATGCCGTGGACGATCTCGGAGTTGATCGACACGCAGATCACGCCGGGGAAGCCGTGGTAGTTCAGGAACGCGGGCGCCGCACCGCGCTTCTTGAGCTCCTCGCGGCAGAACGCGTCGATCTCGCCCGTGGTCATGCCGGGCTTGACGAGGCCCCTGAGCAGGATGAGGATGTCGCCGACGACGCCGCCGGCCCGGCGCATGAGCGCCAGCTCCTCGGGGGTCTTCACCTCGACAGCCTTGTTCATCAGCATGGTCAACGGGCGGCCTTCGCGGAATCGATGACGGCCGACACCGCGGCCTCCACCATCTCGGGAGCCTTGGAGGCATCGACTTCCTGGAACGCGCCCTCGGACTTGTAGTACGCGACGAGAGGGTGCGTCAGGTCCTCGAACACCATGAGGCGCTTGACGGCGGTGGCCTCGGAGTCGTCCTCGCGCTGGACCACCTTGCCCGAGCACTTGTCGCAGACGCCTTCCGCGGCGGGGGGACGGCTGATCGTGTTGTACACCTCTCCGCAGTTCGCGCAGGTGCGGCGGGAGGCCATGCGGCGGATCGCCTCTTCCTTGGGCAAGGTGAGGAAGACGACCAGGTCGATCGCGGAGCCGACGCGCTTGAGCATCTCGGCCAGGCCCTGGGCCTGCTCGATCGTGCGCGGGAAGCCGTCGAGAAGGTAGTTGCCGCCGGACTCGATCTTGCCGGCGACCATCTCGATGACGATCGAATCGGGGACGAGCTTGCCGTTCTTCAGGTAATCCTGAGCTTTGACGCCGATCGCGCTCTTCTGCGCGATCTCCGCGCGGAAGATGTCGCCGGTGGCGAGATGCTGGAAGCCGTAGCGGTCGGCCAGGCGCTTGGACTGAGTGCCTTTGCCGGAGCCGGGCATGCCGAGCAGGATGACGATCACCGCGAGACTCCGCTTCCGACGTTGAACCAGCGCCCCTGGATGCGGCCCTTCTTGAGGAAGCCCTCGTAGTGGCGCATGATCAGGTGCGCCTCGAGCTGGCCCATCGTGTCGAGGGCGACGCCGACGGCGATGAGCAGCGAGGTGCCGCCGAAGAAGAAAGGGACGCTGAACTCGCGCTTCATGACGTCGGGCATGACCGCGATGATCGCCACGAACAACGCGCCGCCGAGGGTGATGCGCTCCAGGATCCACTCGATGTGCTTGGCCGTGGGCTCACCGGGGCGGATGCCCGGGATAAAGCCTCCGGACTTCTTCATGTTCTCGGCCAAGTCGACCGGATTGATGGAAACCGAGTTGTAGAAGTAGCAGAAGAAGATGATGAGCGCGGCGTAGACCACGTCGTAGACGTAGTTGCCGCCTTGGAAGAAGCGCATCAGGCCTTCGCCGGTCGAGGAGTCCTGCGGCATGAAGGTCGCGACCGTGACCGGGACCGACAGCAGGGACAGGGCGAAGATGACCGCGATGACGCCGCTCTGGTCGACCTTGAGCGGGAGGTAGCTCTGCGAGCCGCCGTACATCTTGCGGCCGACCATGCGCTTGGCGTACTGGACCGGAATCTTGCGCTGGGCCGTCTCGACCCAAACCACGATGACGACGACCGCCGCCAGCGCCGCGACGATGCCGAGCGCGGCGAAGAGGTTGAGCTCTTCGAGGCGGACGAGCTCGAAGAGGCTGTAGCTCGCGGCCGGGATGCTCTCGACGATGCCGGTGAAGATCAGCAGCGAGACGCCGTTGCCGATGCCCATCTCGGTGATCTGCTCGCCGAGCCACATGACGAAGATCGTGCCGGCCGTCATCGTCAGGACGGTCACGCAGTAGAACATCCAGGTCGGATCGACGACCGTGGGCATGCCGCCCGGCGCCTGCATCTTCGTGATCGCGATGGTCAGGCCGAAGGACTGGAAGACGGCGAGAAAGAGGGTCAGGTAGCGGGTGTAGCTGTTGAGCTTGCGCCGGCCGAGCTCTCCGTCCTTGGCGAGGCGGTCGAGGAAGGGCAGGACGTGCGCGCCCTGCAGAAGGCTCATGATGATCGAGGCGTTGATGTAGGGGACCACGCCCATCGAGAAGATCGAGAAGCGCGCGAGGGCGCCGCCCGAGAAGGTGTTGAGGAAGCCCAGGAGGCTGCCAGACTGCGCGGTGAAGATGGCGCGGATCGCCTCGCTGTTGACGCCCGGGATCGGAATCGAGGCGCCGATGCGGAAGATCGCGATCGCGCCGAGAGTGAACAGCACCCGCCGGCGCAGTTCCGGGACTTCGAAGATATCGCCGAGTCCGCGCATCGCTTAGGCCTTCACGGCCTTGACGACCTCGGCCTTGCCGCCGGCCTTCTCGATCTTTTCCTTGGCGCCGGCCGAGAAGCCGTGGGCGCTGACCTTGATGGCGCGCTTGAGCTCGCCGTCCGCCAGGATCTTGACGGGCTTGCGGCCCTTGATGAGATTGTGAATGCGCAGGTCCTCGATCGTGATCTCGGCCTTGTTCTTGAACACGCGGTCGAGCGTGGCGAGGTCGATCACTTGGTACACAATCTTAAAGAGTCCGTTGGTGAAGCCGCGCTTGGGGATCCGGCGGATAAGCGGGGTCTGACCTCCTTCAAATCCGACGAGCTTGCCGTCGCCCGAGCGGGAGCGCTGGCCCTTCTGGCCGCGCGTGGCGGTCTGGCCGGTGCCGGAGCCCTCGCCCATGCCGAGGCGGATCGGGCGGCGGCGCGAGCCGGGGACGGGCTCGAGGTTAGAGAGGGAGATGATCTCCTTGGGAGCGGCGGTCGCGGCGGGGGTCTTGGTTTTGGGCACTTTATTTTCCACGGAGCTTGATGATGTCTTCCTTCGTGCGAAGGAGCTTGAGGGCCTCGAACGTCGCGCCGACCATGTTGAAGGCGTTCGACGAGCCGAGGCTCTTGGTGAGGATGTTCTTGACGCCGGCGGCCTCGAGGACCGCGCGCACGCCGCCGCCGGCGATGACGCCGGTACCGGGAGTCGCGGGCTTCATCCAGACCTTGGCGGAGCCGAACTTCGCGACGATCTCGTGCGGGATCGTCCCCTCAGGAACGATCGGGAAGCTGATGAGGGCTTTGCGGGCGTGCGAGTTGCCCTTCAGGATGGCGGCCTGGACGTCCTTGGCCTTGCCCATGCCATAGCCGACCTTGCCGGCCGCGTCGCCGACGACGACGAGCGCGGAGAACGAGAAGCGCTTGCCGCCTTTGACGACCTTGGCCACGCGGTTGATCGTGACGACGGTCTCCTTGAATCCCCCTTCTTCGCGGGGATCGTTGCGGCGCGGGCCGCGGCGCGGGCCGCGGCGATCGCCGCCCTGGCCGCCGCGGTCTCCGCGCTCGGGGCGCTCCGTCGCCGCGGGCACGATGGGCTGGGTGGGAACCGTCGTCGTCGTCTCAATAGCCATTGACTAATTCTCCGGGATTAAAACTCGAGTCCGCCGGCGCGCGCCGCGTCGGCCAATGCCTTGACGCGGCCGTGGTACACGTACTGACCTCGGTCGAACATGACCTTCGTGACGCCGGCCTTCTTGGCCTTCGCCGCGATGCTCTCGCCGACCTTCTTCGCCGCGTCGACGCTCTTGTGGGACTTGAGGGTATCGCGCAGGTCCTTATCGAGCGAGGACGCGAACGCGAGCGTCACGCCCTTGTTGTCGTCGATGACCTGGGCGTAGATGTACTTGAGGCTGCGATGCACGCTCAAGCGCGGCCGCTCGCCGCGGTGCTCGAACAGGCGCTTGCGCGTCGCGGTCTTGCGGAATTCGGCCCGAACCCATTTATTCTTCATTTACTTCTTGCCTCCCGCTCCGGCGCTGGCGCCGGCCGCGGTCTTGCCCGCCTTCTTGCGGACGTATTCGCCCTGATAGCGGATGCCGGTGCCCTTATAGGGCTCGGGCTTGCGCAGCTCGCGGATGTCCGCGGCGGCGGCGCCGACCGCGTCCTTGCTGATGCCGGACACGGTGAGCAAGGTCTTCTTCGCGTCGACCGTGATCGTCACGCCCTTGGGCGCTTCGAAGATCACGGGGTGGGACTTGCCGAGCGCGAGCGTGAGCTTCTGCCCGACGATCTCGGCGCGGAAGCCCAGGCCGTGGATCTCGAGGATCTTCGAGTAGCCGACGGCGACGCCCTGCACGAGGTTGTTCAAGCGGGCGCGGGTCATGCCCCAGATCGCGGAGGCGTCGCGGGCGACCGTGATGTCGGTGGTCAGGATGACTTCCTGCCCCTTGATCTCGGCTTTGACGTAAGGGTGAAGAGCCTCTTTGAGCTCTCCCTTGGGCCCCTTCGCGGTGACGAGGTTGCCCTCGAGCTTGAGCTGCACTCCGCTGGGGATGACGACGGGCTGCTTTCCGATTCTAGACATGTTTGTTTACCAGACCTGGCAGAGGACTTCGCCGCCCGCCTTCTTTTCCTTCGCCATCGCGTCGGTCATGACGCCCTGCGACGTGGACATGATCGTGACGGAGAAGCCGCCGCGCGAGTGAGGGATGTCGTCGTGCGGGCGATAGATGCGCAGGCCGGGCTTCGACACGCGCTTGATGCCGCGGATGACGGCTTCCTTCGTCGGGGAGTACTTCAGGAACACGCGGATGGTGCCCTGCTTGTTGGTCCCGTTGTACAGGGTCTTGAAGTTGGCGATGAAGCCCTCTTCCTTCAGGACGCGCACGACTTCCATCTTCATCTTCGACATGGGGACGTCGACGCGGTCCTTCTGTCGGATGCTGGCGTTGCGGATGCGAGTCAATAGGTCGGAGATAGGATCCATGATTTTTTTACCAGGAGGACTTTTTGATGCCCGGGAGTAGGCCTTGGTGGGCCATCTTCCGGAAGCACATGCGGCAAAGACCGAAGTCGCGGTAGAAAGCGCGAGGACGGCCGCAGATCTGACAGCGGTTGCGGTGGCGAGTCGAGAACTTCGGCGCCTTGGTCATCTTGGCGCGCCAAGCTGTAGTAGCCATTTAGTTATTCCCCTTCTTGGCCGCTTGCTCGGCCGTCTTGAACGGCATCCCGAGCTCCTTGAGGAGGTCGAGGCTGAGGTCGTCCTTGCCGCCGCCGATCACGAACGAGATGTTCATGCCGCGCTGCGCGGGGACCCGCTCGGCCTTGATCTCAGGGAAGATCAGTTGCTCTTTCAGGCCGAGGTTGAAGTTGCCGCTGCCGTCGAAGCCCTTCGGCTCGAGGCCGCGGAAGTCGCGGATGCGGGGGATGGAAACCGCGATGAGGCGGTCCAGGAACTCCCACATGCGGTCGCCGCGCAGGGTGACGCGCACGCCGATCGGCATGCCCTGGCGCAGCTTGAAGTTGGAGATCGACTTCGAGGCCTTGCGGACCTGGGGCCACTGGCCCGTGATCAGGGCGAGCTCCTCGCGCGCGTTGTCCAGCGTCTGGACGTTGTCGCGGGCCTCGGAGACGCCGACGTTGACCACGATCTTGCGGAGATTGGGGACCTCGTGCTGGTTCGAGAGGCCGTGCTTCTCCATGAACGAGGGAATGACGTTCTCGCGATAGTGGGTCTTGAGGCGCGGGACGGGATGCTCGGTCTCGCGGCCGTCCTGGTTCAGCTCGAACGCGGGACCGGCCTTGGAGGCGGCCTGCTTCTCGAGGCCGGCTTTCTTGGCGGCTTGGGCGGCCTTGTGGGCCGCCGCTTTCGCCTTATCGTCTGTCGTTTTCTCAGCCATAGTTCCTTACCTGATCGTTAGGCGATCGTCTCGCCGGACTTTGCGATGCGCGACTTGTCGCCGTTGGCGGCGATCTTGATGCGCACGCGCGTCGGCTTGTTCGTCTTCGGGTCGAGGAGCATGACGTTGCTCATCGACAGAGGGGCTTCCATCTTCGTGATGCCGCCGGGATCGGTCTGCGTCGGCTTCTTGTGCTTCGTCACCATGTTGACCTTGGAGACCAGCACGCGGGTCGGCGTGAACTTGTCGCCGGCGATGAGCTCGAGCACCTCTCCGGTCTTGCCCTTCTCCTTGCCGGAGATCACGATGACCTTGTCCTTCTTCTTGATCTTGAACTTCATGACTACACGACCTCCGGGGCCCAATTATAGGGGAGACTCATTACACGACCTCGGGAGCCAAGGAAACGATCTTCAGGAACTCCTTGTCGCGCAGCTCGCGCGCCACGGGCCCGAACACGCGGGTTCCCTTCGGCTCGTTCTTGTCGTCGATCAAGCACGCGGCGTTGTCGTCGAAAGAAACGTGGGAGCCGTCGGCGCGGCGCAGGTTGCGCTTGACGCGCACCACGACGGCCTTGACGACGGTGCCCTTCTTGACCGCGCCGTTGGGGAGCGCGTCCACGACGGAGCAGACGATGATGTCTCCCAGGGACGCGTAGCGGCGGTACGAGCCGCCCATCACGTGGAAGCACTGCAGGCGGCGCGCGCCGGAGTTGTCGGCGACGTTGACCATCGTGCGAAGCTGGATCATTTGGCGTTGGCCTCCGCCAGGCCCTTCGGCGCGGCCTTCACGATACGGACGATCCGCCAGCGCTTGAGCTTGGAGATCGGGCGCGTGCTGGCGATCTCAACGACGTCTCCCTCGCGGGCCTCGTTGTTCTCGTCGTGCGCGTGGAACTTCTTGGACTTCTTCATGATCTTCTCGTAGAAGGGGTGCCGGACGGAACGGGACACGCGGACGGTGCGGGTCTTGTTCATCTTGTCGGACACGACGACTCCTTCGAGCGTCTTGCGGTTGCCGCGATCGAGATCGGGCGCGTCCGCAACTGCGGACGCATTAATATTCTTCGTCACTTCGCGGCCTCCTTGCGGGACATTTCCGTCTTGAGGCGCGCGATCTCGCGGCGGAGATGGCGCAGCTCCATGGGATTCTTGAGCGGAGCGACGTTGTGCTGGAACTCGAGCTTGGCGCGCTTCGCGAGGGCGTTGCGCAGCTCGTTCTTGAGCTCCGTCGCGCTCAGATTCCCTTTCTCTTGCGTCGCGGTCTTGGATTTCTTGTCGGCCATATAATTAGATGTGCTCGCGGGCGACGAACTTCGTGAGGATGGGCAGCTTGTAGGAGGCCATCTTGAGGGCCTTCTTGGCCTCGTCGCTGGTCAAGCCGCCGACTTCGAACAGGATGCGGCCCGGGCGAACGACCGCGGCCCAATGATCGGGAGCGCCCTTACCCTTACCCATGCGGGTCTCGGCGGGGTGCTTCGTGATCGCCTTGTCGGGGAAGATGCGGACCCAGAGCTTGCCGCCCTTCTTAAGATGGCGGGAGATCGTGACGCGCGAGGACTCGATCTGGCGGGCCGTGACCCACTTGGGCTCGAGCGCCTTCAGGCCGAACTCGCCGAACGCGAGGCTGACGCCGCGCTTCGCCGGTCCCTTGATGCGGGGGTGAGAGTGGGGCTTGCGATACTTGACGCGCTTGGGCATCAGCATGTCAGCGTCCCCCTTCCGGCGCCGGAGCCGGCGCGGGCGCGGCGGGCTGCTCGCCCGATTCGATGGACATGGCGGCCGCGACGAGCGCGGCCTCCTTCTTCGCCATCTGCTGAAGCTCCTTCAGGGACTTCACGAAGTGCTGCTTCTTGAAGATCCAAACCTTCACGCCGATGAGGCCGGCGTGCGTCATGGCCTCCGCCGTGCCGTAGTCCACGTCCGCGGCGAAGGTGTGCAAGGGCACGCGGCCCTCGCGCTGCCACTCGCGGCGCGAGATCTCGGCGCCGTTGACGCGGCCGGAGATCATGACCTTGATGCCGAGCGCGCCGGACTGGATGGTGCGCTCCATCGCGCGGCGCATGGCGCGGCGGTGGGCGATGCGCTTCTCGAGCTGGACCGCGATCGAGTCCGCGACGAGGCGGCTGTCGAGCTCGGGATCCTTGATCTCCATGACGTTGACGTACGTCTTGCGGGAGGTCATGGCCTCGACGTTCTTCCTCAGCGCTTCGATGTCGGCGCCCTTCTTGCCGATCACGACGCCGGGGCGGGCGGTGTGGATGTTGACGCGCAGGTAGGAGCCGGCGCGCTCGATGCCGACCCAGCTGACCGCGGCCATGCGGAAGGCCTTGCGGACGAGGTTGCGGATCTTGAAATCCTCGCCGATGAGGGCGGGGGCGTCCTTCGTGGAGAACCACTTGGACTGCCAGTCGTGGATGTAGCCGAGGCGGAGCGCGTTCGGATGGATCTTATTACCCATGGTGTTACTTTCCCTTGCCGGCGACGCGCTCATCGGAGACGATGACGGTCAAGTGGCAGACTTTTCGCTTGAAGGTGTAGGAGCGGCCCTGCGGAGCGGGCAGCATGCGCTTCATGTTCCCCATCGGACCCATCGTGGACCAGCAGGACTTGATGTAGACCTTATCGGGGTTGATCGTGTGGCCGTTCTTGGCGGCGAGGTTGACGAGGTTCGCCGCGGCGGAGCGGACGGCCTTGCCGACCATGACCGAACAGATGCGGGGCATCATCGGGATGATCCGCTCGGCTTCGAGCACCGACTTGCCGCGGATCTCCTTGAGGACCTGGCCGACCTTGCGCGTTCCGTAGCGCTGAAACCGTGAGTGAGCTGTCGCTTCCATGTTATTTCTCTTTATCCTATCTGACTGTGCATTATGGATCGATTTACAATCTACGTCTTGGCGTCCGCGTCCTTGTGCGTCCCGCCGTGGTTCTTGAAGAAGCGGGTGAACGAGAATTCGCCGAGCTTGTGGCCGACCATCTGCTCGTTGACGTAAACGGGCAGGAATTTCCGGCCGTTGTGCACGGAGAACGTGTGGCCGACGAACTCGGGCGTGATGGTGCAGCGGCGCGCCCAGGTCTTGATCGGCTTCTTCTCGCCGGCGGTGTTGAGCTTCTGCACCTTCTTCAGGAGCTTCGGCTCGACGTACGGTCCTTTTTTAGTAGATCGGCTCATAATTCCTCTTTACGCGTGCTGCGCCGAGCGGCGCCGGTCGGAGACGATCATCCAGCCCCAGACCTTCTTCTTGTTGCGGGTCTTGAAACCCTTCGAGAGCTGGTTCCAAGGCGAGCGCGGGTGGTTGTTGCCCTTGGACTTGCCGCGGCCTCCGCCGAGCGGATGGTCGGTCGCGTTCATGGCGCCGCCGCGGACGGTGGGGCGGATGCCGAGATGGCGGTTGCGGCCGGCCTTGCCGAGCGTGATCGTGTTGTGCTCGAAGTTGCCGACCTGCCCGATCGTCGCGTAGCAGGTGTCGGGCACCATGCGGACCTCGCCCGAAGGCATCTTGATCTGCGCGTAGCCGCCGTCCTTCGCCATCAGCTGAGCCTGCGTGCCGGCCGAGCGCATCATCTGCGCGCCCTTGCCGGGGTTGAGCTCGAGGCAGTGGATGAAGGTACCTTCGGGGATCTTCCCGACGGGAAGGGCGTTGCCGACCTTGATCTCGGCCTCGGGTCCGCTCATGATGCTGTCGCCGACCTTCATGCCGGCGGGCTGCACGATGTAGCGCTTCTCGCCGTCGGCGTAGTTGACGAGGCAGATGCGGGCGGAGCGGTTCGGATCGTACTCGATGGAGACGACCTTGCCGGGGACGCCGGCCTTGTCGAAGCGCTTGAAGTCGATGGCGCGGTAGGCGCGCTTGTGGCCGCCGCCCTGGTGGCGGACCATGATCATGCCGGTGTTGTTTCGGCCGCCCTTGCGGGTCAATTTAGAAACGAGGCTCTTCTCAGGAACGTTCGTGGTGACGTCCGAGTAGTCCTGGGAGGTCATCCCGCGGCGGGAAGGCGTGTACGGCTTGTAGGATTTGATGGCCATATATTTATCTCTTAGGCGGCGGGGGTCGCGAAGTCGATCTTCTGGCCTTTCGTCACCGTGACGATCGCCTTCTTCCAGTCGGGGCGCATGCCGCCGCCGCGTCCGAACCGGCGGAACTTGCCGGGGACGACCTGCGTGCGGATCTTCTCGACGGTGACCTTGAACATCGTCTCGACGGCGCGCTTGATGTCCGTCTTGGTCGCGTCGGGAGCGGCCTCGAAGAGGTACTGGTTGTACTTCTCCTGATTGCCCGTGCCGCGCTCCGTGAGGAGGGGCCGGACCAGGATTTCGTGAAGAGCTTTATCGGACATCGTCGTACTCCCTAGTTCCAGCGCGCGCCGAGCTTCTCGAGCGCGGGCTGCGTGATGACGAGCTTCTTGCAGTAAAGGACCTCGTACGCGTTGATGTCCGCCGCGAGGCGGACGGCCACGGTCGGGAGGTTGCGGGCGGCCAGGACGAGGGCCGGATTCGGAGCGTCGAGGACGATCAAGGTCTTCCCCTCGCAGCCGAGCTTCGCGAGAGTCGCCGCGACGAGCTTCGTCTTCGGTTCCTTTAGGACGAAGTCCTTAACACAAACGAGGCCGCCGTCCTGCGCGCGGGCCGAGAGGGCCTGAGCGAGGGCGAGACGCGCCTTCTGGCGCGGGTAGTCGAGGCGAGCGCCGCGGCCCATGCGCGGGCCGTGGATGATCGCGCCATGGCGCCACAGGCCGGAGCGGATCGAGCCCGAGCGGGCGCGCCCGGTTCCCTTCTGCTTCCACGGCTTGCGGCCGCCGCCGGACACCGTCGTGCGGCTCTTGGTGTTCGAGGTCCACGCGCGCTGGTTGGCGAGGTAGATGGTGACGAACTCATGCAAAAAACGCTTCTCCGGCTTGTGGCCGAAGATGTTCTCGGCCAAGGTGACGGTACCCGTCTCTTTGCCGTTGACGTCGATAATCTTAGCGTCCATGTTGATCCCTTACTTCTTGGCGCCGGGCTTGGCGGCGGCCTTGATGATGTTGCCCATCTTGTCCTTCTTGATCGTGGACTTGACGGTGTCGATGCGGGTCTTCTTGTTCTTGACGGTCTCGAAGATCGTCACGAGGCCGCCGCGGGGGCCGGGGACGGCGCCCGCCACGTAGATCAGGTTCTTCTCGGCGTCCACATCGACGACTTCGATTTTTATGGTGGAAGTCATGACGTTGCCCATATGGCCCGCCATGCGCTGGCCGGGCATGACGCGGCCGAGGGAGCGGCGGGACGCCAGCGACCCCGGCGAGCGCTCCTTGTCCGAGGCGCCGTGCGAGGCGGGCAGACCCTTGAAATTGTGGCGCTTCATGACGCCGGCGAAGCCCTTGCCCTTGGTGATGCCCTGCACGTCGACGTAGTCGCCGGTCTTGAAGGTGTCGGCGAGGACGGTCTGCCCGGCCTCCAGACCCGCGAGGTTCGCGTCGCGGATCTCGCGCACGTACTTCTGCGAGGGAACGCCGGCCGCCTTGAATTGTCCGCGCTCGGCGGAGTTCCGGGACTTGTCCTTGATCGTGCCGAAGCCGAGCTGGACGGCGTCGTAGCCGTCCTTGGAGGCGGCGGTCTTGACCCGGAGCACGGGGCAAGGCCCCGCCTGGATGACCGTCACGCCGTAAAGGTTCTGATCCTTGGGGTGGAAGATCTGCGTCATGCCGATCTTCTCGCCCAGGATGGCGCGGAACGTCGCGGGAGCCTTCTTGACTCCGCCGTTCGCCGTCGTCGCTTCAGTCGTCTGCTGCTCGCTCATAATTTTTTACCCTAAAAATGACAAAAGACGTCCCTACAGCTGGAACCCCCCGGAAAGGACGGTTACCGCTCAGCTCTGTTAGAGCTTGATTTCGACGTCGACGCCGGCGGGGAGATCGAGCTTCATCAGCTCGTCCACCGTCTTGGAAGTCGTCGAGTTCAGCTCGATGAGGCGCTTATGGATGCGCATCTCGAACTGCTCGCGCGACTTCTTGTCGACGTGCGGAGACCGCAGCACGGTGTACTTCTTGATGTGCGTCGGCAACAAGATGGGGCCGGAAACGACAGCTCCCGTTCGCTGGGCCGTCTCGACTATCTTTCCGACGCTGGCGTCGAGGACGCGGTGGTCGTAAGCGCGAAGGCGGATGCGGATTCTCTGCTGCGGATTGTTGGTCTCGGCCATATTATACCTTATTCCCTGAACGTTTTGGGTAATTTCCTTAGATTTACGTTCGTGCCGGGCGCTTGCGCCCGGCCCGAGTATTACGCGACGATGTCGGCGACGACGCCGGCGCCGACCGTGTGGCCGCCTTCGCGCACGGCGAAGCGCAGACCCTTCTCCATCGCGATCGGGGCGATCAACTCGCACTCGATGTCGATGTTGTCTCCCGGCATGACCATCTCGACGCCGGCGGGCAAGGTGCAGGCCCCGGTGACGTCGGTCGTGCGGAAGTAGAACTGCGGGCGGTAGCCCTTGAAGAACGGCGTGTGACGGCCGCCTTCCTCCTTCGTCAGGACGTACAGCTTCGCCTTGAACTTGGTGTGAGGCTTGATCGAGCCCGGGGCGCAGATGACCTGGCCGCGCTCGATCTGGGCCTTCTCGATGCCGCGCAGCAGGATGCCCACGTTGTCGCCCGCGCGGGCGTCGTCGAGCAGCTTGCGGAACATCTCGATGCCGGTGACCACCGTCTTCTGGGTGTCCTTGATCCCGACGATCTCGACGTTCTCGCCGACCTTAACGGTTCCACGTTCCACACGGCCCGTGGCGACCGTCCCACGACCGGTTATTGAGAAAACGTCCTCGACCGCTAACAGGAACGGCTGGTCGGTCATGCGCTTCGGTTCCGGAACGTCCTTGTCGAGCGCGTCCATCAGCTTCTGGATCGACGGCTCGCCCAGCTCGGAGGTGTCGCCCTCGAGCGCCTTCGTCGCGGACCCGCGCACGATGGTGACCTTATCGCCGGGGAACTCGTACTTGGAGAGGAGTTCTCGAACTTCCATTTCAACGAGCTCGACGAGATCCTTATCAGCGACGTCAACTTTGTTCAAGAAGACGACCATGTGAGGAACGCCGACCTGACGGGCCAGAAGAACGTGTTCTCTTGTCTGCGGCATGGGGCCGTCGGCGGCCGAGACCACGAGGATCGCCGCGTCCATCTGCGCCGCACCCGTGATCATGTTCTTGATGTAGTCCGCGTGACCGGGGCAGTCCACGTGCGCGTAGTGACGGTTGGCCGTCTCGTACTCGTTGTGGTGCACGTTGATCGTCACGCCGCGGGCCCGCTCCTCGGGCGCGTTGTCGATCTCGTCGTAACGCTTCGCCTGCGCCAGGCCCTGCTTCGAGAGATAATTGGTGATCGCGGCCGTCAAAGTGGTCTTGCCATGGTCGACGTGACCGATGGTTCCGATGTTGACGTGCGGCTTGGTGCGCTCGAATTTGGCTTTGGCCATGATCTTGATTCTCCTGGTTTATTAACGCGTGGACTTCTCGCCGGAGGCGATGGCGGCATTCGCCTTCTCGACGATGGCCTTCAGAACGTTGCTCGGGACTTCCTCGTAGTGGCTCGGCTCCATCGTGAACGACGCGCGGCCCTGCGAAATGGAGCGCACGACGGTCGCGTAACCGAACATCTCCGAGAGCGGCACGGTGCACTTGACGAACTTCAGGTGACCGCGGTCGCCCATCTCGGAGATCTTCGCGCGGCGGCTGTTGAGGTCGCCGATGACGTCGCCCGCGTACTGCTCCGGGGTCGTCGCCTCGCACTTCATGATCGGCTCGAGGATGGTCGGGCTGGCTTTCTTGCAGCCCGAGCGCAGCGCCATGGCGCCGCAGATCTTGAACGCCATCTCGTTCGAGTCGACGTCGTGGTAGGAGCCGTCGAGAAGGGTCACCTTGATGTCGACGATCGGGAAGCCCGCCAGCGCACCGCCGTCCAATGCCTCGCGCACGCCCTTTTCCACCGCGGGGATGAACTCGCGCGGGATGCGGCCCTGCTTGACGTCGTTGATGAACTCGAAGCCCTTGTTCATCGGCTGCGGCTCGATCTTAAGGATGCAATGGCCGTACTGGCCGCGGCCGCCGGACTGGCGAATGAATTTCCCTTCCTCGGTCACCGACTTTCTGACGGTCTCGCGGTAGGCGACCTGAGGCTCGCCGACGTTCGCTTCGACCTTGAACTCGCGCTTCATGCGGTCGACGATGATGTCGAGGTGGAGCTCGCCCATGCCGGAGATGATCGTCTGGCCGGTCTCGACGTCGGTCTTGATGCGGAAGGTCTGGTCTTCCTCGCCGAGGCGGGACATCGCGTTGGCCATCTTCTCCTCGTCGGCCTTCGTCTTCGGCTCGATGGCGACCGAGATGACGGGCTCGGGGAAGGTGATCTGCTCGAGGAGGACGGGCTTGTCCACGTCGCACATCGTGTAGCCGACGCGGCCGTTCTTGAGGGCCACGGTGGCGCCGATGTCGCCGGCGAAGATCTCCTTGATCTCCTCGCGGGTGTTGGCGTGCATGCGCAGGATGCGGCCGATGCGCTCGGTGTTGCGGTTGTTGCCGAACATCACGGTGTCGCCGGCCCTGAGCACGCCCGAGTAAACGCGGAAGAAGATCAGCTTGCCGACGAAGGGGTCGGTCTGGATCTTGAACATCAGCGCCGAGAAAGGCTCCTTGTCGTCGGCCTTGCGCTCGATGATCTTCTCCGGCTCGAAGATGTCGTGGCCCAAAGTGGGAGGCACGTCGAGCGGAGAAGGCAGGAACTCGCACACCGCGTCGAGCATGGGCTGGACACCCTTGTTCTTATAAGAGGAGGCGCACAGCACGGGGAATATCTTGCACTGCAGAACGCCCTTGCGCAGGGTCTTCTTGAGCTCTTCCTGGGTGAATTTGGTCTCGCCGTTGAGGTAGCGGTCCATGAGGACGTCGTCGAACTCGACGATCTTCTCCACCATGGTGGCGTGGTACTTCTCGGCCTGCTCCTTCATGTCCGCCGGGATCTCGACCTCGTCCCAGGCGGCGCCGAGCTCCTCGCCCTTCCAGATCAGAGCCTTCATCTTGATCAGGTCTATTAGACCAGCAAATGCTGCTTCGCTGCCGATGGGAAGCTGGATCGGCACGGCGTTCGCGCCGAGCATCTTGATGATCGAGTTGTACGACATGTAGAAGTCCGCGCCCATGCGGTCCATCTTGTTGACGTAGACGACGCGGGGCACGTGGTACTTGTCGGCCTGGCGCCACACCGTCTCCGACTGGGGCTCCACGCCCTGCACGCCGTCGAAGCAGACGACCGCGCCGTCGAGCACGCGCAGCGAGCGCTCGACCTCGGCCGTGAAGTCGACGTGGCCGGGGGTGTCGATGATGTTGATCGTGTACTCGTTGTCCCCCTGCTTCCACTTGCAGAAGGTCGCCGCCGCGGTGATCGTGATGCCGCGCTCGCGCTCCTGCGGCATCCAGTCCGTGGTCGTCGCGCCGTCATGCACCTCGCCGATCTTATGGATGCGGCCGGTGTAATAGAGAATGCGCTCCGTCGTGGTGGTCTTGCCGGCATCGATGTGCGCGATGATGCCGATGTTGCGGACTTTGTCGAGGGCGGATTCTCTGGGCATGATTTATCTCTTGAGCCTGGTTAAACTTATATAAGGATGTTTATGAAGAAAATCACTATCGCTGCTTTACCAGCGATAGTGCGCGAAAGCGCGGTTGGCTTCGGCCATCTTGTGGGTGTCTTCGCGCTTCTTGAAGGCGATGCCTTCCTTCTTGTTCGCCGCGAGGATCTCCTCGGCGAGGCGCTCGGCCATCGGCTTGCCGGACTTGGCGCGGGCCGCGTCGAGCATCCAG
>JAUYSH010000015.1 GCA_030696455.1 Elusimicrobiota bacterium
CCTGTTAGCCCCGTCGTAGAGATACCCAGTCGTGCCCAAAGGCCCGGTATCGCCCGTGCGTCGCTTGGCGGCGTCATAGGCGTAGCTGCTGCTGCGCCCCCCCGAGTCGGTGAGTGTCGCGACGAGGCCGGCGGCGTTGTAGGTGAGGTTGAAGTAGCGGCCGTGAATGTCGACGACATTGGTCAGGCGCCCCTGGCCGTCGCGGTTATAGGTGACGGTGTTGCCGTTCTTGTCGGTGAGGAGCGCCAGCCTTAATATGGAGGTCGATTCGAAGACATCAAAGCGGCGGGTGGTGCCATCGGTGTCGCGTTCCAGGAGCGAGCTCGGCACGCCGGAGGAGGCGGCTACGGTGGTGATGGTCTCGTAGGCGTTGACCGGGGGGGTGTAGACGGGGGTGGTGGTCGAGCCCGCGGCCTGGGCGTAGGTGACATGGACGCCCTGGCCGTTGGTCGAGGGCACCGCGGGCGCAGCGTTTAAGGCCATCAGGCGGTCGATGGCCGAGGTTTTGGCGCTTTGGGCGAGTTCGCGTCGGTCGCGCCAGAGCCTCCGGCGAGCGGCCCGTGGAAAGAGCGCCAACGGCATGGCGCCTTGCGGCGCCAGGGTTTTCGCTTCGCGAAAACCTGTAAACGAAACGGCATGATAAGGAGTTCTTAATTTCAACAATGATTAGCCAGGGGTTTACTTTGCGCAACACTTCTTGAATTTCTTGCCGGAGCCACATTTACACGGCTCATTTCGACCCGATCCAGGGCTGCTTGATTTGACGGGCGACATCGACCCAGCTGAATCCGTCGGAGTTCTTGGTGCCCCGTCACAAACACGACAATGGTGGCACTGAACCGGTGACGAACCGTAGATAAACTTGCTGTGCTCCGACTCCGGCAACATCCCAAGCAGGTCTCGCTGCGTCAAAGTCTGGCTCTGAACGACGCATAGGGGGTCGTCGGGATTCTGAACTATGGCGATGTGGTCGAGAACTATATCGGTTACGAATGAGAAAGCCATTATTTGGTCGTACTTCGCGCCGACTTCATGCGCGCATTCCTTTTTTGCGCAGATGTTGCAGACATCATGAGCTCTCGTGGCAATCACGGCGTCATACTGGCGCCCCTTCACATGCTGGCACTCGAACATGTCCTCGCCGCATATCGAGCAAATCTTTTTGGCCGATGCGCCGATGCTGAAGCCCATCTGCGAGTGCGAAAGCATCACGGGGCAACTTACCGCATACGATCCTTTATCCATCCCCAGTTGACATCCGAATAGATCGTGTACCTGACGCCCATATGCGTGAAGTTGCATGCGATACTTTTCAATACTCGGGTCAAGGAGCATCGCGCTCCGCATCGGGCTAAGCGCGTCACGGCAAAGCTTCTCAGCGCGCTCCCGGTCCTTTAAAAGAAGGAAGCCCTTCCCTTTCCGGAACAACCCTTCACCATCCTCAAAGGCATCGCGTGCCCTTTCGGAGTTGCTCGGAAAGATGTTTTTCATGGGGCTGCTATTTCTTCTTCCGCGAAATCCTTTTCGTTCCCGCTGCCTTCGCTTCCGCTTTCAGTAAATCCGCCACTTCCTTGGCTGAGCCTTCGATTTTTTTCCACCGAACAACGCGCTCCCCATCCTCAATGTGCAGATATTCTGCCTTGATCCTTGGGGGCGGGGTGGATGCCGGTGCGTCCTTGACCCAGGTATCATAAATCCAGCTGGCAAGCATGTTGAGACCAATGGCCAGCGCCGCTTCACCAAAAAACTGAAGCGTAGGAAGATACACATCTGCTGATCGCAGAAGAAGTTCTTTCTTTTTCCGTCCATCCTCATAGAAAGAAGCCCTAAGCCCGGTTTCTCTGAGCAGGATGAGAAGTTCTTTGGAGTGTGGATGGAAAAGAACTTCTTGTCCGGGTAAATTGGAAAAAGGGATTTCGTTCGGAAGTATGCGCGCATCGAGCTCGGCATGAGCAAGACTTTCTGATTTCAGCTTGAGGACTTCCGCAGCCTGACCTACGGTTGAGGCGCCGCTCACAGTTTCCCAGCGCGCGGGGGCCGGGGCGCCGCCCGAGCTGGTTCCTTTATGAAATTTCATGAGGATCATTCTCCTAATGTACTTCAGCAGCGGCGGCTTAAAAACGAGGTGAACTTATCCGTGCATTATTGCAGGGGGGAACTTACCCGATGCCGTAGTACTTGGCGAGAGCCTGGCTTAATAGAGTGCCGGCGGCTGCCACGCCGACTTCCCAGCTGCCATTGGCGGCCTTTTGAATCATTTTTCCCATCCACGCGGAAACTTTAGGGCCGAATCCGTTCTCGGTTGGCTTTTCTTGAATAACTTTCTTCAACTCGACCAAGTCCTCGCGGTCGACGCCCTTTTCACCTAGAGCCTTCGCCAGGGATTCGAAGTCACCGCTTGAAATCCCAAATGAGATTGTGGAGTGATCGGCATTTCCAACCAGGCTTACTGATCCATTATGAACCGTCGTATTGAAAATTTGATTTATGCGTGCGACCTTTAGGCCCTTCCCGGCTTCCGTGCCCTGTCCCGCGTCGGGTGCCTCTTTCCAGATTGCCAATGAAAAATCAAGAATGCGATTTCTGACAGAGTTCATTACCTCCACCAATTGTCCGTTCTCAGCCTCAGCCCAGGCCTCTATGCAGTTGTATCCATCGAATACTTTCTGACCCAGGACGAGGGATAAATCGCTCGTGTGGATCGTCGCGGTTCCACCGCCATCCGTGCTTTTCTTCAAAATATCTTCAATTGCGGCGATGCTATTCCTATTCTCGTAATGCTCATATGCTTTTCGAGTTTCGACGGGTACGCATGCCATGGGGATATAGACATTGTTCATGGCAGATCCAAATGACCCTGCGAAGTGCCCCTTCAGCTTTAGACGCCAAATCCGGTATTTCGGCACGGGCGCTTCTTTGGGGTAGCCGTTGGATTCCCATAACAACCAGTCCTCTAATGGCTTGCTCCCTAACCGGGCGGCGAGAAGTTTGCACTTACGCAGAAGCGCGCTAAGATCGCTATTCCCATCTACCGCCGCCTGTTGAATCTCTTCAAGTAAAGTCAATGGCCTATTCCGCTAGACTTCATATGCACTTCTAATTCGGATTTAAAACTATCGGAGTAGGGATCAACCCCTCGCCGCGCGGCGTCCCAGAAGAACTTAAAGGACCTCAGATTGATTGGGGAACTGATCTCCCTCTGAAGATATTTAAAAAAATCGTGATGGGCCAATCCATCATCGAGGAGATCGCGCGCCCAGTAAGTGCGGCTAAGTGCTGCCTTGCCGTCCTGAGTAATCGTGATTCTTCTAACAAACGGAAAGATCCCTGAAATCGAAAGGCTCAGCTGTGATGACACTGGGATTGATTCTCCAGCCGCATATAGAAAAATAGTCTCGTCGTGTGAGTAGAGAGCAAAAATTTCCTTCTTGCGATCGAAAAGTCCATTTATGACCTCACAGCCCATGCCACAGGCGGTGACCGTCGCTGCTGAGGCGTCGACCATTTTTCTGATGGTGTAGGCGTGTGTCTCGAGATCCAGTTCAAACTGATGGTCGTCCGCTTCGTATCCCAATAGTTTGATTTTCATTTTTTGCATCCGCATTGCTTTGATCTTGCTGAATTGCCGACTGCGGCCGCTGCGGCCGCATTATTGAACATGGGTCTTGTGCGGCTGGCGGCGGCAATGATTTCGGTCGAAGACCTGTAGCGCGCGGTCGCCTGAGCCATGGTCATCATCCCCTCATTGCTGAAACTCCCCGCTCGATAGAGAACTTTTAAGGCGTTTCTCAGTTCAACTGCCTTTGCTGCGGACATGTTCGGTAGTAGGGGGATAGCCTTAGCACTGAGTGCGTAGGAAAGCCGGCCAAGCGAAACTCCGAGCGCCGCCAAATCTCCAGCAGCATATGCCGAAGAACATTCGTCGATCCCGCCAATGCCGGCAGCATTGCGGGCGTCTGGACCGAAGCCAAACAGAGCCGAATCTCCGAAGCCGGCAGTGAAATTCGCGAAATCCTCAATGAAGACACCGGGGTCGAAACCACCCGCATCGCCGGGATCATCACGAACAAGACCCAGCGGATCTACGAAATTTGTCGGATTGTTCCCAGCATAGGCATAGAAGTTGGTGAAACTGCCGCGAATTCCTAAGACATCCTCACTTAAAAATCTTCCCACGGAAGGCTCGTAATAGCGCGTGCGGTAGTGATACGCGCCGATTTCAGTGTCATCTTCGCGACTTGTAAATCCAAAGTTTGTCGAGGGCGAGAAATTCGCGACTTGCCCGGTGATGTGCGTCAGGCCAAAGGCCGTATAGTCGCGACTTCCAACAACTTCTCCGTTTGAATCCGCCAAAATTCGAATGCTTCCAATGCCGTCGGGTAGTAAGTATTTCTCAGTACCAATTGCGTCCCTGATGAGTAGTGGGTTGTCTGTGCCCGGTCCGTGAGAAATCGTTATGCGTAATGAGCCGTCTCCGGCTGTGGCGGCAATAATATGCTCGCTGTCATAGATGAATCTGCTAATTGCTCCGGAGGCTGTTCCCGATGATTTCCCAATTCGTTTTCCAGTTGCATCGAATTGATGCACCCACTCCTCGCCGTTGGGGAGGTTGATTCCTACCAACCTATTCTCGCTGTCGTAGTTATAGGTAGTAGTTAGATTTGTCGCATTATCTGTTTTGGCGGACATATTGCCGTCGGCGTCGTAAGTAAAAGTGAAGCTGCTGTTTTCGATGAGTCTATTCGCTTCGTCGTAAGTGTAGCCTGTGATCTGGCTATCTGCCAGACGATTGCCGACGGGGTCGTAAGCGAAGTTTTCAGTCGTGACTGGTAGGCTCGATGCGGTGGGGTGGGTTGCCTGTGTTAGCCGTTGCAAATCATCGTATGCGTAGGCATGCGTTCCTGACAGGTCCTCCATTGATAGACGATTTCCTGCATTGTCGTAATTGTAAATTGATTTGGCGACGATCATGTCGTCGTTTGTTCGGGTGTGAATGATCGACAAGAGTTTTCCTGAGTTATCGTAGCCGTAGGTTGTTTCGATGCCGTTGGGGTAAATTAACTCCGTCCTTCGGCCATTGGCGTCGTACTGAAAATTAAACTGTCGTCCCTGCGGGTTGGTCATTCGAGTAAGTCTGTTGAGCGCATCGTACTGATAACTAAAATTGCCCCACGGTGTTGCCATGCTCGTGCGATTGCCGTTAAAGTCGTAGCTGTACCCGATCGTGACGCTATAGCCGCCAGGGAGTGTCTGTTTGTTTTGAGTTACACGGTTTAGGCTATCGAAGGTCATCTCTATGCTCGCGCCGTTGTAATTCGTAATTTTGGTGGGATTCCCACCGGCGTCGTAAACATAAGTGACGATTCCCTCAGGCGTGGTCTTCTTCGTCATCAAATCGCGGCTGTTGTACTCGTAGCTGATCGTCTGCCCGCGCGCGTTCGTGGTCTGCACGAGGTTGCCCTTGTCGTCGTAGGTCGAGGTCTTGGTCTGCCCGAGCGCGTTGGTCACACTCGTCAGCCGCCCCTGCGCGTCGTAGCCGAAGGTCGTGGCGTGGCCGTTGGCGTCGGTGACGGTCTGCAGCAGCTTCTTGTCGCGTCCCGGCGCGTAGGCGTAGGCCGTGATGCCGTTGAGCGCATCCTTGACCTGCGTCAGGTTGCTCGCCGCGTCGTAGGTGTACTCGGTGACCTTGCCCGAGGGGTCGGTGTTCCTGGTGACCCGGGACAGCCCGTCGGTCAGCATGAGCGTCTGCCGGGTGAGCGGATCGGTGATCGACTTCAAGGCGCCGTTGGCGGGCTCGTAGGTAAATAGCGTGCTGTGCCCGAGCGGATCCTGGCTCGAGGTCACATGCCCCTGCGCGTCGTAGCCCTTGTTCACCGTGCCCGAGAGCGCGTCGCTCACCACGGTCAGGTTGCCCTGCGCGTCGTAGGTCATGTTGGTGGTGCGGGCGAGCGGATCGGTGAGCGAGGCCACGAGGTTGAAGGCGGGCTCGTAGGTCGCCAAGGTCTGGCCGCCGGCGGGGTCGTCGGTCCTGGTGACATTGCCCTTGGCGTCGTAAGTGTAGCCCGTGACGCGGCCGAGCGGATCGGTCCGGCTGATGAGATTGAGGTTGGCGTCGTAGCCGAAGGTGGTCACGCCGCCGCTGGGGTCGGTGATCTTGGCGATCTTCTTTAAGCCCTTGAGGGTGATGTAGTCGTATTTGACGACGCGGCCGAGGGCGTCGGCGACGGTGGTGCTGGAAGCGAAGTAGGTGAAGGTCTCGGCGTTGACGCCGGCGCCGTCGTCTGAGCTCGTGACGCGGTTTAAGGCGTCGTAGGTGTAGTTCTTGACGCCGCCGTTGGGGTAGGTGATCTTGACCATCCTGTTAGCCCCGTCGTAGAGATACCCAGTCGTGCCCAAAGGCCCGGTATCGCCCGTGCGTCGCTTGGCGGCGTCATAGGCGTAGCTGCTGCTGCGCCCGCCCGAGTCCGTAAGCGTGGCGACGAGGCCTGCGGCGTTGTAGGTGAGGTTGAAGAAGCGGCCGTGAATGTCGACGACATTGGTCAGGCGCCCCTGGCCGTCGCGGTTGTAGGTGACGGTGTTGCCGTTCTTGTCGGTGAGGAGCGCCAGCCTTAATATGGAGGTCGATTCGAAGACATCAAAGCGGCGGGTGGTGCCGTCCGTATCCTTTTCGAGGAGCGAGCTCGGCACGCCGGAGGAGGCGGTGACGGTGGTGATGGTCTCGTAGGCGTTGACCGGGGGGGTGTAGACGGGGGTGGTCGTTGAGCCCGCGGCCTGAGCGTAGGTGATATGCACGCCCTGGCCGTTGGTCCAAGTGATCGACTGGTTGTTTAAGGTGATCCGGTGGTCGATGTCGGAGGTCCAGCCCAGACCCCAGACCGAAAGGTCCGTATTGCCGCTGTGGAAGGAAGGATAAGGATCAATGCCAGGGGAAGAGGGGGTAAAGGGCTTATCGTTGGCTTTCTCGAATACTGTCCCGCTTCCCGGGAGGCATTCCAAGCGCTCCTTGAGGATTTCGATCGTGCCCAGATTGACGTCCGGAATGACTCGCGCGAAGGCCGCGTCCGGGCCCAGCATGGCGGCGACAAGGGCCAGTCGGAGAAGCCGGCGCTTCGGGGAGGTTTTCCGCATCGGCGTGGATATAACACGACCTCCCGCGCCTGTCAATCAATTTGAAATTGACCTTTCAAACCGGGGGATGATAGGCGTATCCCTCGCCGCGGATACGTTCGATGCGCGCGCCGGCCGGGCCAAGATCGTGACGCAGGCGGTAGACATATTCTTTAAGATTGACCCGGATGGTCAGCGCGGAGTCGCCCCGGTCATGGTAGCGGCGTCTTTCGAGAAAGGCCGTGTACAGTGTCGCGTCGGAGACGGCGTTGGGCGCGGATTTGACCAGCAGGAGGAGGGCCGCGAACGGTCCTGGGGTCAATTTGGCGATGATTCGACCGTTGAGGTGGACCTCCAGGTCCGACGGAACGAGGTGCATGTCTCCGATATCGACGACTCCCTGAGAACGGGAATGCTGGTTGATCACCGAGGTCAGAGCGGCGAAAAGTTGCGGAAGATCGCCTGCGCCTTTGCGGATGAGGTGCAGCACGCCGTGTTCCAGGCACTCGCAAGCCGTTAAATCCGAACCTGAAAACAGAACGATCGGCAATTGTTGGAGCGACGGGGCTTTTTTGAGCGCGTCGCACAGGCCCAGGCCGTGGGAGTCCCCCAAGCCGGGGTCTATCAGCAAGCATCGCGGCAGACGGGGGGCGGCGGAGAGGTAGCCGTACAGTTCCGCGCGTGAACGGACCCGCGCTACGGTGAGGCCGCGGGGGGTCATCCAGCGTCTGACGATGTCCGCGTAATGATCATCGTCTTCGACATGCAGAATGTCGACGCAAGCGGCGGCCGGCAGAACTTCAGGCATCTTCATAATGATGAGAAGGCTAATTATAGAGGCCGAGCTCGCCGTTCGCAAGACCCAGAAAGGTCAATTTCAAATTGATTGACAGCGGCGGGAGGCCGTGTTATATCCAGGCCGATGCGGTCACGGACAGCCGGATTTCGAGCGGGCCTGATCCTCGCGAGCGGCTTGTTTTGCCTTCGCGCCGCCGCCCAGGGGCTGCCCGTCGCCCCCGGCGACACGGGCAAGATACGGCTGTCCGTTAAGAATCTCCGTGATAGCGCCGTGACTGGAGTGCGGATACCGACCGAATCGCATGCCCGCTTCCAAGTCGAGCCGGGCTCAGTCCTTGGTCCCGTGGACATCCCTCCAAATTCGGAGCAATTTTTTTCAATCCATTACTCCATCCCTACGAACGCGACGGAGGGCTCGTTCCAGGCGATTTTCACCGCATCGGCCGACGGCGATGCCGAAGGATTTGCGCTTAATCCGCCTTTCTTGGAAGCGGCCTTCGCCGTCGAGGGCGATCATACGCCCCCCGTAGTGCGCGTCATCGACGACGAGTTCGGGGATGTGCCGAGGGACGGCTTCACTAATTCCGCGGGCATCCTGGTCGGCGGCAACGAGCCGGCAGTTCCCTGGTCGGGGATCGCCAGCATTTCCCTTACAGGCCCGGGTTTCAATGAAACAGTCAATTACTCTTCGCCATATGGAACTCTGCAGGAAGCTTCGGCGAATTTTCCCCTGTCCGGGGGCGAGTTGTTGGATGGAAGCTATATCGCCGTAGTCCGCGACCTGGCTGGGAATGAAACCTCCTGGCCTTTCAAGATCGACAGGAAACCGCCCTTCGTGGCGTTGGCCGACGCCCGCGGCCCCCTGGCCCCCAACACTTATACCAGCGGCGCGGGGCTGGCGATCAGCGTCAACGACGCGTTCGACCCTGAAGGCGCCCCTGCCGTGGTCGTCAGCGGCATCGACAAGCTTGAAATCTGGAAGCTCCGGCCGGAGGACAACGGGCCGATCCTGGCCGGCCACGACGGCGATTTCGAGGGAAGCTACGTCTATACCGAACAGGATATCGGCGCGATCTTGTCGTTCCTGCCGGAAGGGCCCATCACCCTCCGGGCCCACGATCAAGCCGGCAATATCGCCGTGATCGGGCTTCTCGTCGATCGCACCCCGCCGACCTTGGTCGTGGGCAACGGCCTCACCCACCCCTTTGATTTTTCCGCGCCGCCGGCCCCGACCGACCCTCCCGTCATCGGCGACGAGTCCAACATCATCTTCGCCGATGAACTTTCGGGACTCTCGAGTTTCTCGCTCAGCCAGGCCGGCGGCGGAGTCATCCGCCAACGCAGCGGCCTCGACGGCGAAACGGCCGTCGGAGCCACGGTCAGTTTGGCGCAAGGCGAGTATGTGCTTCAAGCCGAGGATATGGCGGGCTCACAGAGCGAGGGCCGCTTCAAGGTGGACTATGGGATAAGCGCCGAGGTCTCGAGCTTCGGAGACAGCGGCTTCAGCGGCGTGTCGAGGGCGTTTTGGGGAGTGCGCTACGTGAAGCTCGTGAAGATCGGCCCCGAGGAGCCGGATTTCTTCACGGGAGGCGTGGACTTGGACGCTCACAATGCCCTCCAAGAGGTTCAGGGCGGTGGGGCGACCAGCGTGAATTTCAACTTCACGGTCTCGACCGATGGAGAGTATCTGGCTTACGCCAAGGATCAGATCGGCGCGACGAGCTTCAGCCATGAGGCGACCCTTTACGGGCGAAGCACCGATGCGGAGGGGAATATCCACCCCCATGCATTCAGCGTTTCGCCGCCTTTCTTTACGCCCTCGGGAAAGATCAAGATCACTCCTTTCGGCGGCCTGCCCATCACGGTCGAGCTCGTGTTCGACAATCAGTTGACGGCGGGAGACACCGGGGCTTGGCTGCGCAAGGCCACCAACATCCCGAATTTCTACTCATACCCGCGCGGGTCCGATCTCGCCTTCGAGATCTTCACCACGGCCGAGTTCAGCGGCGGCATAAACGTCACCATCAGCTACGATCCCGAGGGCCTCACCCTCGAGCAGCAGCTGGGGATCAGGCTGATGCATCTCGAGCCGTCGCAGACCAGCGACGTGACGGTGAGCGTCGATACGGCCGCCTATACGGTGTCCGGGACCGTCACCAGCCTGGCTCCCGTCATGGTGGCCGTGCCCTATCCCGCCGAAGGTCCGTTCCTGGCGGCGAGCGCGAACCTCGTGGGGGGCCTGCCCGAACTCACGCTGACGGGCTACGTGAGCGAAGCCGCGGTCCTCCCCGTGGACCCCGCGGCGCAGGGGCTCTCGGGCGCGTTGGCAGCGATCAAGGCCGCGAATAACCTGGTCCCCGTGAGCGCGGTGCATGGGTTGACGCCCCCGGGCGTCCGGTTCCGTCCGATCGGGAACTTGACGGCGCGCTACAGCCCTGAGCGCCTGCTGGATCTGGGCGTGACGGAGTCGTCTCTCGGTCTATACGTTTCGACGACCAGCCTCGCCTCGATCGGCAAGGCCGACGTCCATTCCTTGTCCGTGGGGTCCAAGACGGTGTCCGGCGAGCTGACGCGCCTTGAGGCGGGGACGACCACCTACGCGGTCGTGATGGGCGTGCCCGCGCCGCCGATAACCGCGCTCGTCCCCAAGGGCCTGGCGGTCATCATCGAGGGGGAGCTGTTCGTGTCGACCGCCGCGTCCATCGCGCTGAACGTCTCGGGGCCGGGCCGGCTCGCCACGACCTATTTCCTGATCGACCAGGCCTTCGTGGATTTCAGCGCCACGCCCCCGGACATTTACGCGGGGACCTTCACGCTGGCCGCGGGCACGCATACCGTGACCTACTTCAGCGTCGACGTCGCCGGCAACCTCGAGACGCCGCGCGTCGCCGCGCTGACCTTCGTTGCGACCCTCCCCACGCTCTCCGTGCCTCAGCCTCCAGGCGCGGTCTCCGTCCCGCTGGTGTCGTCGACCTCGATCACGCTCGCCTGGGACGCCAACGGCAACTCCCCCGGGACGGTCTATGACGTCGCCTTCGGCACCGCCTCTTTCTCGAACGGTGATTGCTCCGTCAGCTTCACGACCTTCTTCTCGACGGCGTCGACCCAGGCCGTCATCACCGGCCTCGAGCCCTCCGCCCATCACGTCTTTCTGGTCTGCAACCCGGGCGTCCAACCCTGCGCGGCCAACGTCTACATGCAGACCCGGGACCCGGGCCAGGAACCCTTGGCCGATCCGCCCGCCGGCGTCTGCGGCGGCGGGCAAGGGCCGGATATCACGCCGCCGATGACGACCTTCGACTTCAACGGCTATTCCGACCCGGTCGAAGGCGCCGCGGCGACCATTTACGATACCTCGTCGGTCAACCTGCATTCCGTCGAGCACGGCAGCGGCCTGGCGGCGGTGTATTACGCCGTCGATCCGTCGAGCGCCTTGCTGGCCGCGGGTCTGACCGGCGCGACGACGGAGTTTTTTCAGGTCTACACCGGACCTTTTTCGCTGTCGGCCGGATTGAGGCTGCTCGCGTACGGCGGCGTCGACCTCGCGGGCAACTACGAGATCCTGCGTTCGACCATGATCGACGTCGTCATGGATCCTTTCAGCGGCGGGAACGACGAGGACGACCCGGGCGGGCTGGGGATCGGCCGGGACCCCTTCGACGCCTTCTGGACCGTCAACGCGGAGCCCGACGCGGTCGCCTTCACGCGCAGCGACTCCTCGGGCGCCCCGCTCGCCTCCTCTTTCCTCTTGGACGGCGTCGACGATATGCCCTGGTCCGTGTTCTTCGACGCTTCCGGCCGCGCCTACGCCATCGGCATGGCCGAGGATCCCGCGACCACGTCCCTCGACCTCGCGATCTACAAGGCCTCTCCCTCCGGCGACGTCATCGAGTCGCGGACCTTGTCCGACGCCGGCTACGCCAGCAACGAGCTCGTCTTCGACGCGAAGTCCCCGGGCTGGATCGTGGGCGCCGCCCAAACGTCCGGCCCCGTCGACCTCGACGCGGAAGGAGACCGCAGCCTTTCCCTCGCCCTGTGGCGCTTCAATCCTTCTTCGGGCTCGATCGAGCTCACGACGAGCACCACGCGGGCGGGCGTGGACTTCGGCACGGGTTTGGCGGTCGACGCCGACGCGAGCCTTTGGGTCGTCGGCTACTCGGCCCAACCCGACGCGCCCGACGTCGGCGGCCTCGACCTGTCCCTGCGCCACTACGCCGCCGATGGACAAACCTTGCTCGGCGGGCCTTACTACAAGCCCGGCTACCTGAGCCACCTGGACGGCGGGGTCACGGCCAAGGTCCACGTCACCGCGGACGCCGTCTACGTGGCCGCGCCCCGGATCAACGGCGCGGACGGCTCCGACATGGCGTTTCTCAAGTTCGACAAGGCCACGGGCCAGGCGCTCGTCGAGAAGGTCTGGCGCGCCGCCGACGGGGCGCCTTCTTACCCGGTCGCCATTTTGCCCGAGGCGGGAGGACTGCTGATCGCCGGAGCGATAGGCGATTTTGAGACCGACGCCGTCCTGTGGCGCTTCGGCTATGACGGAGCATTTGCCGGCGCGACGACCGCGGACGCGGGCGGAGCGCAGGGGGCGGTGTTCCGTGGAACCGACCTTTGGCTGTCGGTCGACGGCTCAACGTCGCCCTATCGCGTGGTGAGCGAGACGCCGGCGGCGGGCGCCTTGCTCGACATCAGCACGCTCTCCGCGCCGGGGGGTTTCGCGGTCCATCCCGCCACCGGCCCGATCGGGATACCCTTTACGGTCGCCGGAACGGGCTTCGGGCCGTATAGTGGAAGCAATACGCGGATCAAGTTCGGGACCCTCGCCGCGCCGGTGTCGGTGTGGAACGACACGACGATCAAAGGGACCATCCCCGGCCTGTCCACCGGCGCCTACGCGGTGACCATCGAGCGCCAGAACGTCTCGAGCCTGACCGTGACCGACGCGGGGACATTCACGGTAACCGACCTCAATACGGCGGCGCTGAATATCTCCTCGGGACCCATCGGCGTGCCCTTCACCATCGCGGGCTCGGGCTTCGGACCTTATGCCGGGACCTTGTCGCGGGTGCTCGTGGACGGCGCCACGGCCCCGCTGTCCGTCTGGAACGACACGACCATCAAGGGCACCATCCCCGGCGTGGAGCCCGGCGGGAAGACCATCGTGCTCCAGCGCGCCGCGGGCGCTTTCTTATCGACGAGCGACGGCTTCGCCTTCGACGTGACCGTGCCCTCGGTGACATCGGTGAGCCCCTCGTCGGCGCCCATCGGCGCGGCTTATACGCTGACCGGATTCTCGTTCGGACCTTACGCGGGGGCCAATACGCGCGTGCTCATGGGTGGAGCGACCACGGCCCTGTCGCTGTGGAGCGACCGCGTCATCAAGGGAACGGTGCCGGGAGCGCTGGCGCCGGGAGTGCAGACCGTCATCGTCGAGCGGCTGACCGCGGGCGGCGGCCTCGTCCAGTCGGGCGCGGCCTACTTCCAGGTCGCGGGCCTGGCGCTCGAAAGCCTGACGCCCTCGTCGGCCCCGATCGGCGTGCCCTTCACGATCATCGGTTCCGGCTTCGGGGCTTACGACGGATCCAACACGCGCGTCAAGTTCGGCGTGAGCACGGCGGCGCTGTCGCTGTGGAACGACACCACGATCACGGGCACGGTCCCCGCGCTCGAGGCGGGCGAGTGGGCGGTCGTCGTCGAGCGCCAGCAGGGAAGCGCTGTCTCGGCCAGCGCCGCAGCGACGTTCACGGCGACGGCGCTGAGCGTCAGCGCGATTTCGCCGTCCTCGGGGCCGATCGGCACCGCGTTCACCTTGTCGGGGCCGGGCTTCGGCCCATACGCCGGGTCAGCCTCTGTCGTGCTCATCGACGGGGCGACGGCGGCGCTGTCGGTGTGGAACGACGCTCAGATCGTGGGGACCATCCCCGGCTCGGCGGCGACCGGCTCGCGGCCGGTCGTTCTGCGCCGGACCAGCGGCGGCGGGGAGAGCCTCTCGGCCCCCGTGTTTTTCGAGGTCACGGGCCCGGCGGTCGCGGGAATATTCCCGTCCTCGGCGCCGATCGGCGCGCCGTTTACGATCACGGGCTCGCAGTTCGGCGTCTACGCGGGGGCGAATACCCGCGTGACGTTCGGGGGCGTCCTGGCTCCCGTCTCCTTGTGGAACGACACGACGATCACCGGAACGGTGCCCGCCTTGTCGACCGGCGTCGTCGAGGTCGTCGTCGAGCGCCAGCAGGGCGCTGACGTCGTGATGAGCTCGCTCTCGACCTTCACGGTGGCCGGGCTCGCGCCGGTCGCGATGAGCCCCGAAACCGGACCCATCGGCACGGTGTTCACGATCACGGGGACCGGCTTCGGGCCTTATGCGGGGGCCAACACCCGGGTGCTCATCGGTGGAGCCACCACGGCCCTTTCCTTGTGGAACGATACGACCATCACCGGCACGATACCCAATCTGCCGGCCGGGGCGCAGCCGGTCTGGCTCGAGCGCAGCGCGGGCGACGGGGTCTCGTCGAGCGCCACGTCTTACTTCAACGTGACCACCCCCGCCGTGGCGACGTTGACGCCGTCGTCGGCGCCCATCGGCGCGCCGTTTTCGATCACGGGCGCGAGCTTCGGCGCTTATGCCGGGGCCAACACGCGGGTGACCTTTAACGGCGTGATCGCTTCGTTGTCGGTCTGGAACGACACCAGCATCACCGGAACGGTCCCGGCCGTTCCCGCGGGGATAGTGGATCTTGTCGTCGAGCGCCAGCAGGGCGCGGGCATCGCGGCCAGCGGGGCCGTGCCCTTTACGGTCCTTGACCCGGCGCTCGCGGACGTTTCCCCGGGCTCGGGGCCCATCGGCACGGTGTTTACGATCACGGGCGCCGGCTTCGGACCGTATGCCGGGGCCAACACGCGCGTGCTCATCGGCGGAGCCACCACGTCGTTGTCGTTGTGGAACGACACGACGATCAAGGGCACGATTCCGGCTCTTCCTCCCGGCGTTCAACCCGTCTGGCTCGAGCGCAGCGCGGGCAGCGGAGTCTCGTCGAGCGCCACCTCCTACTTCAACGTCACGACACCCGAGGTGGCGACGTTGACGCCCTCGTCCGCACCCATCGGTGCGCCGTTTACGATCACGGGGACCAGCTTCGGCGCCTACGCGGGGGCGAACACGCGGGTGACGTTCAACGGCGTGCTTGCTCCGTTGTCGGTCTGGAACGATACCCAGATCACCGGCACGGTGCCTGGCGCTCTGCCGCCCGGCGAGGCGACGCTTGTCGTCGAGCGCGCGTTTGGGGCGGGGCTGTCCGCGAGCGCCACACAGGCCTTCTTCGTGCTGGCGCCTTCCATCTCGACCATATCCCCTTCCTACGGTCCGGTGGGCGCGGTTGTGACGGTCACGGGCTCGGGCTTTGGCCCCTATTCCGGATCCTTGACCAAACTTCTTGTCGGTGGAGCTACGGTACCGCTCTCGGTCTGGAACGATACGACGATCCGCTGGACCGTGCCCGCCTCGCTGGGCGACGGCGAGTATCCGGTCGTCGTCGAACGCTCGCCGGCGGGGGGCAGCGTGGCGAGCGCGTCGGCGACCTTCACGGTGGGCACGGGCTACAGCGGCGCGTCGTTCGGATTCACCGAGACGCTGTCGCTCGCCGCTACGCCCGACACCCATTTCGAGGGCGACATGAGCCTGTCCTCGTCGGCGGGAGGGCGCATCGACACGCCCGCCAAGGCCGCGGTGGATATTCCGCCCAACGCGATGGAGCAGGACACCGCGATCACGCTCAAGCGCATCCGAAGCGACGGCCTGCGCGCGTCGGCCGCCGAGGAGATCAAGATGCGCCCCGCCGGCGAGCCCATCGAGTTCGGGCCCGCGGGCACGCGCTTCGCGACCCCGGTGACCATCGAGCTGCCCTACGACCCGGCGCTCGTGGGCGACGAGACCAAGATCGCGATCCACTACTACAACCCCCTGCGCCGCGAGTGGGAGGAGCTGGCGAGCGTCGTCGACCGCGCGCGCAAGGTGGTGACGGCCAAGACCGATCACTTCTCGATCTACCAGCCGTTGGGCTTGGCGCCCGCGACGGCGGCGCAGGACGAATTCTACTTGCGCGACGCGTACGCCTTCCCCAACCCCTCGCGAGGCGGGGCGCTGGTGACGTTCAGGATACAGCCCGGCCTGGCCGAGACCGTCGAGCTGCGCGTCTACGACCTGTCGGGCCGCAGGATCCATTCCTCCTCGGACTTCACCTTCCGCGGCGCCATCGATGACGGCAACGGGAAGGGGGCGCAGAACACGTACGACCACGCCTGGAACGTCGGCGGCGTGGGCAGCGGGGTGTACAACTTCGTGATCAAGGCCAGCCGGCGCGGTCACAAGCCGATCACGAAGAACGGCAAGGTCGGAGTCATCCGATGAGGACCGGCCTTCTCGCCGCCGTTTTGCTGGCCGCGCCGGCCTTCGGGGCCGAGACGGTTTCGTTCCTCGACATCGGCGTCGGCGCCCGGGCGTTGGGCATGGGCGGGGCCTACACCGCGTTGGCCGACGACGCGCACTCGGTGTACTGGAACCCGGCGGGATTGGCGCGCCTCGAAAAACGCGAGGTGTCGGTAAGCCACTCCGAGCTCGGCAACTCGACGCGCCACGACTTCCTGGCCTACGCGCACCCGACGAGCCGGGCGGTGATGGCGGGCGCGCTCACGTACTTAAACCAGGGCACGATCGCCGGACGCGATGCGGCGGGGCGTCCCACGGGCGGCTACGACGCATCCGACGCGGCGCTGGCCTTCGCCGCGGGGCGCAAGACCGACCTCGTCGACGCGGGGGTGAGCGTCAAGTATCTGCGCAGCCATATCGCCGGGACCGAGGCGCAGGGCTTCGCCTTGGACGCGGGCCTGCGGCGTGAGCTGGCGGCGGGTAGGGGCAAGGTCGTTCTTGGGGCGGCCCTGCGCAATATCGGGCCGGGACTCAAATACGACCGGCAACGCAACGATTTACCCTTGCGGGCGGCCTTCGGGGCGGGGTATCGCTTCGCGGGGGGGCACGCCTTGGCCGTCGAGCTTCAGAACGGCCCGCGGGGCGCGGGCACGGAGGGCGGCGCGGGCGGCGAGCTTCAGGCGCACGAGGGCGTTTTTCTGCGCCTGGGCTACACGAGCAAGAACGCGGCCGCCGAGGGCTCGGGCTTCGACGCGGCGCGCGGCCTGACCGTGGGCGTGGGGCTCAAGAAGGAGCGCTTCGGCCTCGACTACGCGGCGCAGGCCTCGGGGGAGCTCGGCAGCACGCACCGCTTCACGCTCTCCGCCCGTTTTTAAGCTCGCGATCGCCGGAACTGTTTCCGGAAACAGTTCTCAACTCGCACCGGTGCGCGTTCGGATTCGCTTAGCGGGCGCGGCGCAGCGAGGCGACGGCCTTCTCCAGGCGCGCGAGCAGGACGGCGGGATCGGGCCGTCCGTCCTTGGGGGAGAAGCGCGGATCGCGCATGGCGCCCGCGACGACGGACTCGAGCGCGGGGAGAACCTCGAC
Organism: Elusimicrobiota bacterium; assembly: GCA_030696455.1. Lineage (GTDB taxonomy): Bacteria > Elusimicrobiota > Elusimicrobia > UBA1565 > UBA9628 > GWA2-66-18. Next base: position 17,417 of record JAUYSH010000015.1, read on the forward strand.
GCGCTTGAACGCGGCGAGCGCCTCGGCGGCCTCGGCCAGGACCTCGGCGTCGGGATGGTCCGTCAGGCGCGCCAAGGCCGGCGCGGCGTCCGGGCCCAAAGCGACGGCCAGGCGGATGAGCGGGAGCATGGTGTCCCATCGATCGCTTTCCGAGCGCAGGGCCTCGACGACGACCGGCAAGGTCTCGGGCGCGAGCCAGGTCGCGAGCTCCGCGCGGCGGGCGTCCAGCGCCTTGAACGCGGCGGCGCGCGCCTCGCCGCGGGCCGGGAAATAGGCGGCGAGCGCTAGAAGCTCCCTTCCTGAGGCGCTGCCGCGCGAGCGGCCGAGGGCGGCGAGCGCTGCGGCCGCGGCGGCGAGGTCCTTGCCGGCGGGACGAGGGCCGAAGGAGCGGGCCACGCGCGCCAGGGCCGCCGGTTCCGGGCAGCCGTAGCGGGAGAGAGCCAGCAGGACGTCGTCGAGCACCTCGCGCGGCAGGTCTTTCTGTGTCAGCGCGGCGCACAGGGCCCCGCTCACCGCCGCGTCGGAGACGCCTTGCCCGGGGAGGCTTTGCGCGGCCAGCGCCCGCACGCCGGAGTCCTGCTCCGCGTCGAGGAGTATGTCCTCGAGCGGGGCGAACGCGGCGGGGTCCCGTATCAGCGCGAGAAAAGAGGCGGCGAACAAACGCACCTTGGCGGGACGCTTGCGGTCGGAGACGGCGGCTGCGAGGGCGGGAGCGGCCTTCCAGCTCAGAGGCTTGATGTCGGCGTAGAGCCTCAGGGCGGCGCGGTCGAGGTCGCGCCGTTCCCAGGCGTCCTTGCCCTTCTGCGCCGCGACGAGTTTTTCGGCGCGGGCCATGGTCCTCTCGACGACGGCTTGAGGAGTTTGGGCGGAGGCGGACAGCGCGAAGAGGATCAGCGCCGCGATCATGAGGCGGCGGCGGCCTCGCTTTGGCCGACGGAGAAGTAGCGGGCCTTCGGGTGGTGGAAGACGAGGGCGCTCACCGTGGCCTCGGGCTCCATCATGAAGCCCTCGGTGAGCTGGACGCCGCAATTCTTCTCGGGGTCGAGGAGCTTGAAGAGGATGGCCTGGTCCTCGAGGTTGGGGCAGGCCGGGTAGCCGAAGCTGACGCGGATGCCGCGGTACTTGCCCTGGAATTTCTCCCGTATGCTCTGCCCGGCAGGGTCGCCGATGCCCCACATGCGGCGTATGCGCTCGTGCAGCAGCTCGGCGAAGCCTTCCGCGGCCTCGATGGCGATCGACTGAAGCGCGTGCGATTTGAGGTATTCGCCCTCGTCGCGGTAATTGTCGGACAGCTCGCGTATGCCGGCGCCGCAGGTGACGACGAACATCGCGGCGTAATCGCGTCCGTTGCCCGCCGGCTTGACGAAGTCGGCCAGGCACAGGCGGTCGCCGGCGGGCTGGCGCGGGAAGTCGAAGCCGGCCAAGGGTGCCTCGGCGGAGGGCGACTCGAAAAGGTCCATGCGGTCGCCCTTGGATTCCACGGCGAAGAACTTGAAGACGGCCTTGGGCTTGATGAGACCCTTGGCCATGATCTCGTCTTGCAGGGCCAGCACGCGCTTGTGCAGTTCGACGGCCTTGGGGTTCTTGTCCTTGAGGTGCTGCTCGAGATTGCCGCGCAGGCCGAGATGCTTGCCGTAAAGCATGATCGGGTTGATGTATTGGAATATCTCGTCGACGGGGAAATCGCTGAGAGCGTGGAGCTTGAGGTCGGGCGGCACGGGCGCGGTCTCGTGGATGATCTCCACGCGGGGGGCGGCGGGGCCCTCCGTCGCCGCGGCCGCCGGCGCGATCGTTTCGGCGCGGAGATACTCTTGGATTTCTTTGTTCTTGGCGAGCAGAGCCTCTCTCTTTTCCCCGAAATAGTCGTTGGCGAGGGAAAGCCCGGTCATCGCGTCCTTGGCGTAAAACACCGGGCCGTCGTAGGAGGGGGCGATGCGTTTCGCCGCGAAGCGCGGCGAGAGCGCCGCGCCGCCGACGAGGATGGGAAGCCGGATCCCCGCGGCGGTGAGGTCGTCGGCGGTGACCACCATCATCTGGGCCGACTTGACCAATAGACCGGAGAGGCCGATGGCGTCGGGTTTGTGCGTCTTCACCGCTTCGAGCAATTGCTCCGGGGCGACCTTGATGCCGAGATCCACGACCTTGTAGCCGTTGTTCTTGAGGATGATGTGGACGAGGTTCTTGCCGATGTCGTGCACGTCGCCTTTAACGGTCGCGAGCAGGATGGTCGCGCGCGTGGCGGCGTCGGCGACGGTCATGTGCGGCTCCAGGTGCGCGACGGCGGCCTTCATGACCTCGGCGGACTGCAGGACCTCGGCGACGATCATGGTGTTGGCGCCGAACAGGCGGCCGACCTCGTCCATGCCGGTCATCAACGCTCCGTTGATGATCTCCAAAGGCTTGAGGG
>JAUYSH010000034.1 GCA_030696455.1 Elusimicrobiota bacterium
TCGCGCCCGAGCGGCGCGAGGAGCTGGGGCGGACCTGGACCCTGTGGACCTTATCGGCGCCGCTGGTCGTGGGCGCCGCGGCGCTGTTCGCCGCGGAGGGCCCCGCCGTGCGGGCGGGCTGGCGCGCGCCGCTGCGCATGCGGCATCTCGTCTCCGCGTTCGCGCTGGCGCTGGCGGCCGTCGCGCTGCTGGCGCCGCGGGCGGCGCTGGGCGCGGCCGGGATGTGGGAGTCGGTGGACCGGCTCTCGGCCGCGGCCGGCGTCCTATGGTGGTGGCCGTGGCGCTGGCGAGAGATACTCATCGGCACGCCGTGCCTGACGCTCGCGCTGATCCTCATCGGTCAGCGGGAGTCGGGAGCCGAGGCCGCGAGGCTTCTCGGCGACGCGCGCGGCTGGCTGATCGTGGGGCTTCTGGCGCCCGCGGGGGCGGTGGCCGCGATCGGCGCGGGAGGGGCCTCCCCCGGGTTGGCCGTCGCGCACGGCGCCGCGGCCTGCGCGATCGGCGCGGTTCTCGGATTCGCTCTCTCAGGCCTCAGGGCCCGGGCCGAGGCATGGGTCCTAGGGCCTACGCGCACAGGTCTATTGACCTAGAAACGGCCCCGTGGTAGAATCAGGCCGTGAGACACCTGATCCCGTTTCTCGTCCTGACGGCCTTGGCGCTCCCGTCCGCGCAGGCGGCCCCTTCCCAGCCCTCGCCCTTCTCTAATAAGGCCTTCGGCGACGGCGGCGGCTACAAGCATCCCGATGCGGAGGTCGGACAATTCTTCGAGACGAAGCCCGACGGCAAGATTGAGGGACAGCCCGACCCCCGGCCCGCGACGGCGCCTAAGCCTCAGCCGCAGGCCCCGGCGAAGCTGTCTCCCGAGCGTCTGCCTCTTCCGGCGGCCGTCTCTCGTCCGCGGCCCCGCCCGTTCGCGCCCGCCGCGAAGGCGGATACCCAGGGGCTCTCGCGAACCGAGACGGCTTCCGTGAATCCTCCGTCCCCGCCGGCCGCCTCCTTCGCCGGCGCCGAGGACGCGGCTCTCGATTCGGCCAGCGAGGACGCCCGCCGGGACTACGAGGCGCGCCTGTTCGGCGCCGCTCCCGAGCCCCGCAGGCCTCGTCTCGATGACCGGCAGCAGCCGGCCTTGGCTGAATCCGACGACAACTCCCCGATGGGAGAGGGCATGCTGTTCGTCTCCTTGGAACTCGATGCGCAGGAGGCGGGGGCCCTGCGAGACGCGGTGGCGGGGCTCGGCTCGGTCGCGGCTTTCCGCCCCGACGCCCGCTTCCAACCGCGGCCCGCCGCGGGCGGCGCCGTCCGGATCAGCGGGTGGATTCCGGCCTCCCGGCTGGGCGACGCCATCGCTCGCCCCGGCGTGCGTCGCGTCGAGGTCGAGCGCGGCGCGCGCCCTTCGGGCGACGCCCGGATCACCGGCGATTACCTTGTGACCGTGCGGGTCGGAGACGTTTCCCGCTCCGAGGAATCGATCGCGTCGAGCGTGGCGGAGTTGACCGCCAAAGCCGGCTTCAAGCTCGAGCGTGTGTTGGGCATCGAGACCGCCCCTTCCGGGGGCGCGACCGCGCTCGTGTCGGGCACCCTTCCGGTCTCGCTGCTGGGGCGAGCCTTGGCCCTGCCGGGCGTCATCAAAGTGGCATCCGCCGTTCCGGCCCCCCAAGCCGTCCTGGCGGACTCCGCCGCGCCGGTCAAGAAGGCCGGGTTCCTGCAGTTCGTCATGGAGCGCAGCCTCTGGCTGATTTTGCTGACGATCCTCCTCGCCCTTCCCACGATGGGAGGAGCCGTGAAAAAGGGCCTGTCGGTCTTCGTTCCGTATCGCTGACGCCGTCGCGATGTCTTCCTCGGCGCTCCCGCATTTCATAGAATCGCCTCTATGAGCTCAGAAGGCAGGATCAGGGTGGCGTCGTTGCTCGCGCTCGCCGCGGCTGCGGGGCTCGCGGGAGAAACCCTTCTTCTCGTCGAGCGGCACTGCGCGCGGCTGGAGTCCTCCCTGAGCGACGATTTCCGGATGGTGGCGTTCATGTCAGCCTCGTTGGAAGAGTCCAGGGCGAAGGTTCTTGAAGAGAAGCTTCGCGCGGCTCCCGACGTCCTGGATGTGCGCTACATCTCGGCGGACGAAGCCCTGGCCGCGCTGAAGCGGGAGGATCCCGAGCTTGCGGAATCGACGGCGCTTGTGGGAGACAACCCCTTGCCCGCGGCGTTCGAGGTCCGGCCCGCGCCGCGGGCATTGACGCGCCTCGGAGAGTGGATCGACGGGATCCGGCGTCTCTCCGAGTGGTCGGACCTGCGCTGGAAGCCCGGACAGGTGCAAACCATCCTTCGTCTTCGCTTCTACTCCTATCTTCTGCGCGTGGCGCTGAGCACCTTGCTCTGCCTCATCGCGGCCCTCGCTCTGGGGTCCTTGAGACTGGCCGCGAGCGGCGCCGCGTCGAAGGGGGCGGGGCTCGCGCTTTGGGCGGCGGCCGCCGGCGCCGGAGGAGCCGCGTTCGTGCTCGCGATGGCCTGGCCGCTGCACCGCGACGAGCTGCTGTGGGCCTGGCCGGACCCTCTGGCGCAACTCGCCTTGATCGGCGCCTGCGCGACCCTCGGGTGGTCCTTGTCGCTATGGCGCGCCGAATACTGATCCTCGCCGCCCTGGTCGCGTTGAGCGCGGCTCCGGCGGCCGCCCAGCTCAAGGCGAAGCGCGCCGAGCTTTCGCGCATCCAGGGCGAACTCACGAAAACCCTGCGGGAGCTCGAGGAGCTGCGCGTCGCGGAGGAGGAGCTCGGCGCCGACGTCAAAGGGCTCGCCAGCCGCGACGCGCTCTCCCGCCGGCGCGTGGAGGGGCTCCAGACCGACATCCGCCGCGCCGAATCCAAGCGCGCGGCCCTGAAATCCCGCCTCGACGCCGCGAAAAGCGTCGCCGGCTTTTGGGCGGCCGCGATCGCTTCCGAGGCCGCGCGCCATTCCGCGGCCGCGGCCGCCCGCTCCGAGGTGTACGGCACCCGTGAGCTTTGGGCCGAAGAGTTCCGCCGGGCGGCGATCCTCGAGAAAGGCCGTCACCTGCGCGGCCTGCACGGCTTCCGCCTCAAGACGGAGGAGGTGGCCGCGGAGACGGGCCGCCGCGCGCGCGAGCTCGACGAGAGCCGGCGGCGGGCGCAGCGGGAGCGGGAGGGCCACCGCCGCGAGTTCGAGATGAAGAAGGCCGCCCTCGAAGAAACGCAGATGAAGGTGGCCGCGCGGGCGCGGCGCGCCAAGGAGCTCGAAGACACGGCCAAGGCCATGGCCGCGCTTATCGAAAAGCTGGGCAAGCGCGACGCGCAGCAGTACGTCAAGCCCGGCGGCATCCCCCGGCTCTCCGTTCCGCCTCACTCGCTGCCCTGGCCCGTCGCCGGTAAAATCCTGCGCCCCTTCGGCCGCGAGCGCGACGAACAGCTCGGGACCTGGACCGTGCGCCAAGGCGTCCTGCTCTCGTCCGCCGTCGGAGCCGCCGTCGCGGCGATCGCGCCGGGCAGCGTGATCTTCGCCGGACCGTTCCGCTCGTACGGCCAGGTCGTGATCGTCGATCACGGCGGCGGCTTCTTCAGCGTGTACGGCGAGCTCGGCGAGATCATCAAGGAGAAGGGCGATTCGGTGCGCCGCAGCGAGAAGCTCGCGAGCGCCTCGAACCAGGTCTATCTCGAGATCCGGCGCGGCACCGACGCGCTGAATCCGGCGGACTGGCTGGAAAAGAAATAGACTCTGACTATGGGGGATTGGACATGAAGCGCCTTTTGATCGCCGCGGTCGCGGCCGCCTTACTCGTGCCTCGCCCCGCCTCCGCGGCCGCCGCGGACAAGACCTACGAGCAGCTGAAGCTCCTCGTCGACGTCCTGGGCTTCGTTCAGGACAACTATGTCGACGAGCCGGAGACGCAGAAGCTCATCTACGGGGCTGCGATGGGGATGGTCCGTACCCTCGATCCGTATTCGCAGTTCATGGAGCCCGAGATCCATCGCGAGATGAAGACGGAGACGGAGGGGCAGTTCGGCGGCGTGGGCCTGCGCTTGACGTTCAAGGACGACTGGCTGACGGTGCAGACGCCGATGCCTGGCGGGCCCGCCTACCGGCTCGGCGTGCTTCCGAACGACCGCGTCGTCGAGATCGACGGCGAGGCGACCAAGGACATGGGCATGTCCGACGCTCTGCGCACCTTGCGCGGCGCGCCCGGAACGAAGGTCAAGCTCAAGCTCGAGCGCGGCCCGGACGAAGGGCCCGAGGACGCCTACAAGACGGTCGTCGTCGAGATCACGCGGGAGCTCGTCAAGATCGAATCCACGCTCTCTCTCAAGCTCGACGGCGGCGTCGGCTATCTGCGCATCACGGAATTCAGCGCCAAGACCGCCGACGATGTCGCCGAGGCGCTCCGGAAGCTCAAAAAGGACGGCGCCACGAGCCTTATCATCGACCTGCGCAATGATCCGGGCGGGCTCCTGTCGGCCGCCGTCGAGATCGCCTCGATGTTTCTGGGGGAGGGCAAACTCGTCGTGTACACCCAGGGTCGCAAGGCCGACAGCCGCCAGGATTTCACCGCGGGCGCCAAGGCCCCGTATCCGTCCCTGCCGCTCGTCGTGCTCATCAATGGCGGCTCGGCGTCGGGCTCGGAGATCGTGGCCGGCGCCATGCAGGACCACAAGCGCGCGGTCGTTGTCGGCGAGCGCAGCTTCGGCAAGGCGAGCGTGCAGTCGTTGATCCCGTTGCCCGACGGCTCGGGCCTGCGCTTGACCGTGGCCCGCTACTACACCCCCTCCGGCCGCGCGATCCACCGCGACGAGAAGAACAAAACGGGCGGCATCACGCCGGACATCGTCGTGCCCATGACGCCCGAGGCGGAGGCGAAGCTCTACGCCCAGTGGGAGATGATCTACGCCAAGGACAAGAAGCCCCGCTCCGTGGTGAAGGACGAGGAACTGGTCAAGGACGAGGCGCTGGACCGCGCCGTCGAGCTGTTGAAGGCCCGGGACGTGCTCGGGGCGCTCAAGCGCGAAGGGTGAGGATCCTCGGCCTGGAGACCTCCTGCGACGACACCTCGGCCGCCGTGGTCGAGGACGGACGCCTGCGCTCGAACGTCGTGTCCTCACAGACGAAGCTGCACGCTCCCTATCGCGGCGTCGTTCCGGAGTTGGCGGCCCGCGCGCATCTCGGCAATCTGATGCCCGCGGTCGCGCGCGCGCTGGCGGACGCGGGGGCGGGTAGGCTCGACGCCGTCGCGTATACGCGCGGCCCGGGGCTCATGGGGCCCCTGCTCATCGGAAAGGTCGCGGCGCAGACGCTGGCGCGCCTGCTCGATATCCCGGCCGTCGGAGTCAACCACCTGGAAGGGCACGTGCTGGCCGCCGAGCTCGAGCACAAGGTCCGTTGGCCGGCGATGGCCCTCGTCGTCTCGGGGGGCCACACCGACCTCGTACTCGCGAAAGGACCCGGTCGCTACCGCGTGCTCGGCCGCACGCGCGACGACGCCGCGGGCGAGGCCTATGACAAGGTCGCCCGGCTGTTCGGGCTCGGCTATCCCGGAGGCCCCGAGATCGACAGGCGCGCCGCGAGGGGAAACCCCGCCGCCGTCTCCTTCCCGCGCCCCGCCATGCCCGGCACCTGGGACTTTTCTTTCTCCGGACTCAAAACCTCGGTGCTCTATCATCTGAAGGGCCGCGTGCCGAAGGGCCGCGAGCTCAATGACCTGTGCGCCTCCTTCCAGGAGGCCGTGGCGGAGACCCTCGTCGACAAGACCGTCGCGGCCGCGAAGATATTCAAGGCGAAGGACATCGTCCTCGGCGGAGGAGTCGCGGCCAACTCGCGTTTGCGGGCCTTGATGAAAGCGCGGGGCGAAGCCTGCGGCTTCGCCGTGCGTCTGCCCGCGCGCGCGCTGTGCACTGACAACGCGGCGATGATCGCGCACGCCGCCTGGCGCAGACTGTCCGCCGGAGGTCCGATTCGTCCCGGTCCTTGCGATCCTTCCTTGACGCTGCGCAGCTGGGCGTGAGCACGCTCGTCTTTCTCGCCGGACTCGTCTTCTACTTGGCCGGCGCGTCTCCCTCCATCGCCCCGAGAGACTCCGCGGACATGCTCTCCGCGGCGTATACGCTCGGCGTCGCGCATCCCCCGGGGTATCCGCTTTATGCCGTTTCGGGCCATCTATGGCAGACGGTCTTCCCGTGGGGAAATCCGGCGTATCGTCTCGCCGTGCTCTCGTGTCTCTCCGCCGCCGGCGCGGTCGCGTTCCTGTTCTTGGGCGTTCGCCGCCGTTTCGGCGCGTGGGCCGCTCTGACGGCGGCGGGCATTTTTCTTTTCTCCGCGCCGATGTGGAAATTCGCGTTGGTCCAGGAAAAATATTCTCTTCATGCATGCATCGTCGCCGTTTTATTTTTACTGTCCGAAGGGGAGAGGGACACGTTTTGGCGCAGAGCGCGCTTGTCCGGCTTCATCGCCGGTCTGGGTCTGGTGAATCACCAGAGCCTTCTGTTCTTCCTGCCGGGCTTTCTTCTGTTGTGGCGCTCGGAATGTCGCCGATTCAACGCCCCGCTCGGGACGGTCCTCGCCGCCGCCGTCCCGTGGTCGTTGGCCGCCCTTTCCCTTTATGCCTTCTTGTGGGTCCGCCTCGGCTCGTTGGGCGAGGCGTTCGCCGTCCTGCTCCGGTCCCAATACGGCTCGGGCACCCTGTCCGCTCAGCTCGCTCGTTCGCTGACGCCGGATGGCGCCGTCCGTTTGTTCGGCTGGTCGCTGAAGGCCTGGGCGCTCGCCGTCTCCGTTCCGGCGGCGGCCGCGGCCGCGTACGGGGCGTTCCTGTCCTGGCGCGAGGACCGCGGCCGGGCGGGGGGCCTGCTTCTGGGAGCGCTTTTGAGCGGGCCGGCGTTCGTCGTCCTGGCGAGCTTCGATGTATCCAATTGGGTCGCTCGCTCCGTCCTCGAGCCGGCCTTTCTCGTACCGGCGCTCGCCGCGTCCGTTTTCGCCGGCGCTGCCGTATCGCGCCTCGGCCGCTTCGCGCCCGCCGGGCTGGCGCTGGCCGCCGCGGCGCTGTTCCTCCGTGCGCCGATCCCCGAGCGCCGCGATGACTTCCTCGCCTACGATTACGCCCGGAACCTGCGCCGCGCCGTGCCGCCGGGGGGGGCCCTGCTCGCCTCGGGAGATACCGCGCTGTTCGGCCTTCGCTGGCTCGAGACGGTGAGTCCGCGAACTGCGAACCTGGATCTGGCCGGAGCCGGACTCGTTGACTCGCGCGCATGGCTCGCCGCTCGGGCGGGGCGCCCGGACGTCTTCGCCGCCGGCCTCCCTCCCGGAGCGTTGCCGGCCGCCGCTTTGGCCCCCGAAGGGCTCGTGCAGCGGGCGGGCGCGGCGCGCGCGCCGGCCCCGGTCGTGCTGCGCCGTTCCGCGTCCTGGCGCCGCGACGAGAGCTACGCGCGCGACGCGAAGCTGTCCTACGCCTTCGCCGCCTGGTCCGCCGCGCGCCTCCTGGAAGCGCGGGGGGAGCGCGCTCCGGAAACCCTGGATCTGACGGCGGCCGCCCTGGACCCCGAGGACTACAAGCTCGAATAGTTCATGCGCCCGTAATCACTTCTTCGGTCGCGAAAGCTATAATTCGCGCGATGCGCTCGATCCGCGCGCTGGTGGCCGTCCTCTTGACCGTGGCTCTTCCTCGGCCGGCGTTCGCCGCGTTCGAGGACGCGGGCTTCGGACCGCGCGACATCGCGATGGGCGGCGCCTTCACCGCGGTGGTGGACGATCCCGGCGTGCTCGCCTACAATCCGGCGTCTTTGGGGCAGGCGTCCAGCCTGGAAGTCTCGATGGCCTACCTGCGGCAGTTTCATATTCCTTCGGGAGAATCGGACCGGGACTCGGCGCGCGCCGGCGTGGTCGTGCCGCTGCGCCAGGAGATACTCAACGGCGCGCTCGGCTTCGACATGCGCTACGACCGTCGCACGGGCGTCGGCGGGGACCGCGCCATCGGCGTCATGTACGGCACCCGCGGGCTCCGGGAAGCCGAGAGCGGGGGCGTGGACTTCGGCGGCGGCCTCAAGCTCCTGTCGAGCGCCTTCGATTCGGGTGGGGGCTCGGGGAATCATCTGGCGCTCGATCTCGGCACGCTGTACCGCTTCAAGGACCGCTTCGCGCTGGGCGCCTCGCTGCTGAATTTCGGCAGCCCGAAGTTCAAGAGCGACCGGGCGCCGCTCACGCTCAAGATCGGCGCGGCCGAGCAGGTGCGCGGCGTCATCTTCGCCGCCGACCTCACGAAGCGCGAGTCGTCCCAGAGCGGCGGCGGCCAGCACACGATGGCGCTCGGCTTCGAGCGCTGGTGGGCCACCGCGCGCGCGGGGCAGTACGCCCTGCGCTCGGGCATGTCCCTGGGCGAAGGCACGCGCACGTGGAGTTGGGGGCTGGGGTGGCGCGCTCAGGGGGCGCGCATCGACTACTCGATGACGGTCCCGATGACGGGCACGCTGCGATTCGGCCACGGGCTCTCGCTCTCCGTGCGCTTCGGCCGGGCCGATCCGGAGGGGGAGTACGAGAAGCTCTTGTCCCAGGAGCTTCGCTACCGCCGCCAGCTCGGCGAGGCGCTCGAGTCGAGCTCGGTCAAGCAGTGGAAGCTCGCCGAGGAGCTTAACCGCCTGCGCTCGGAGATGTCCGCCTTGCGAAACGAGGTGGAGATGAAGCGCGCCTCGGAGGTCGACGCCAAGCGCCGCCTGCGCGAGCTCGAGCTGCGTCAGCAGAAGGCCGCCGAGACCTTCGAAAAGGTGAAGGCCGATCGCGAAGGCGCCGCGCGCCAGGTCAGGATCTCTCTTTTTCAGGAAGACTGGCGCTCGTACCAGAAGGCCAAGCTCGCCGGCGCCGCGGATTCGGTGCTGCTTGAGAAGGTCGGGCGGATCCTGCGCGAGCACCGCGACGCGGGCGTGGACCTGAGCGAGGTCAGCGCCGAGCTGCGCCGCCTGCAGCGCGTCCGCTAGCGGGCCCGTTCATATTTCCGAAAAGAAACGCGGCCGTCCCGCCCCTATACTTCCTCCGTGGGCAACATGCCGCCTGAAGACCTGAGCCGCGAGATCGAGCGCCTTTGGACGCGCCTCGGCTCCGCCTCCGCCGAGGCGGCCCCTCCGCCCAACGCCCCGTCCGCGGCGGGCGCCGAGCTCGCTTGGGAGACGGTGGCCATGCTCAAGACCCAGCAGCGCCGCCGCGAGGCCGCGCTCGCGGATGCCGTCGCCGCCAAGGAGGAGTCCCTCAAGCTCTGGCGCACCCGCGCCGAGGCGCTTCAAGCCGAGGCCGACGGGCTTCGAGCGCGGGCCGACGGCAGCGATGAGCTCGTTTACGCTCAGCTGCTCGACGCCCAGCAGCGCCTGGAGGCCGCCGCTCGCGCGCTCGAACACGAACGCGAGGAGCGCCGCCTGGTCCAGGCCGCCCTCGAGGAATCCCGAACGCGCATCACGGCCGAGGTCGAGCGCGCGCGCGAGGCCGAGGCTCGTTGGGCCAAGCGGGAAACGCAGAACCTCATCGATTTGAAGGACGTCCAATCCTCGGCCGAGCGCCGCCAGCGGGAAGCGGCCCAGGCCGACCAGGCCGTCGGCGCGCTCAAAGGAAGCCTCGCAGAAGCCAAGAACGCCCTTGAGAAAACACTCGCGGAGCTCCTGCTCGAGAGGCATGAGCGGGCCAGGATCGAGGAGGAGCGGGAGCGCGCGCTCAAGAAGACCGACGAGGTCGAGCGCCATTTCAACGAGCTCCAAAAGCTGTGGGAGGAAGAGCGAGCGCAGTGGCGGGAGCTCTGGGACCGAGAACGCTCGACCTGGGAGGCTCAGCGCCAGGAGCTCGCCCAATGGGAAGAGACCCTGCGCCGCGAGCGCGAGGCGTGGCACGGCGAGCTCCAGGAAAAGGAGAAGTCTCATCTCACGTTCACCGACAGCCTCACCGGCAAGATCCGGGAGACGACCGCCGCCGCCGAGCAGGTCGCCAACCGCATGCGGCAGATCGAGAGCCGCGAAGAGCGCGACCGCGCCGTGTCGGCCCAGGCCGGCGTCGAGGCCGGGCGGGCGGCGTCCATGCGCGCCCGGCGGATGCGAGGCGCCGCGATGGCTCTCGCGGGAGCCCTCCTGATCGCGGCCGCGATCCCGGCCTGGCGCTGGGGCGCCGAGTGGCGCTTCGAGCCCGAGGCGACCGCGCCCGTCGCGGCGCTCAACCCGACCGCGCTCGCCTTCGACGGGACCTTGCTCTGGGTCGCGGACTGGGGGGGGCGCATCAGCGCGCTCGATCCCGCCGACCCCCGCCGGCCCGTTCGCGAGATCGCGGTGCCGTCCGGCGGCCTGTTCCGTCCGGTCGCCCTGGCGTTCGGCGACGGCCGGATGTGGACCTTGGATTCCGCGCGCGCCCGCCTGCTGCGCTCGCAGGCCGCCCGCCCCGAGGTCGTGGCCTCCGCGACCGGGTCTCCGGGGCCCGCGCCCACGGCGCTGGCCTTCGACGGCGCGTCGCTCTGGTCCTACGACGCCGCCAACCGGTCGCTGTACCGGCACGCGTCCGACGAAGCCACCTATCAGTCGTTTCCTATGAAGGATGACGTGGTGCCCAACGCCCTCGCCTGGGTGGACGGCCGTCTGTGGATGCACGATACGAAGTCGCGGCGCATCATGGTCTACGCCCTCGAGGACGGGCGCTTCGCCCTGAAGGAACACCATCCGGCTCCCGACGCCGCCGTTCTCGGCTTCGCCGTGCTGCCCGGAGCCGCCGGGCGGCGCGTGTGGGCGCTCGTCGGGCCGTCCGCGGACAGAGCCCAGCCCGCGCTGCTGCGGCTGCGCCTGCATCGAAGAATACCCTTTGCCATCTTTTAACATTCCTTTAATCACGCAGCAATGCGAGTACGGTACACTCTAGACTTCGAAGACACGGCGCCGCAAAGAAATCACAACATGAAAAGACACCGGCGCACCTTGAGCCTGACGCGGGCGGCCTTCGCGGCCGCCGCCATCGCGCTCTCCCCGCTGTCCGCCGCGGCCCAGTCGGTCCAGGTGTTCATCAACACCGCCTTCGTCGCCGACCCCGAAGAATGCACCCCTTTCGCCGGCCCCCCGGTCAAATTCCGCTGCCCGCTAGCGGACGGGCCCGCCGCCGGCAACATCTCCAACGAGCCGCACATCGAGTTCGAGGATAACGGCGAGGTCTTCCCCGCGGGGCGCTGCAACAACGCGGCGCGTCCCGACGGGACGCGCGACGAGAACTTCTGCCAGCATCGGGTGTTCCTCTGCACGCAGATCGGCGTCAACAGCTCCGACGCCGGCAACGTGGCCATCGACGAGATCAGCTTCGAGCTGTTCAAGTTCCAGGACGGCTCCAACCCCCTGGACCCCGCCTCGACGCCGCCGCTGCGCACATTCTTCATCGACGCGCCCGGCTTCGCGAACAACACCAACCCGAACGTCCCCTCCGACGGCGTCTCCGCCGACTGCGTGATGTGGGACGGCTCCGCCAACATCCAAGGGGAGTTCGGCAAGACCAACGGCCAGTACGGCTTCCGCGTCCTGGTCAAGACCAACCAGGTCGGCGAGAGCGGGAACATCTCGATCACGGCGACGCGGGCCTATCCGTCGGGCGCGACGAAGGACAGCAACGACGTCGCGGTCTCCCAGAAGCCGATCGCCGTCGACGTGACGAACGTGCACGTCATCCGTTCCTCGCCGACCGTGGTCGGCCAGATCACCGGGGTCGCGGCCCAGCCCTATAACTTCACCTACCGCCTGTCCAAGGACGCGACGATGTATTTGACGATCAACAGCGCGACCCCGGTCGGCGGCACCTACGAGCGGCTGCGCCGCGTCGTGCCCGGGCTGCCCAAGATCGGCGAGGGCACGCCTCAGGGCACCTTGCTCAACGGGGACTCCTGGGACGGACGCGACGAGAACGGGAACATCCTGCCGGCCGGCAGCTATCTCGCGGTGTTCCAGGCCAACAGCGTCGACCAGTTCACGAATCCCGCCTTCGACGGCGGCGACCTCTCCTATGCGACGACGCGCCAGGTGGCGCTCGATCCCCTCCAGATCACCGACATCCGCGTTCAGCCGCTCTCCGGCGGCTCGACCTCGCTGGCGGTGATGTCCTACCTGCTGACCGAGGCGGCCACCGTCTACATCGACATCTACCCGCCCGGGACCCAGTTCTGCTCCGACCTGACCGATGTCGCGCTGGCCACGCGAGACCCTCTCATCGGCGATCCCATCGCGCCCGCCAAGAAATTCAACGCGTCCCTCGGCGGCTGCGTGGGCACTGCCGCCGCCACCCCCGTCGCCCCCGTCAAGTCGATCAGCGAGATCAAGACCCTGCGTTCCCAGGTCATCAGCTTCTGGGACGGGCGCGACACCGCGGGCAGCCTCGTCGACGACGGCGACTACGTGTTCGTGATCTACGCGGCGCTTCCTTCCCAGCGCGGCCAGCTGTACCGCAACGGGCTCAACGGTCCGACCGACAAGCGGGTGTGGACCTCGATCGCCAAGGTCGGCTTCCTGCCGGTCCTGCGCGGCCTCGTCGGCATCACCCAGATCTCCCCGACCTCGACGGTGGTCGGCTCGAGCCCCGCGGTGGCCGGCATCAATCCCTTCACCTTCCGCTACACTCTGACCCGCGATGCGATCGTGTCGATGAAGATCTTCAACGCGAACGGCAACACCTTGGTCAAGACGCTCGTGGACCGGGAGACCCGTCCCGGCGCCTTCTCGAACGCCGAGCTCTGGCACGACGGCGTCGACGACTCCGGCAACGTCGTGTCCTCGGGCACCTACCTCGTCCAACTGACCGCGAGCGACCCCGCCCAACCCGGCAAGGTGTCCACGACCACGGCCATGTTCCCGGTCAACCTGTTTCGCATCACGGATATCGCGGTCACGCCGCTGCTGAGCGGGACCTCGGACAACGTCGTGCTCAACTATCAGCTCACCCAGCCGATGTTCGTCGCCTGGAACATCTATCCTCCGGGCTCGACCATCGTCAACAGCAGCACCAGCTGGCCTCCCTGCGCCGCGCAGTCGCCGCCGGCGGCCTGCACGAGCACGTCGGTCATGACGCCCGGCGGCCTCCAGGCGCCGCCCGTCGTGACCTTCCGGGGCCTGCGCCCTGGACGGCTGCGGATCTCGGAGTTCTGGGACGGACGCGACGTGAACGGGCTGTTCGTTCCGGACGGGAACTATGTCTTCACCTTGACCGCACAGTCGACGACGACGCCCAAGCACTTCGCGACGGACAAGGTGTTCGGCAACATCACGGTGGCCCGCGGCTCGATCATCTTCACGCAGTTCAACGTCCTCCCTGACTCTCCGGAGCTCTTCAACTCGAGCAACTCGATCACGCTGCATCCGTTCACCATCAATTACTCTCTGACGCGGCAGTCCTCGGTCACCATCCAGATCCTCAATACGAACATCCCTCCGGGCGTGGTCCGCACGATCGTCGCCGGCGCCGTGCGTCCCGCCGGGCTGCTCCAGACGGACGTCTGGGACGGGCGCAACGACGCGGGCAATTTCCCGCCGTCCGGCTTCTACCTGGTGCGCGCCGTGGCCGAGGATGTGGCCTCGGTCCTGTCCTCCGGCGCGACCGCGCAGTTGACCATCGCCTTCGACCCGCTGCGCATCTACGATCTCGCGATCACGCCCCTGCGCGCCGATTCCGGGCCGGCCGTCCTCTCCTATCAGGTGTCGGAGACCATGAAGGTGGCGATCAAGATCTACAAATCCGGCACCATCTTCGACCTCGCCGGCAATCCGTCTCCGCCCGAGGCCCAGTCCCTCGTCAAGCGGATCGTCGGCGTGCGTCCCGCCCGCACCCCCATCGAGGACGCGTGGGACGGCACCGACTTCAAGTTCTCGCTGCTGAAGGACGGCTCCTATAAGTTCAAGATCGTCGGCTCGACCGACATGGCCGCGATCGACGACGCCACCGGAAACGTCCTCAACCCTGGAGCGCTCTCTCTCGACCGGCTCATTGACGAGATTCCCCTGGTGCGCAACGCGTCGCTGTCGCCGAACGAGGACTTCATCAACAACTCCTTCAATTATCCGAACCCGGTCTCCGGAGATTCGACCACGTTCCAGATCTACGCGCCTTTCCGCGGCGTCGTGAAATTGAAGCTCCACACGATGTCGGGCGAGCTCGTGCTGGACAAGAATTTCGGCGAGGTTCCGCCGGCCTTCCAGGCCGGCCCGGTGACCTATGTGTGGACCAAGATCAATCAATCCGGCAACAAGGTCGCGAGAGGCCTCTATTTCGCCATCATCCGGGTCGAGGAGACCGAGGGGGGATCGAACATCCTCCAGACGGTCAAAAAGGTGCTGATCCAGTGAGAACGAGCTGCCTCGCAGGCCTGTCGCTCCTTGCCCTTCTCGCGGCGGCTTCCGCCCGCGCGGCCGACTCGAACGCCGGCACCAGCGGCGCCAACTTCCTGAAGATCGGCCAGGGCTCGGCCCGCGCGATGTCCCTGGGCGGCGCCTACGTGGCGCTCTCCGAGGGGGCCGACGCGATGGCCTGGAACCCGGCCGGCCTGGCCGTCACCCAGCAGCGCGAGCTCGCCTTCTCCTATCTTCGCTACGTCCAGGACGTCGATTCGCCGCTTTACCTCGCCTACGCGCATCCGATGGGACGCACGACCTGGGGGGCGAACCTGTCCTATATCAGCGTCGACGGCTTCGACGTCCGCGACGCCCAGGGCGTGCCCCAGCCCGGGCAGGAGGTCGGCGTGCGCGACGGCCTGATGTCGATCGGGCTCGCCCGCTCCTTCTGGTATGAAAAGCTGTTCCTCGGCAGCGCCCTGCGCGTCGTGCACGAGGACATCGCGGGCGCGGTCAAGGATACGGTCGTCGGCGACATCGGCGTGATCCTGAAGCCCAATCCGACGCTGTCGCTCGGCTTCGCGGTGCAGAATTTCGGCTCGGGATCGGGCAACGTCCCGCGCATCACCCGCGGCGGAGCCGGCCTGCGCCTCGGGGAATTCCTGACGGTGGGCCTCGAGCTCACCAAGGCTTCGGACAGCGGCGCGCGCGCCGGCCTGGGCGCGGAGTTCCAGCTTCCCGAGGAATACCTGGATGTCGGCCAGCTGGCGCTGCGCATCGGCTACCGCAACGCCGATACCCTCGGCCAGAGCAACGACTCGACCTTGAAATCCCTTCGCCTCGACCGCTCCAGCAATCTGTCCTTCGGCTTCGGAATGTACACGTCCCAGGCCTTCGGCTACGGCGTTTCGCTGGACTACGCCTTCGTCCCGATGGGGGCGTTGGGCACGGTCGATCAGATCTCGGTGAAGATGAAGTTTTAATGGTTTTTTAATGACCAACGTATTGACACGCTATGGGGCGGGTGTTACACTCAGAACGGATGAAGACACGTTCATTTCGTCGGATCGTAAGAGGAAGGAATGGCCAGACGGCCATCGAGTACCTGCTCACGACGGTGGCCTTGGTCACCGTCTTCGCGGGGATGTACGGGTTCCTCCAAGGGCAGCTGAAGAGGCTGTTCACGATCGCGGGCGTCAAGATCTTGTCGACTTATCCAAAATAAAGCGACGGAATTCCTGGAAGGGGAGAATTACATGCTCATGAAACTGTCTCAGGTGGGGTGGTGGCTCAAGGCGAAGACGGTCAATCGCAAGGGTCAGAACACGGTCGAGTATCTCTTGATGCTCACGGTCGTCGTCGGCGTCGTGCTCGTTTCGGGCGCGATGCTCAAGAAGTTCATGCCGACGTTGTTCAACAACATCCAGCAGATGATCACCGGCGCCGCCGGCCAGATGGGCGGCGGGCCGCAATAAAAGTCGCCGGGCTGGCTCCGGGCCCGAAAGGGCCCGGAGCATAGCCTGGGGGAGAAAGGCCGTGAAAAGGGTCCGAAAGGGGCGGTCGGGTCAGGTCGTCGTCGAGATGCTTCTGATCCTGCCGGTATTCCTGACGATCATCTTCACGATCATGGAGATCGGATACGTTTCGTTCCAGCTGATACTGTTGAATCACGCGACGTACGAAGTGGCCCGCATCGGCGGCATGACGACGACGTCGCCTCCGGGACACAGCTGCGGCAAGCTCAACGAAATCATGAAAACGATCATCCAATCTGCGACGGTCGGCTGCGGCACGGAGAAGACTCTGAACGACCCGCAGTCGCAGCAGGACAACTTCGATCTCATCATCACCGGCAGCAACAATATCAAGCTCGTATTCCCGATCAGCAGCGTGATCCTCGCCAAGCCGAGCGGGACCGGGATGCGGCTGCTTCAGGCGGTCGTTCGGATGCCGATCGAATCGCCGCTCAAAAAGTAAGTAAGGAACATAAACTCATGGAAAAGAAAGGCGTGCTGGTGCCGACGCTCCTCGCGATGGGTGCCGCCGTATTCTATCTGATGGTGCTCAGCAGCAAGGAGAGCGCCTTGCGGGGAGCCTACGAGACCGCCAAGGTCCTCTCCGCCCGCGTGGACATCCCGGAGCGCACGGTCCTTAAGGAAGACATGGTCGAGATCCTCGAGGTGCCGCGCAAGTTCATGCAGCAGGACTCCTTCGAGATCAAGACCCAGGGCGATATGCGGCTCATCGTCAACTTGGTGACG
Organism: Elusimicrobiota bacterium; assembly: GCA_030696455.1. Lineage (GTDB taxonomy): Bacteria > Elusimicrobiota > Elusimicrobia > UBA1565 > UBA9628 > GWA2-66-18. The sequence goes on from JAUYSH010000034.1 coordinate 16,556, forward strand.
CGCAACCGCGTGCCGAAGGGCAACCAGCTGACCCAATCCTCGTTGATCTCGCTGTCTCCCGAGTCGGGCCTGAGCGTCAAGATCCCGCCCGGCTACCGTGGCGCGATCCTGCCGATCGACCAAGAGATGAAGATCCTGATCAAGCCGGGCGACCGGGTGGACGTGCTGGTCACCTTTGACGCGCTCATGAACGATGGCCGCAAGGAGAAGGTCACCGCCACCATCCTTCAGAACGTGCTCGTCATCGCCGTCGGCACCAACCTCGGGCAGGGCATGAACGCGCGCCAGTTCAAAACCATGGGGGACAAGGAGGACAAGACAGCCGCGTTCTCCGAGAAAGCGTCCGTCAGCCTCGCGCTCAATCCGAACGAAGCCCAATACCTGGCCCTGGCGATCAAGCAGGGCGATACGACGGTGATCATGCGCGGCCTCGGCGACGCCGAGATGCATCCCATGGAGATGGCCAGCTTCCGCAAGCTCTTCCGATAGCAAGACTGAACTGACGGCGCGAAGTCTCGACACCATGAATCGACAACTGTGGACGGCGGCAGCACTTGTTTGCGCTCTTGCGGCGAAGGCCTCGGCCCAGCCGGAGGACTCGCTGATCGCCGTTTCGGCGGATATCGTCGAGATCGCGGGCTCCGTACAGCGGGACATCGGATTTTCGTGGACGCCGTTCGCGGCCGGCATCGGCTTCGCCGAGAAGACGATCCCCGGGATATACCGTCTCGGCGACTTCGCCCGGCAGACGCAGCTCCAGACCCAGCTCAAAATGCTCGAAACCGAAGGCAAGGCCCAGCTTCTCTCGAACCCGAAGGTCGTGGTTCAGGCCCAATCTCAAGCCAACTTCGTCGTGGGCGGGGAAATCCCCTATCCGTCGGCGAACGGCAACGGCACGGTCACCGCGGACTTCAAGAAGTTCGGCGTGATCCTGAACATCGTCCCGGTCATCAATCCGAATAAAAAGGACACGATCCGCGCCGAGCTGCAGCTCGAGGTGTCCAACGCCGACTTCTCCAAGCCCGTCCAGGTCGGCAACACGTCGGTGCCCTCGATCATCACGCGCCAGATCCAGACGGCCGTGGAGATCAAGAGCGGCGAAACCCTCGTCATCGGCGGCCTGAAGTCCAGCGTCAAGAGCGTGGCCAAGACGAAGGTCCCGTTCATCGGCAGCATACCGATCCTCGGCCTGCTCTTCACGACCACGAGCGTCGTCGAGGAGCAGAAGTCGCTCTTCCTCTTCATCACCATGGAGATCGTGAAATGAGGATGGACGGCGACCATGGCTGACACGCCGCGCCCGGAAACGTCGAGCGCCGCCCCGACCTCCCTTAAGGAGCCGGGGCGCGTCGTCGTCTTCACCGGACCTAAGGAGGGCGTGGGCAAGACCACCACCTGCCTGAACCTGGCGCTCGCCTGGGCCGGCAGCCAGAACCGAAAGGTCGTCATCGTGCACATGGACCCCATGTGCCGCAACGACCTGAGCTACGTCCTCGGCGTCAACCCTCCGACCTTGGCCAGCATGGTCCAGCTCGTCGGCGAGAATCCCACCGGCGGGCTGGGGCGCCTCTTGAAAGGACGCATCCCTATCTCGCAGTGGGGCGTCGGCCTGCTCCCGCTCGCGGCCAACCGCGCCGAGTTCCAAAAGCTGTCGCCGAACATGGTCGTCAAGATCCTGGGCTCGTTGGCTGAGTCTTACGATCTTTTTCTCGACGTCGACCCGTTCTTCCCGATGCAGATATTCTCGTTCGACCTGGCCGACCTGATCTACTGGGTCTGCCTGCCCCAGCGCTCCCACTTCGAGGCGACCTACTCGCTGTTCAACGAGATCAAGCAGCTGCACTTCGCGCTCGACAAGTTCGAGATCGTCGTCAACCAGGCGAACCTCCCCGGCGCCCTCGCGCCCAAGGAGGTCGACCGCTTCTTCAACGCGATCCAGAAGCGCGTGCTCGCCTATTGCCCGTGGGAGGATCTGATCCCGGAGTACGCGAATACCCAGAAGATCCTGGTGGTGGAGCAGCTGCAGAGCGACTGGGTCAAGTCCCTGCGCATACTTTTAGGGCGTTTGATGGAGGTCAAGCCCTCCGTCAAACATTGGGAGTCGTCGATGGACGCGGAGGAATTCGGCGCGTCGGCCGACATCCTCTGGAAGCAGTCGGCCGCGTCGCAGGCGGCCGAGGGGCCCAAGGTCGCCGCGAAGGACGTCACCAAGTCCGCGGGCCCTGTGCCCGAATTCTGGGACGAGCTCAAGGGTAAGATGCACAAGCTCGTCGTCGGCGCGATGGAGACCGAGCGCATCCGGATCTCGGACGATCCGAACCAGAACGAGGAGAACCGCGCGAAGGTCTCGCAAATCATCGAGAACCTCCTGCAGCGGGAGCAGAGCCTGGCCCTGTCACGCGCCCAGCGCGAGCAGTTCACCGGCGAGCTCGTCGACGAGATCCTGGGCCTCGGGCCGCTGCAGGCGCTGCTGCGCGACCCGGGCATCAATGAGATCATGGTCAACGCGTACGACAAGATCTATATCGAGCAGAAGGGCCAGCTCGTGCTGCTGCCGATGCGCTTCCGCAACGACGAGCAGGTCGTCCAGGTCATCAAGCGCATCGTGGCGCCCGTCGGCCGCCGCATCGACGAATCCGTGCCGCTCGTGGACGCCCGCCTCAAGGACGGCTCGCGCGTCAACGCCATCATCGCGCCCCTGGCTATCTCCGGCCCGACGCTCACGATCCGCCGCTTCTCGGCCAAGCCCTTCACCCACACCCAGCTGATCGGCTTCGGCGCCTGCACCCCGACCTTCATCGAATTCCTGCGCGCGGCCGTCATCGTCAAGAAGAACATGCTGATCGCCGGCGGCACCGGCACCGGGAAAACGACCTTCCTCAACATGCTCTCGAACTTCATTCCCGATGGAGAGCGCATCATCACCGTTGAGGACACCGCCGAGCTGCGCCTGCTCGCCGACCATTGGATCCGCCTCGAGTCCCGCCCGCCGAACATCGAGGGCAAGGGCGAGATCACGATCCGCGACCTGATCAAGAACTGCCTTCGCATGCGCCCCGACCGCATCGTCGTCGGCGAGTGCCGCGGCGGAGAGTCGCTGGACATGCTTCAGGCGATGAACACGGGCCACGAAGGGTCGCTGGCGACCCTTCATGCCAATACCCCCACCGAGTCGATCAGCCGCCTGTCGGCGATGTGCCTGATGTCGGGCATCGATCTGCCGATGAACGTGCTCATCGACATGATCTCGAGCGCCGTGCACATCTTCATCCAGATCACGCGCTTCGCCGACGGCAAACGCCGCGTGACCTATATTTCCGAGTGCGTGGGCCGCGACGGCCAGCGCGTCCTCACGAAGGACATCTTCCGCTTCATCCAGACCGGCATGGACGACAAGGGCGTCAGCTTCGGGTACTTCACGGCGATGGACTACGTCCCGCATTGCTTCGACGAGATCAAGCTGAAGGGCCTGCCCGTCCCGCTGGAGGCGTTCTGGAGCGAACGGACGAAGAAGAAGAAGGGCCTGCCGAACGCCATCGACGAGCTGATCAAGGCGGGCATCCCGGTGCCCGACGACGCGGAGGCCGTGGCGACCGGCGGCCACGGCGGGGGAGGCCATTAGCGTGCTCCGCCTCCTTCCCGCCCTCCTGCTGCTCCTGGCCGCGGTCCCGTCCGGCGCGCAGATCTTCAGCCGCGAGGAGATCGTGTTCCTCGTCGGCTCCGGCAAGTCGGCCGCGCCCGGGACGCCGAAGGTCGAGGGCGCGATCACGCGCACCCAGGTCTTCTATCACTATTTCAAGCGGGACCGCGACGCGAGCCTCAAGATCCCGAAGTGGGTCGATCAGACCCTCGAGGCGATGCTCAAGCGCCCGGTCTGGCAGGACCCCGACGAGGGCATCCTCAACGAGGCGCAGCTCTGGCAGGCGCCCGCGTCGGTGCTGTATGAATTCTTCGAGCTTGTTCGAAAAAGCCTGCCGCCCTCGGACGGCGGGCAGCTGATGCCGCCGGGCAGCCTGATCAAGGACTACGAGGACAAGCGCATCCGCTTCCAGATGTCGCTCGACCGTCTCGTGCGGGCCAAGCTCGGCGACTCGCTCGGCGGACGCGGGCGTTCGGTGATCGCGCACTTCGAGCTCATCAACAAGCAGTACGACAGCGTCATGGACGGTCTCGTCAACGGCGACACGCAGCGCTACAAGGACGCCGTCATCGCCATGGGTGCTTTGATGAACGGCGCCTTCGAGACGCTTCAGTCGACGCCTCGAGGATTCAAGTTTCAGCAGGGCGACACCAAGGGCTCCCAGGCGGGGTCGGTGATCTTCAAGATGATCGGCATCGGGCTGATGATCGCCTGCGCCTGGACGATCGGCTCTCTCAACGAGAAGAAAATCGCCGACGGCTGGGAGCGCTACAAGCACAAGGCGAAGGAGTGGGCTCACGAGTACGAGCGCCAGTTCATCGTCATCAAGATTCACTACCTCGTGGGCGGTCCGATGGCACTGGGCTTCCTGATCGGCCTGCTTACCTTCGACCCGTTCGGGTTCATTATTTTCTGCGGATTCGGCATCTACGCCGGCCTGACCTTGCCGGGCTGGCTTCTGCTCAACATCCGCTTCCGCCGCGGCCAGAAGTGCGAAGCCCAGCTTATGGACGCGATGATCCTGATGTCCAACGGCCTCAAGTCGGGCATCGACCTCATCGGCTGCCTCGAGATGGTGCAGCGCGACAGCCTGCCTCCGATCTCCGAGGAGTTCGGCCTTTGCATCAAGAACTATCAGCTCGGCACCGCGCTCGAGCGCGCGCTCGAGGGCGTCGAGGAGCGCGTGCAGAGCCG
>JAUYSH010000060.1 GCA_030696455.1 Elusimicrobiota bacterium
GTCGGGCTTGTCGATGCCCATGCCGAAGGCGACGGTGGCCACGATCACGTCGGCGTCATCGCGCTTGAACGCGTTCTGCACGTGCTCGCGCTGGGCGCTGTCCATGCCCGCGTGATAGCCGAGCGCCTTGACGCCGCGCCCCGACAGGAACTCGGCCATGGACTCCACCGAGCGTCGCGAGAGGCAGTACACGATTCCGCTTTGCCCCTTGCGGCCTTGAACGAGGCGCAGGATCGAGTTTTTGGTGTCGTTGACGGTGCCCGGCCGCGGGGCGGCCTTCTCGCCGGTTTTCAGGTACGCGGACAGGTGCAAATTAGGCCTGAAGAAGGACCCGCGCACGCGTAGAGGCTCGTCCATGGCGAGCTGCTCGACGATGTCGTTGGTGACGGGCAATGTTGCCGTGGCCGTCAGGGCCAACACGGGTACTCCATACCTTGCCTTTAAGCCCTTTAGGTTTCTGTACGCCGGTCTGAAGTCATGCCCCCACTGCGAGATGCAATGCGCCTCGTCCACCGCGATCATCGCGAGCTTGGCCCCCGCCAGCGCCGCCCCCGCTCCCGCCTCGAGCCCTTCCGGCGCCGCGTAGACGAGTTCATAGTCTCCGCGCTGCAGCCCCTCGATGCGCGCTCTCCGCTCGTCCGGCGTGAGGCTCGAATTGAGGAAGGTGGCGCGCAGCCCGACGGAGACCGCCGCGTCCACCTGGTCCTTCATCAGCGAGATGAGCGGGCTGACGACCAAGGTCACCCCTTTCAGCAGCCGCGCGGGGATCTGGTAGGTGAGCGACTTGCCGGCGCCCGTGGGCATCACGCCGACGCAGTCGCGCCCGGCCAGGACCGCGTCGATGATGTCCCTTTGGCCGGGGCGAAAGGAAGGGTAGCCGAAGACGTCTTTGAGCACCTGCTCGGGAGTCATCGTACTATTGTACGACAAAATCGTCACGCGCATTTGACGCGTTCGTCTTATGCGCTGAATGGCCCCGCGCCGCCTCATCCCCTATACTGGCGCTCATGAACCAGCCCCGGCCCTGGCGGACGATCTGGATCTCCGACATTCACCTCGGCACGCGCGACTGCAAGGCCGCGTACCTGCTCGAGTTCCTCAAGCACAACGAGTCGGAGACGCTGTACCTCGTCGGCGACATCGTCGACGGCTGGCGCCTGAAGAGCTCCTGGCACTTCTGGAACCAGCTGCACAACGACGTCGTCCAGAAGGTCCTGCGCAAGGCGCGCCGCGGGACCAAGGTGATCCTCGTGCCCGGAAACCACGACGAGGCCCTGCGCGAGTTCGCGGGCGTGCACTTCGGCGGCGTCGAGCTCGCCCTCGAGGCGGTGCACACCACCGCCGACGGCCGGCGCCTGCTCGTCGTGCACGGGGATCAGTTCGACGGCGTGGTGCGCCACGCGAAGGCCATCGCGCTGCTCGGGGTCTGGGCCTACGACGTGGCCCTGCGAGTCAATCACTGGTTCAACGCCGGACGCCGCCTGCTCGGCCTGCCGTACTGGTCGCTGTCGGCCTATCTCAAGCACAAGGTCAAGAACGCGGTCGAGTTCATCGCGAGCTACGAGACCGAGATGGTCGCGGAGACCAAGCGCCGCGGACTCGACGGCGTGGTCTGCGGGCATATCCACCACGCGGAGATCCGCATGTCCGACGGGGTGCTGTACTGCAACGACGGCGACTGGGTGGAGAGCTGCACGGCCCTGGCCGAGGACTTCAGCGGCAAGCTCTCGATCATCCGTTGGGCCGAGGTGCGGCGGGAGCGCCTCGAGGGGGTCGCGGCATGAGCGGGAAAATCCTGATCCTGCACGCGTCGGTCGGGGCCGGCCACACCCGCGCGGCCGAGGCCGTGGCCGCGGCGCTCAAGCTCGAGGCGCCCGGCGCGAACGTGGTCATGGTGGACGCGCTCGATCTCGCGCGGCCCGTGTTCAAGCGCGCCTACGGCGAAGGCTACCTTAAGCTCATCGAGAAGGCTCCGTCCTTGTTCGGCATGCTCTTCGACCTGACCGACAAGCCGCCCAAGTCCGGCAGCCTCGGCGACGGCCTGCGACGCGCCGTCCAGCGCTGGGGCGCCAATCAGCTCGCGGAGCTTGTGGAGAACGGCGGCTGGGATTCGATCGTGCACACCCATTTTCTCGCGCCGGAGTTGATCGCCGCGCTTCGCCGCCGCGGGCGCGTCTGCGCGCCGCAGCTGACGGCCGTCACCGATTACGATGCCCACCGCATCTGGGCGCACGACCCGACCGAGCGCTACTGCGTCGCCTCCCCCCTCGCGGCGGCGTCCCTGCGCGCGCACGGCGTGAGCGCGTCCGCGATCGAGGTGACCGGCATCCCGGTGATGCCCTCCTTCTCCGAGCCCGTTGACCTGGACGCCGCCCGGCGCGCGTTCGGCCTGTCCGGCGCCTACCCCGTCGTCGTCCAGGCCTCGGGAGGCCACGGCGTCGGCCCGGTCGAGGAGACCTTCCGGGCTTTGCTCGCGGCGAGCATCCCGACCGAGCTCGTCGTGGTGTGCGGGCGCAACGAGGCCGCCCGCAAGCGCCTTCAGTCGATTCGCCCGCCGGGACGCCATCGCGTCCGCGTCGTCGGCTTTACGGATCGGATGCGCGACCTGTTGGCGGTCGCCGATCTGCTCGTCACCAAGCCCGGAGGCCTGACCGTGAGCGAGGCCCTGGCCTGCGGCCTGCCGATGGCCTTGATCAGCCCGATCCCGGGGCAGGAGGTCCGCAACGCCGACTATCTTCTCGAGAACGGGGCGGCGGTGAAGGCGGGCTCCCCCGCCGCGCTGACGGGCAAGATCGAGGAGCTTCTCTCCTCCGAGACGCGCCTGCCCGAGATGCGGCGCAAGGCCAAGGCCCTCGGCCGGCCGCGCGCCGCCTTCGCGGTCGCCCGGCGCGCCCTGGAGCTCGCCCGGGGGCGCTCCCCGGCCGCCGCGCGCGTCGAGGAAGCGTTCGCCGCGGCCGAAGCGCCGTTCCTGATCTCGCACTGGGCCGTGCCCGGTCTTCGCGCCTAAAGAGGTCTCCCGGTTATCCCCATTATTCCACCGGTGGAATAATAGGGATGCTTTCCATCGAGAAAAAAGAGATCTCTGGGTCTTAAGTCCCAATTGGACCCCGGGACTTTTAATCCGCGTTTGTCACGCGCCCTTTACATGCCGCACATGTCCCTAGCAGGCCCCGCTGTTACCATCAAGCCATGATTCGAGCGCTCATCGCCCTACTGATCATCAACTCCTTCCCCGCTCCGGCCCTCGCGCAGGTCGCGCGCGTCGCCGGCCCCGTCCGGGTGTCGGTCACGGTCCCCGCGCTCTCCGTGAGCCCGGGCGCGATCTCGGGCCTGACGCCCTCGCTATCCGCGCCTTCTTTGGGCTCGCCTCTCGGCGCGGCCCCGGTCTTGGCCCCAGCCCCCGTCGCTCCCGCCGCGCCGGTGGCCTTGCTTCCTCTTATGCCCGCCGCCGCGACGCCGTCTTCGCCGAAGCCTCAGCCCGTCCGCGCCTTGGCCGCGGCCAAGACCGCCGCCGCCTCCGCCGCCCAATTGTCCGTGCAGCCCGGCTCGCTCGAATCCAACCGCGCCCGCGTGGACTTCGTCGACGGCGCGCCGGACCGGACGGATTTCGTCGAAGCCCCGCCCACCGCGGAGGCGCCGGCGAGGCTTTCGCCCGCGTCGCCCGTTTCCGGTCGCCGGGCCCCCGCGCCTGCGGCCCCTCGTCTGGCGCCCTTCCTCGGAGGCACCTTCCTCGCCCAGGTGGCGAGCAACGCGCTTCAGGTCACGATGCCGCTCCTGATCCTCCAGGTCACGGGCTCGGCGGCGACCGCCGCTTTCTCCGCGGTGCTGTCCTCCGTGTTCGACGCGGCCGGCACGTTCGTCGGCGGCCGGCTCACCGACCGCTTCGGCTCCAAGCGAGTGCTCGTCACGACGACGATCGTCCGCGGCGCGGCCGTGCTCACCCTTCCGCTTCTGGCCGCGGCGGGCTTGACCTTGCCCGCGGTGCTCGGCGTCTACATGGTCGAGTCCCTCGCCCGCGGCGTCGCCGACACGGCGCGCAGCACCTTGCCGTCGGAGCTCGCCGGCAAGGACGAAGGGTATTTGAAGAAAGTCCTGTCCAAGAATCAGAGCTACTTCGAGGCCGGCGGCATCGCCGGGCCCTTCCTCGCGGGCGCCTTGATCGCGGGAGCGGGCGGCGCGGCCGCCGCCGGCTCCCTGTGGCTGGCGCCGGTCGCCTTCGCGGGCGTGACGCTCGCCTACCTGGGGCTCTCCAACACGAATCGCGCGCCGCCGGCCGCGGCGCCTCAGGCGCCGGTCGAATCCCCCAAGGCGAATCGCGACGGCTGGATGAAATGGGCGCTCGGCGCGACCGCATTGCTGACGCTTTATCCGTTAAAAGGTCTCCTGCCCGCGATCTTCGCCACAAGCATTCTGAATGATCCGGCCTCGGCGGCGTGGCTGGTCGGCCTTTTTGGGGTGGGCGGCCTTCTTGGATCGGTGTTGTACGGCCGTTTGTCGGGCCGCGCGAGCCTCAAGACGTGGCTGTCGGTCGGGTCCGTCGGGACGATCGCCCTCTCCGTTGCCTTTCTTCCCGGTGCTTTCATCCCCGCCGCGCTCGGGGTCCTCCTCTTCGGCGCGGCGAACGTCGCGGCCCGTCTTTCCCTGAACGCCGCCATTCAGGCGCGCGCCCCCGAGGGCAAGGCCGGCGCCGCGGTCGGCGCCGCGCGCTTCACCGCGAACCTGACCTCGCTCTCGGTCCGCTTCCTTGCGGGCCTCGCCTTCGCGGCGGCCCTCGCTCCGGCGGCCTCGTTCTGGCTCCTCGGCGGCGGCATCCTCGCGGTCGCCGGCGCGCAGCTCTGGACCGCGCGCAAGCTCGCCGCGCTCGGCGCCGCCGGCGCCGTCGCGGGCCTGTCCCCCGTGCATGGCCTGCCGGGCCGCTTGATCGTCGTCGAGGGCCTCGACGGCTCGGGCAAGTCCACCCAGATGGAGATGCTCAAGGACGAACTCGAGGCCAAGGACCTCAAAGTCGTGGTCACGACCTGGAACTCCTCCGAGATGGTCTCCGGCGCGGTCAAGAAAGCCAAGAAGGATCAGTCCCTGACCCCGAAGACCTTCTCCTTGCTGCACGCCTCGGACCTCGCCGACCGCCTCGACAAGGTCATCCTCCCTGCCCTCGAGGAAGGCTCGATCGTGCTCGCCGACCGCTGGTTCTTCACCGCGCTCGCGCGCGACCGGACGCGCGGCATGGACGCCAAGTGGCTGCGCGGGCTGTACGCCTTCGCCCCGAAGCCCGACCTGGTCCTGTACTACAAGCTTCCCGTGAAGACCGCGATCGGCCGCGTGCTCGCTCGCTCGGAAGGCCGTCTCGGCCTCTCCGAGGATTACGCCGAGGATGACGAGGCCGCGCGTCTCTCCCAGGAGCGGCACGGCCTCAAATTCTACGAGGCCGGCCTCGACGCCAAGCTGTCCGCCGATCCGCTCGAAAACTTCAACCTGTTCCAGACCCGCGTGAGCGCCGAATACGACGCCCAGGCCCGCGAGTTTGGGTTCAAGGTCATCGACTCGTCCCGCTCGCGGGAGGAGATCCGCGCGGACACGATGGCGACGGCCTTCGGCGCGCTTGGTTCTCTCGCCGCCTTCCGGAAGGACGAGAAGCCGGGAGCCAAGGCGAACCTTTTCGACAAGGACCCCGCCGGGGACGCCGACAACATCCGCCGCAACTACCTGCACGAAAAGCGCGGCGCGCATTTCTACTTCCGCAACATGCTCCTGCCCATGCAGACCCGCTTCGCCCAGCTCCTGGACATGGCGTCCACCCCGCGCGCTCTGCTGCACGGCTCTCCCCATGTGGACAATTACGCGAAGTCGGGCCAGGGCGCGGCGATGGTGGACTTCGACCGCTCGCGCGTCGGTCCTTACTCCTGGGACCTCGTCCGGCTGATGGTCTCCCTGTCCCTGCGCCAGAAGAAGGACGCGAAAGGCCTGCTCGACAAGGAAGTGCTCAAGCGGATGAAGAAGGGCTATCTGCGCGGGTTCCGCCATCCCGACCGCCCGTTCTCGGAGGTCCGCGAGCTCAAGGATATCGAGCCGGAAGCCGCCGAGGTCAGCACGAACGCGTATCTCAAAGCGAACAAGAAATGGGCTAAGGAGATGCGGCGCAACGCGCTCGCGGCGGACGACGCCGACGTCGTGACGCTCGTCAACAGCTGGGCCGCGGGCCGCGGCGACGGCGTCCTGAACGACTACTTCATCGAGGAGGCCGGGCGCGGTCAGGGCTCGATGGGCTTCCGCGGCCTGTTCCTCGTCGTGCTCGCGCCGAAGGACAAGAAGGCCGGGCTCGACCGCATCCTGCTGAACATCAAGGCGACGCGGACCGACCCCGACACCGAGTGGTACAAGTCCCCCTACGGCTCCGAGGCCGAGCGCATGCGCGCGGCCGCCGAGATCTACGCTCCCGGCTGGGAGCTTCGGGCCGGCGGCGCGGTCCTCGACGGCGTCGAGTATTACGCGCGCCAGATCGATCCGCTCAACGCCAAGATCAAGAAGATGCTCAGCGGGGATCTTCAGGAAGACTTCGCCTACGCGGTCGGCACGCAATTGGGCCGCGCGCACCGGCTCTCGCTCGACGGCGCGACGCCGGCCGAGCTCGAGGCGCATCTGGAGTCCAACTTCGACGCGATCGCCGCGGCGGGGCGGACCATCCGCGACGAGATAATGGACGCGCACGCCCGCTACCTCTTGAAGATGAAGCGCGACGGCCTGACGCCGCCGGACGAACGAGAGGAGGAGTGACTATGAGCGCGAGAACGATCGTCATCGGCGATGTGCACGGCTGTTTCGCGGAGCTGAAAGATCTTCTGCGCGCGGTGAAGGCGACCCCTGAGGACCGCCTCATCAGCGTCGGCGACCTGATCTCGAAGGGCCCCGACAGCCGGGGCGTCCTCGAGTGGGCGATGCAGACGAAGAATCTGGAATGCGTGCTCGGCAACCACGAGCTGCGCCTGCGCCGCCACTGGCGCGCGGGCACCCGCTCGGAGGAGAAGCTTCACGACGCGGACACCTATCGTCAGATCGGCGACCTCTACGAGCAAGCGATGCTTTGGATCGACAAGCTCCCGCTGACGATCTCCGGGCCCGGGTTCCTGGTCGTCCACGCCGGCTTCGATCCGGCCGAGGGCCTCGAGTGGCAGTCCGCGGCCGCGCTCACGAACCTCCGCCGTCTTCCGGACGGACGGCCCTGGTACGAGGCGTACCGCCAGCGGACGCTCGCGGTGTTCGGCCATTGGGCGAAGCGCCAGCCCGTCGTCCGCCCGAACGCCGTCGGCCTCGACACCGGCTGCGTCTACGGCGGCTCGCTGACCGCCCTCATCCTTCCCGAGCGCATCCTCATCTCCGTTCCCGCGCGACGGGCCTACGTCGAGAAAAAGACCTGGGATGAGCCTCAGCTGGCGGGGACGGCCCGATGAGCGCGACGATCGAAGCCGCGCTGCCTCTGGACGCGATAAAGGGACGCCGCGCGCCGCTCGGCGGCTTCGTCGCCGGCGTGTTCACCTCCCAGGTCGTCAACAACGCCCTGCACATCATCCAGCCGTTGCTGATCGCGGAGCTGTCGGGCTCGCTCGCGCTGGCCGCCGTGGTCGCCTCGGCCGAGACCGGGGTGCATATGCTGGGGACCTTGGTCAGCGGCGGGACCGCCGACCGCCTCGGCAGCCGCATGACCTTGATCCTCGCCACGGCCGGGCGAGCCGCGTCGCTCACGCTCGTTCCGATCGCGTGGGCGATGGGCCTTCTGACCTTGCCGGTGGCGCTTGCCGCCTACACGCTCGACGCCTTCGTGCGCGGGTTCATCGACACGGCCGTTCACGCCCTGCCCCTGGGCCTCGCCGACGGCGACCGCGCGGAGCTCGACCGCCTCAACGCGAGCTACGAGTTCACCTTCGATCTCGCGGCCGTCATCGGTCCCCTGATGCTCGGCGCGCTTCTCCTGGGCGATAAGGGCTTCGCCGCGCATGCCGCCATCCCCTTCGGCTTCGCGGCCGCGGCGCTCCTGTACACGCTGGTGCCGGCGCGGCTCGTCGGCCCGGCGAAGTCTCGCGGCGAGAAGAATCCGTCCTGGCTCGACTGGAACGGCTGGCGGCATGTCGCTTCGGACCGCGCCTTGCTCGCCTCCGTCCTCGGCCTGGCGCTGTTCAATCTCTTCCCCCTGCGCAAGGTCTGGTCGGCGTTCTTCGCGAAGGCGGTGCTCAACAACGCGGCGTCCGCCGGCTGGATAGGGGCGGCGTTCGGCGCGGGCGGCGTCGTCGGCGCGTTGCTCTACGCGCGCTGGGGCCGGCGTCTCCCGACGCGCGGCTGGGTGCTGCTCGGGGCGGCCGGCACGGCGGCCCTCGCGCTCGCCTGGATCCCCGGCTCCTTGTGGCCTATGCTCGCCGGCGCCGTCGCCTTCGGGCTGTTCAACGCCTGCGCGGAGCTGTCTTTGCTTCGCGACATGGGCGAGCTGACTCCGCCCGGCATGATGGGCCGCGTCGTCTCGGTGGCGCGCGTCGGCACGAGCACGGCCTCGGTGTGCCTCAAGGGGCTGATGGCCGGCGCGTTCGCCGTGGGTGCGAGCGCCTACGCGGCGTTCGGGCTCGTCGGCGCCGGCCTCGGCGCGATGGCCTTGCTCCAGGTGGCCGTCGCCTCGAAGCTGTCCCGGACCCGCTCATAAGAGGTAAAATGGCCAAGAAGTCCTCTTCTATGGCTCGTTCAAAAATCGTTCCTCTCAAGGTCGACGCGGCCCCCGCCGTGACCGCCCCCCAGGCCGTCGGCCTCAAGGCGGCCGAGCGATTCTTCAACCGCGACCTGTCCTGGCTCGCCTTCAACGACCGCGTCCTGTCCGAGGCGGCGGACGCGACCGTGCCCGCCTTCGAACGACTGCGCTTCGCGACCATCGTGAGCTCGAACCTCGACGAGTTCTTCATGACCCGCGTGGCCGAGATCGGCAAGATCGCCCGGCGCAGCGCCGGCCACCGCTTCCTGGACGGCATGACGGCGCGCCAGGTCCTCGCCCAGATCCGGGAGCACGCCCTGCGCCAGAAGTCGCGCCAGGCCGAGGTTCTGCGCGATATCCTCGCGGCGCTTCGCGCCGAAGGCGTGGAGATCATCTCCGAATTCCTCGAGGAGCGCGCGCCCGACACGGAGGTCCAGGAGCGCCTTCCCAAGCTGCGCGTGATCCTTCGACGCTACCCGGAGCCGCCGCCCGCGCTCGCCAGCGCCCGGCTGCACGTGTTCGTTCGCTTCCCGCGCGAGTACGCCGTCATCACCATCGAGGACCGCGAGGGGCGCCTGATCTCGCTGCCCACGAAGGACGGCGTGAAGCGCTATGCCCTCGTCGAGCGCTGGATCGCCGACCGCGCCGAGGACCTTTTCCCCGACCGCGAGGTCATCGAGACCTTCCCGTTCAAGATCATCCGCGACGCGGACCTGAGATGGCGTCCCGACGACGAGGAGACCCTGGAGGACCAGATCCTCGAGGCCGTCAACCGCCGCGTCCACGCGAAGGTCGTCCGGCTCGAGGTGGACTCCCCCGCCTATTCCGAAGGCGCCTTGTTCCTCGCCACCGCGCTCGGCCTCGACTCCTCCTCGTTGTACCGATTCGACCTCCCGCTCGACATGCGCACGCTCGCCCGCATCGACGCGCCCAAGCCGGGCCTGCGCTATCCGCCCATCGAGCCCCAGGTGCCGGCGCCCTTCCGCAAGCCCTCGTCGGCCTTCGAGATCGTGAGGCGCAAGGACATCCTCCTCCATCACCCGTACGACGCCTTCGACATCGTGGTCAAGTTCCTGGAGGCGGCGTCGCTCGACGCGGGCGTCAAGCGCATCTACCACACCCTCTACCGCACGAGCCTCGACTCCCCGATCATGGCCGCGCTCAAGGCCGCGGCGGCGGCGGGCAAGAAGGTCACGGCCTACATCGAGATCAAGGCGCGCTTCGACGAGCTCAATAATCTTCGCTGGGCCGAGGAGCTGCGCAAGGCCGGCGTGAAGGTCGTGCCTCACCTCGGGCGCTACAAGGTGCACTCGAAGGTGACCTCGATCGTGCGCGAGGAGGACGGCGTCGAGCGCGCCTACACGCATCTCGGGACCGGCAACTATCACCCGGTCACCGCGCGGCAGTACACCGACCTGGGCCTGCTCACCGCCGACGAAGGCATCGGCCGCGAGGGCCTCGCCTACTTCGAGGCCTTGGCCAAGGGGCGACGTCCCGAGGGGCTCAAGGAGCTTCTCATCGCGCCCGTCAACCTGCACGACGAGATGATCCACCTCATCCGCGAGGAGGCGAAGTTCTTCAGGGAGACCGGCAAGGGTCACATCATCGCGAAGATGAACTCCCTGCAGGACCCGGAGATCGTCGAGGCGCTCTATGACGCCTCGAACGCCGGCGTCAAGATCGAGCTGCTCGTGCGGGGCATCTGCTGCCTGCGCCCCGGCATCGCGGGCATGTCCGAGAACATCCGCGTCGTCAGCGTCGTGGACCGCTTCCTCGAGCACAGCCGCATCTATTATTTCCGGGCGGGAGGCGCGCGAAAGATGTACCTGTCGAGCGCGGACTGGATGCCGCGGAACTTCTACTCGCGCTACGAGGTCGCCTTCCCGGTCAAGGACCTCCAGCTCAAGCGCTATGTGCGCGATACCATCCTGGGCAAGGGCCTCACCGACAACCAGAAGGCCTGGCAGCTCAAGCCCGACGGCTCCTACGCCCGCGTGACCCCCGGACCGGGCGCGGCGCTCGTGCGCTCTCAGACCTTCTTCGAGGCGCTCGCGCGCTCGGACTACCGCGACACCGCGCTCGCCGACCGGACCAAGGCCCCGGCCGCGCCCCTCGTTCCGAAGGCCTGACCTTTTACCGAAGTTTTAATCTCCGTTAACCGGTTCCTCACGCGGTCCGGGTATACTGAGGGCGCACGGAGGTGCCCCTCATGAACATCCGCTCGCTGGCCGTCGTCCTCGTCCTCGCCGCCTCGACCGTCCTCGCCGCCTCACCCGTCCTCGCCGCCGACAGCAAGGCCCCGGCCTTTCCGGCCGGCTATCGCGCCGTGGCCCTGCCGTTCCCTTCGCATCAGCTCGCCTTCATCGAGCCCGGCGACCGCGTCGACATCCTGGTGACCTTCACGGCGGAGATGGGCGACAAGGACAAGACCCGTCAGGAGGAGGTGACCGCGACCATCATGCAGAACGTGGTCGTGCGCGCGGTGAACCATCAGCACGGCGTGGTCCAGATCCTCTTCAACCCGAATGAGGCCCAGTACGCCGCCCTGTTCGCCGCCAAGGATAAGACCCTCTGGCTGAGCAAGCGCGCCGCGGGCGACACGGAGATGCACCCGATGGAGATGGCGAACGCGCGCAAGCTGTTTCGCTGAAATCAACAATCCCCATTACCTCCAGCGCTGGGGGTAATGGGGATGCTTTGTTCCGGCTGTTCTGCCCGACGGCCGCTTCGGGCTATTTCAAGAAGAACGACGCGCAGCGGTGGTACTTGTCGAGCGGCTCGCGCCGCAGGTCGAACTTCTTCTCGACCGCGCGGTTGAAGTCGAGCATCTCGTCGAGGTGCTCGAGCTTGTCCTCGAGCGATCCCCCCTCGGCCTTGATCTCATTCTCGAACTCGCAGAAGGTCGAGAGCGCGTGCAGGCCGCGCTTGGCGATGTAGAACGCGGAGACGCGGTCGAGCGAGGGCTCGAGGAACGCGCTGCCCAGGTCCACCTCGAACTTCTCCTTCTGGTAGAGCGCGATGATCGGGCCGCTCGTGATGCGGCGCACCGTGCGCGCCCCCAGATGCCGGCGCATCGCGGCCCCCATCTCCGCGCTCGAGTGGTCCTTCAGGATCGCGTCCACGCTGAAATCCGTGAACTTCACGATGTCGTGGTGGCTCTCCTCTCGCACGAGCTTGGTAAGGCGTTCGGAGGCGAACTCGGAGCGGTACAGCAGGCCGTCCTTGGTGAAGCCGGGGCCCTTGTACTGAAGATAGACGGCGGTGCCGTTCTTCTTATAGCGCAGGCGCAGGCTCGCGCCCTTCTTGAGGAGGTCGAAGGACGGCGTGTCGAGGAACTGATCGAAGAAGAAGGCGCTCTTCTGATGCTTGACGCCCTTGCGGTCGAGCAGCCAGTCGCGCAGGTCCCCGGCTTCCTCCGGGGCGACGCGTTTCTTGCATTCGATCTCGACGAAGCGAAGGTCGTCGATGGCGAGCTTGCGGAACAGGAGCTCCGTGAAGTCCTCGAGTCGGCTCATCTCGGTTTTAGGATATCATATCGCCCATGGAGATCATTTTCCTGCGGCACGCGCCGGCCGGAGAGCGCGAGGAGTGGGCCCGCACCGGGCGGCCGGACTCGGAGCGCCCTTTGACGCTGGACGGGCGCAAGCGGGCTCGCGAGGCCGCGAAGGGCCTCGCCAAGCTCGTCGAGACGGCGGACCTCGTCGCGACGAGCCCCTGGGCCCGCGCCAAGGAAACGGCGGACATCGCCGCGAAGGCCTTGGGCGCGCCGTTGGTGGAGACCAACTTCCTCCTCCCTCACCGCTCCCCCGCAAGCCTCGCGGGCTGGCTATCGGGCCTCGATGGCGAGCGAGTGATCCTCGTGGGGCACGAGCCGCATCTGTCCAAGGTGATCGGCTGGCTCATGACGGGGAGCTCCTCGCGCACGATCGTCGGCCTCAAGAAGGCCCAGGCGCTGCTGCTCGAGACGAAGAAGGCCGCGAGCGCGAGCGCCGTCCTGGCGTGGTCGCTGCCCCCGTGCGTCCTGCGCCGCCTCTCCTAGAAAACGTGCTTGACGAGCTGATAGGTCAGCGCGGCGCAGATCGCGGAGAAGGGGATCGTGAGGAACCACGCCCAGACGATGCGTCCAGCCACGCCCCAGCGCACGGCCGATAGGCGCTGGGTCGAGCCCACGCCGACGATGGCGCCGGTGATGGTGTGCGTGGTCGAAACCGGTATGCCGAAGTAGGAGCAGATGATGATCGAGAGGCCCGCTCCGGTCTCGGCGCAGAAGCCCCCGACCGGTCTGAGCTTGGTGACCTTGTTGCCCATGGTATTGATGATCTTCCAGCCTCCCATCAGCGTTCCCAAGGCGATGACGGCATGGCAGCTGAGCACGACCCAGGTCGGGACGTAGAACTTTTCTCCGAGCAGGCCGTTGGAATACAGCAGCACCGCGATGATCCCCATCGTCTTCTGAGCGTCATTGCCGCCGTGCGAGAGGCTGTACAGCGCGGCGGAGACGAGTTGGCCGACGCGGAAGGTTCGATCCACCTGGGCCGGCGCCTTGTGCCGGTACACCCAGAACACCGTGACCATCAGGAGGAAGCCGAAGAGCATGCCGATCATCGGGGACAGGAAGATGAAGGCCACGGTCATCTTGAGCTTCTCGTACTGCAGCACGCCCGTGCCCGCCTTCGAGATGCCGGCGCCGACCAAACCGCCGATCAAAGAGTGAGAGCACGAGATGGGAATGCCGAACACGGTCGTGATCCAGGACCACAGGCTCGCGCCGACCAACGCCCCCGCCACGACCGCGGTATCGATGATCGCGGGGTCTACGAGGTCCTTGCCGATGGTGTTCGCCACGTGCACGCCGAAGACCGCGAAGGCGGCGAAATTGAAGAACGCGGCCCAGATCACCGCGTGCTTGGGCGAGAGGACCCGGGTCGAGACGACGGTGGCGATCGAGTTCGCCGCATCGTTCATCCCGTTCAGGAAGTCGAACACATACGCGAGCAGGATGACGAACAGGACCGACGCGGAGACGTGATGCTCCACGGCCTTAGGCCTGCTTGACGAGGATCGTCTCGAGCGTGTGCGCGACGTCCTCGCACTTGTCGATGGCGTGCTCGATCGTCTCGTAGATCTCCTTCCACTTCATGACCTCAAGAGGATCCGGCTTGCCCTGGAACAGCTTGCCGATCGCGACGCCGAGGGCGTGGTCGCCCGCGTTCTCGAGGCGGTTGATCTCGATGCAGTAGTCCATGACGTGGCGCGTCTTCTCCGGGTTCTGCAGCTCCTTGATCGCCTTGCGCACGTTCTCGGTCGCCTGCCACAGGATGTCGGTGAGCTGAACGAGGTCCTCGGTGCTTCTGTCGATCTGGTAGAGGAACATGCGCTGGCCGGCGGACTCGATGAGGTCGGTGATGGTGTCGAGCTCGCTGGCGAGCTCCCGGATGTCCTCGCGGTCGAAGGGCGTCACGAACGTCCGGTTGAGCTTCTCGTAGATGTCGTGAGTGGTGATGTCCGCTTCGTGCTCGATGTCGCGGAGCTTATCGAAGGAGGCCGTTTCGCGGCTCCACTTCTGAGCCATCTCGCGGAACAGCTTGGCGGCGGCGACGCTGTGCACGGCCTGGGCCTCGAACAGCTCGAAGAATTTCTCGTCTTTGGGGATGAAGCTGAAGGCCATGGGCGGGTCCTCTCTGCGTAAAATCGGTCAGACGAACAGATGACGAACGCGTGACGGCCCGGAGATGATAGCCCATGCGCCCTGCCCCCCGCAATGCGGGGAGCCCTTTGAGGCGTTGACTCCTGAGGCGTGAAATGGAACCATGTCGTCGTGGCGCGCGAAAAACTCCTCGTGGTCGAGGACGATAAGAACCTGGTCAAGCTCCTGAAGTACAACCTCGAGAAGGAGGGCTGGCGCGTCCTGACCGCCGCCGACGGGGAGGCGGGGCTCTCCGCCCTGCGCAAGGAGCGCCCCGACCTCGTCGTGCTCGACGCGATGATGCCCAAGCTCGACGGCTTCGAGTTCCTGAAGGTCGTCAGGCGGGAATCCCGCGTTCCCGTGCTCATGCTGACCGCGCGCAAGGAGGAGATGGACCGGGTGCTCGGCCTGGAGCTCGGCGCGGACGATTACGTGACCAAGCCGTTCGGCGTGCGCGAGCTCGTCGCCCGCGTGAAGGCGCTGCTGCGCCGGGCCGCTCCCGCCGCGGACTCCGGGCCCGGCAGCGTGCTGCGCGCGGGCGGCATCGTCCTCGATCCCGAGCGCTATGAGGTCTCCGTCCGCGGCAAGCCCGTCGCCCTGACCACGAAGGAGTTCGAGTTCCTCAAGCTGCTCCTTTCGGCCTCCGGGCGCGCGTTATCCCGCGACGTCCTGCTGGAGAAGGTCTGGGGCTATGACCGCTCGATGGAGATCGACACGCGCACGATCGACCAGCACGTGGCGCGGCTGCGCGAGAAGCTGGGCCTCGAAGGGCCGCTCATCGCGACCGTCAAGAACGTGGGCTACCGGATCAAGGACGGGGCATGAGCCGCCCGGCGGGCCGTTTCGCCCCCCGCCTGGCGCTGGCCGTGGGCGGGCTTCTGGCCGCCGCGATCGGGGCGTTGGGGCTCGCCTTCGCGGAGACCCTGGGGCGGGAGCTGACCGGCGATCTGACGCGCTCGCTCCTCGTTCAGGCCCGCCTCGCCGCCCGGGAGGCCCCGCTCGTCGCTGACGCGATCGGGGCCGCCTGCGAATGCCGCGCGACCGTGATCTCTCCGGACGGCGCGGTGCTCGGCGACTCGAGCCTCGATCCGGAGGGCCTGTCGCACGCGGAGAACCACCGGGCCCGGCCCGAGGTCGCGTCCGCCCTCGACGGCCGCGAGGCGAGCGCGGTGCGGCGCTCCGCCACGCTCGGCGCGCATCACCTTTACGCCGCCGCGCCGGCCTTCGGGCCGGGCGGCGCGGTCCGGGGCGTCGTTCGCCTGTCCCTTCCCCTCACCGAGGTCGCGCACCGGGTTTCCCGGGCGCGGCGCTTCGTTCTGTGGACGGCGCTGGCGGTCTTCGTCGCGACGCTCCTGCTCGCCTGGCCTCTGGCCCGCGCCGCGGGCCGGCCGCTCGAGGAGATGGCCGCCGTGGCGCGCCGCCTCGCGGCGGGCGATTACGGCGCCCGGGTGCGCGGCCCCCTCGGAGGCGACGAGCGCGCCCTGCTCGGCGAGACGCTCAACGCGTTGGCCGCCCGCGTCGAGGAGACGGTCGGCGAGCTTTCGCGCGACCGCAGCCGCCTCGCCGCGGTGCTCGATCAAATGGCCGAGGGCGTGGTCGCCGTGGACGCGGAGGGGCGCATCCTTCTCGTCAATCCCGCGCTGTCGCGCCTGCTCGGCATCGACCCGGCGCAGGCGCGAGGCCGCGGCCATCTCGAAAGCCTGCGCCACCACGGCCTCGCCGAGCTCGTGGGCGAGGTCCTGCGCGGCGGCGCGCCCGCGGCTCGCGAGCTGAGGCTCTTCTCGCCCGAGGAGCTCGTCTTCGACGCCCACGCCGCCCCGCTCCTCCAGGAAGGCCGCGCGGCCGGCGCCCTCGTCGTGCTGCACGACATCACGCGCCTGCGCCGGCTCGAGCAGGTGCGGCGCGATTTCGTGGCGAACGTCAGCCACGAGCTGCGCACCCCCCTGTCGTCGATCAAAGGCTTCGCCGAGACCCTTCGTGAGGGCGCGATCGACGACAAGGAGAACCGGCTCGGATTCCTCAAAACGATCGAGGAGCAGGCCGTGCACCTCTCCCAGCTCGTCGACGACCTGCTCGACCTCTCCTCCATCGAATCCGGCCATCGTCAGCCGTCGCTCGCCCCGACGGATCTTCGCGCCCTGGCCGTGGACGTCTCGCGGCGCTTCGCCCCCGCCGCCGCGGACCGGGGCGTCACGCTGGCGACGCTGCCCGGCGGCCCGCTGACCGGGCTCGCCGACGCCGAGCAGGTTCGCCGGATCCTCGCGAACCTCATCGACAACGCGATCAAGTACACCGAGCCCGGAGGCCGCGTGGAGATCTCGCTCGAGGCGTGGGATGCCGAGGCCGTCGTGTCCGTGCGCGACACCGGCGTGGGCATCCCCGTCGAGGACCTCTCGCGGATCTTCGAACGCTTCTACCGCGTCGACAAGAGCCGCTCACGCGAAGCGGGAGGCACCGGCCTCGGGCTCGCCATCGTGAAGCACCTCGTCGAGGCGCAGGGGGGCCGCGTCTGGGTCGAGAGCCGTCAGCCCGGCGGCTCGTCCTTCTTCTTCTCCCTGCGCGCGGCCTAGAAATCGTCTCCCAGCAGGTCGATCGTCCTTTTTCGCAGATCGATGGAGACGCTCCCCCCCTCGCGCCTGGCCTTTTTCAGCGTCTCGAAATCGGACGCCGGGAAGAATTTCCCGACATCCCTTCGGATGCTTTCCCAGCCGCGCGGGGTGATCTTGCGAAGATCGAGCACGATCTCGTGGGCGATGATGTGGGGGCCTTCGACCCATAGGGATTCCTCCGACTCGGGGGAGCGCGCGAGCAGGAGCTCCTCCCCGGCCGGCTCGGGCGGCGCCGCGGGGGCCGGCGCGGGAAAGGCGGCGGCGAGCGGCGCCGGGGGCTGAGGCGGCGGCTCGAAGGCTTTGGGCGACGCGGGTAGCCGGAAGGTTCCGTCGATGGTGGTGATGCTGGTCGTGACCAGGAAGGCCCGGTATTGGCGGACGACCGGGTAGTGCTCCTCGGGGCCGTAGGAGGCGAGAGGCTGAAGGCAGTTCGCCCCCGCCTCGGCCGCCTTCTGCTTGGCGAGGTGCTCGGCGGACCTTTCCCAAGGGCCGTTGACGGAGACCGTGAGGACGGCCACCTCCTTCATCTCCCGCAGCGCCACGGGCGAAAAGCAATTACCCACGCCGACCGCGCCCACCGGCAGGCTGGACAGCTTCCCGTCGTGGATCGTCTGGAGCTCCACGAGCGGCGGTATCGGCTGGGCCGCCGCGGGGCCGCCGACGGCGAAGGAGAGGAGCGCGATCCGGGCGCCCGTCAGCACGACGGCCACAGGGTCTTCTTCTTCAGGTCGAGGGTGATCTCGGCGCCGCTTTGGTAGCAGGCCACCAGCTTTTCGTGTTCCGCCTTCGGAAAGCGCGCGCGAACCGTGTGCTCCAGATCCCTCCAGGCCGGGTCGGCGATGCTGGACAGATCCACGCCGAGCCGGTGGGACAGTATGAATTGCCGGTCGTGCCAAAGCCAGGCTAATTCTTCCTCCGCGGAGGGAGCCTCCGCGGGAGCCGCCTTCTTCAGAGGCCCGAAGGCGGGCCCGGCCGGCGCGACGGACTCGGACCGGCTCGCGCGCGGACCTTCGACGGCTTCCCGGGAGCGGGTGAAGACCGCCAGGCCGTTATAGCGCTGGAGGCGGACCGCGCGGTACATGCGTGAGGAGCCGACGTACTCCTCCCCTCCCAAGGAGGCCTCCAGGACGAGGAAGTTGGCGCCGAGGGACGCCGCCTTTTCCTTGGCGGTGGTCTCGGCGGAAAGGAACCATTGGCCGCGGATCACGACGCGGATGAGGGCGATGTCCTCCCTCCGTATGCCGTCGTTCCTCCGAAGCTCGTCGAGGCGCTCGGCGAAGCCGGTCAAATCGGCGACCGCCACCTCGTCCGGAGGCACCCGCTCGTACCCGGCCTTGGTCAGCATCTCAGCCGTCACGTCCGGAGGCGTCCAGATGATCTGCGCGCCCGCCGGGAGGATCGACAGGACGGCCAGCGCGAGGCCCGCCGTGAGGCGGACGAGCGCGGAGCGCGGACGGTTCGATGGTTTTCTTCGCATGTCTCAGCCCGTGTGGATGTCCCCCTTCAGGAGGAAGCGTTTGTCGAGAAGCGCCTCGAGCACGCCGAGGCGGGCGCCGAAGTGCTTGACGGCGAGAAGCGGCACGTGCGTCTCGATGATCAGCTCCTCGGTGACGCTTCCCAGGAGGATGGCCGAAGAACGGCTGCGTCCGCGCGTCGCCATGACGATGAGGTCCGCGCCGACGCGCTCCGCGGCGCGGCGGATGGTCTGAGAGACGTTCGCCCCCTCTTCGAAGAGCGGCGTCATCTCGACGCCGCGGCAGTCGACGCCGGCGATGAAGCGCCGGTACTCGGCCTCCTCCTCGCCGCGCAGGACCTGGTCGTAGCCCTCGTAAGTCGAGACCGCTTCGTTGAAGCGGATGTGGATGGGCACGCATTGAGCGCCTCCGCCCAGCTTGGCGAGGGCGACGGCCGTGCGCAGAGCGTCGGCCGAATGCTCGGAGAAGTCGATGGGCACGAGGATGCGGCGCACTTCGGCCGGCGCGCCGTCGGGCGCCACCCAGACCGAACAGGGCGCCTTCATGGCCAACCGCCGCGCCAAGGCGCGTCGCCCGGGTATCTCCCGGCGGTGGCCCACCAGCAGGATGTCCGCCTTCTTCTCCGCCACGAAGGCCAGGAGCTGGTCCGTCAGCGGGCCCGAGAGCACGTCGTAGGACACATGGGCGGACGCGGGCAGGCCGTCCGCATGCGGGGCGGCCTGCGCCTTGAGCTCGGCGCGGACCCGCTCCTGATCGCCGGCGGCGGCGGAGGAGGCGAGCACATGGACGAAGCCGACCTTGCCGATGCCATGCTGCCTGGCCACCATGGCCGTGTAGCGCATGAGCCCCGCGTCCGCCGGGGTCCCGGCCAGAGCGACGATCAAAGTTTTATCGCGATGCATGGGTGATCTCCTTTTCGATTTTGCCCGGCGCTCCGTGGTGAGGCTCGCCCGGGGCGGCTCCGTGGTCCTCGAACCACCGGTGGAACACCCCGTAGATGGCCATGGCCGAGAGCACCCCGGCCAGGAAGTTCGTGGCGACCACCATCACGGCGGTATAGACCATGAGCCAGAAGTGGGCCCGATTGTGGGCCCAGACCTGCTTGATCTCGGTCGGCTTGACCATGTTCACCGCGACCCAGATCAGGATGCCGCCGATGCAGGCCATGGGCACCAGCTCCAGGTAGTCCGCCAGGAAATAGGCCAGCAGCAGCTTGAACACGAACTTCATGATCCCGGAGAGGGGCGTCGCCGCCCCGAGCTTGATGTTGGTCGCGGTTCGCGCCAGGGCGCCGGAGAGGGGCATCCCGTTGAGCATCGGCACGAAAGCCTGGATCAGGCCCTGCCCCCAGAACTCCTTGTCCGGGTTGTACGGCGTCCCCTTGTTGTCGGCCAGGCGGTCGGCCATGCGCGCCGCCAGTATGCTCTCGAAGCCGCAGACGAAGGCGAAGGCCAGCGCGTAGAAGGCCAGCTCGCCCAGCACCGGCAGGTCCCAGGAGGGAAGGGCCGGCGGGGTGACCTTGAGGAAGTCCGTCGGGATATCCCCGTACTTGGTCTTGACCAAGGTCAGGCCGTCCTTGGCGAAGATGGTCGCCGACATGACCGTCCCCGCGCCGAGCGCCAGCAGCGGAGCCGGAATATAAAGGGAGATGTTCAGGAGCACGCGGATGATCAGGAACGTCGAGAGCCCCAGGAACATGGCCGAGCCCTTGGCCTGGTCCAGGTTCGCCCATATGATCCGGAACTTCTCCAGGAAGCTGCCCGTGACCGCGGCCTTCAGACCCAGGACCTCCCCCAGCTGCGTCAGCGCGATGGTGACGGCGATGCCGACGCTGAAGCCCACGACCACCGAATGCGGGACCAGGTTCCCGATCCTGCCCCAGCCGAACAGCCCGAGGAGCATGAGCATGGGGCCGGAGAGGACGCAGATCAGCACCAGGTAGGAGTGCCCCGCGTAAGGGTCCTCCGGGGTGGCGTACTTCGCCATGATGCCGGCGATGATCGGGATCAGCGCCGCCACCGGCCCGTATACGTTGTACTTGGACCCGGCGAACAGCGCCCCGATCAGGCCGGCGACGGCGCCCGCCAGGATGCCGTGCTCCGGCCTCAGGCCGGAGGCGATGGCGAATCCCATCGCCATCGGGATCGCCATCATGGCCACGACCAGGCCGGCGCTCGAGTCGCGCAGGGCGATCAGCGGCCAGTTTTCCTTCGTCATGTCCTCATAGCGGCAATCGAAGGGATTCATGAACAGCTTCAGTCTCTCGAGCATCGTGTTTTTCATGTCGTGTTTCCTGGTGACGTCAGAGGTTCAGATGGCGCGGGCCAGCTGCGCGGCGGCGGCGGGCACGGCGGAGCCTTCGGCGAGCGGGACGAACTGGCCGTGCTCCGAGTCATACGCGAAGACCTGGCCGGTCTCGATCTTGTACACCCAGGCGTGCAGCTTCATCTTGCCGCAGGACAGCTTGGAGGCGACGGCGGGATGGGTGCGCAGGTTCTCCAGCTGGACGAGGACATTCTCCTCGATGGCGGTCGTCAACTGAGCCGCTCCGGTGCGATCGGCGTATTTCTCGCGCATGATCCGCCGCGTCGCCTCGGCGTGGGACAGCCAGGACGCGACCGCGGGCATGTCCTGAAGGGACTCCGGCTTGAGCAGGCCCTTGAGCGCGCCGCAATGGGAGTGTCCGCAGACGACGATATCCTGCACCCCGAGGCCCGCCACCGCGAACTCGATGGTCGCCCCCTCTCCGCCGTTGGCGGCCCCGTGCGGCGGGATGATGTTGCCGGCGTTGCGCAGGATGAACAGGTCCCCGGGCTCGGTCTGGGTGATCAGGTTGGGGTTGATGCGCGAGTCCGAGCAGGTGATGAACAGCGCCTCGGGGTGCTGGCCGTCCGCCAGGCGCTCGAACAGCTCGCGCTGGGTGGCGAAGTGGTGCGACTGGAATTGGTGGATGCCTTCGATCAGCTTCTGCATGGGCGCGTGTCTCCTGATATCAACGGCGGTCGGTTCTCCGGACATGCGTATCCGGGCTCCCCTTCAACGAGGGGTTGGGTTGCGGGCGGCGTCAACGACCGGGCGGGAGCCCGGTCAGCGCGGCTGGGAGGCGGGGTTGGGAGGCGGGATGATAAGCTCGGCGACGTGGCCGTCGAGCGCGCGCTGGCTGAAATGATCGAAGGTGTGCAGGGTCGGGATCGCGACCGGCGTCACGCGCGCGGGGAGGAACATCTCGTTCTGCTCCGAGACCTCCTCGACCGCGGGAGCTTCCGCGCAGGGAGCCGCGTGCTCCACGGCGACGTTCGCGGCCGCCGCCGTGAAAGACGCGGCCGGCATCCAGAGGGCGAGGGCGACCAGCAGGCACTTCGCGAAATTCATCGCGTGGAGAATATCATGGCGGGCTCGGTTTGTCAAGTGTGCCATGGATGAGAAGTTCCGGAGGAGCCGGTTCGTGTCACGCGTTCGTCACGCGGATTTGACCGGACGGCGGGGCGCGCGCGCTTCCGATGCGATAGCATCGTTGCATGAAAAGACTCCTCCCCTCGCTATTCGCCGCGCTGCTGCTGCTCCCCGCCTTCGCTGTCGCTCAGGAGGCTCCCGTCCCGACCGTCGAAGAGCGCCTGCTCAAGCTCGAGGCCGCCGTGAAGGCGCCGGAGTCCGACAAGGCTTGGTTCGAGAAGATCTCGCTGCGCGGCTACGCCCAGGTCCGCTACAACCGCCTGCTCGAGAACAATGAGAACCTGAAATGCGAGCAGTGCGACAAGTCGATGGCCCCGAACAGCTCGGTCTTCCTCCGGCGCGCGCGCCTCGTCATCAGCGGCGACGTGCATGAGCGCGTCTACCTCTATATACAGCCCGACTTCGCCACGGACGCCTCCGCGACGGCTCAGCACTTCGCGCAGCTGCGCGACTTCTACGCGGACCTCTCGGTGGACGCGGCCAAGGAGTTCCGCTTCCGCGTGGGCCAGAGCAAGATCCCTTACGGCTTCGAGAACCTGCAATCGAGCCAGAACCGCCTCTCGCTCGACCGCAACGACGCCCTCAACAGCGCCGTCGCCAACGAGCGCGACCTCGGCGTCTTCTTCTACTGGGCGCCCGCGGACACCCGCAAGCGCCTGTCGGCGCTCGTCTCCTCCGGGCTCAAGGGCACCGGCGACTACGGCGTGGTCGGCCTCGGCGTCTACAACGGGCAGACGGCGAACAAGCACGAAGCCAACGACAGCATGCACGTCGTGGGCCGCGTCGCCTACCCTTTCCGCACCGAGGGCGGGCAGTACATCGAGGCGGGCGTGCAAGGGTATATGGGGCGATACGTCGTCCCCGCCGCCCAGCGCACCAGCGCGACCGTACGCGGCGACTTCGAGCACCACGACCGCCGCGCCGCGGCGAGCTTCATCGTCTATCCCCAGCCCCTGGGCTTTCAGGCCGAATACAACTTCGGCGTCGGCCCCGAGTATGATCCGGTCACGCGCCGCGTGGAGAACAAGCACCTGCAGGGCGGCTACGCGCAGGTCATGTACATGCTCCGTCGGTCCGGACAGGTCGTCACGCCGTTCGTCCGCGCCCAGTACTATGAGGGCGGCAAGAAGCATGAGACCGACGCGCGGCGCTACCTCGTCCGGCAGGTCGAGGGCGGAATCGAATGGCAGCTCCACAAGGCGCTCGAGCTCACGGCCGCCTACTCGCGGGAGGACCGCGCCTTCCAGGACGACGCCGCCCGCGCCAACCGTCAAAAGGGCGGCCGCATGCGCCTGCAGCTGCAGGTGAATTTCTAAGCGCGCGGCGTCACCCCGCCATAACATGGTCGTCACGCGTTCGTCACATCGGACCTATATTCTGTCTCCATGGAGAAACTCATGACCCGGATCCCCAAGTTCCTCGCCTTCGCCGTCCTGCTCGCGGCCCCCGCCGCGGCCCAGATGAAGACCGTCAACGGCGCGGGTGCGACCTTCCCCTACCCGATCTACTCCAAGTGGTTCGACGAATACCATAAGGTCAAGCCCGAGCTGCAGATCAACTACCAGTCCATCGGCTCCGGCGGGGGCATCCGGCAGATCACGGAGCGCACCGTCGACTTCGGCGCCACCGACGGTCCGATGACCGAGGAGCAGCTGATGAAGACGGACGCGAGCATCCTGCACATCCCGACCGTGCTCGGCGCGGTGGTGCCCGCCTACAACCTCAAGGGCGTTTCGGACCTGAAGCTGTCGGGCCCCGTCCTCGCGGATATCTTCCTCGGGAAGATCAAGCGCTGGACCGACCCGGCCATCGTCAAGCTCAATCCCGGCGCGGCGCTGCCCGACGCGGCCATCACCGTCGTGCATCGCTCGGACGGGTCCGGCACGACCTACTGCTGGGTGGACTACCTCGCCAAGGTGAGCCCGGAGTGGAAGACGAAGGTCGGAGTCGCCACCGCCGTCAAGTGGCCTATCGGCCTCGGCGGCAAGGGCAACGAGGGCGTCGCCGGCCTGGTGAAGCTCACGCCGAACTCCCTCGGCTATGTCGAGCTGATCTACGCGAAGCAGAACGCCATCGCCTACGCGTCGGTTCTCAATAAATCCGGCAAGTTCGTCAAGGCGGCCATACCGTCCGTGACGGCCGCCGCGGCGGGCGTCAAGATGCCGAAAGACTACCGCGTGTCCATCACGGACGCCGCGGGGGCCGAGGCGTACCCGGTCTCCACCTTCACCTGGATGCTGGTTTACGAGAAGAACGCCGGCGACAAGGGCGCGGTCCTCAAGGAATTCCTCAAGTGGATGCTCAAGGACGGCCAGGGGATGGCGTCCACGCTCGGCTACGCCCCCCTGCCTGATTCCGTGATCGCGATGGTCGCCAAGACCATCGAGACCATCAAGTAAGCATGGCGACCGCGGTCCTCGACCGCGTACGCACGGTCCCCGGCTCTCGAGAGAGAGCCGGGGACCGTCTTTTCCGCCGCGTCATCGCCGGCTTCGCCGGCATCATCCTCCTCGCGACCGCCGCGTTGGCCTGGCAGCTCGCCCGCGAGTCGGCCGAGACCTGGAAGACGTTCGGCCTCACCTTTCTTTGGACCTCCGACTGGGATCCGGTGGCCGACGTGTTCGGCGCCCTCCCGTTCCTGTACGGCACGGCCGTCTCCTCGCTGCTCGCCTTGCTGATCGCCGTCCCCCTCGGCGTCGGCGCCGCGGTCTTCCTCACCGAACTCGCGCCGAAGCGCCTCGCCGAGGTACTCATGTTCGCCATCGAACTCCTGGCCGCGGTGCCGAGCGTGATCCTCGGCCTCATGGGCATCTTCCTCCTCGTGCCCGCGATGCGCGCCCTCGGCGCCCCCTACGGCGTGGGCATGCTGACGGCGGGGCTCATCCTCGCCTTCATGATCCTGCCCTACATCACGACGATCACGCGCGAGGTCCTGCTCACCGTGCCCCGCCCGCTCAAGGAGGCGATGTACGCCCTCGGCGCGACGAGATGGGAGGTCGTGCGCGGCGTGAGCCTCCCTTATTCGCGCTCGGGCATCGTGGGCGCGGTATTCCTCTCGCTCGGCCGCGCGCTCGGCGAGACGATGGCGGTCACCATGGTGATCGGCAATAATCCGCAGATCAAGGCTTCTTTGCTCGAGCCAGGCTACAGCATGGCGGCCGTCATCGCCAACGAGCTCGCCGAAGCGGCGAGCGACGCGCACCTGTCCGCCCTCGTCGCCATCGGCCTGACCTTGATGGCCCTGACCGTCCTCGTCAACGGCGCCGCGCGCCTGATGCTCTACCGGCTGGGGAGCCGAAAATGAACGACGCGCTCTATGCCCGGCGCAAGAAGGTCAACGCGCTCATGTTCGCGCTCACCGCGGTGTGCGCCGCGATCGCGTCCGGGACCTTGCTCGCCATCCTCGGCTACATCGCCTGGCAGGGCGCCTCCTCGATCAGCTGGGACTTCGTGATAAACCTCCCTAAGCCGTTGGGCGAGAGCGGCGGCGGGATCGCCAACTCCATCGTCGGCTCGGCGAAGGTCGTGGGCCTCGCGGGGCTGATGGGCATCCCCGTCGGCATACTCGGCGGCGTGTATCTGGCTGAGTACGGCCGCGGCAAGTACGCCTTCGCGGTGCGCTACGCCGCCGACGTGATGAACGGCGTCCCCTCGATCGTCGTCGGCCTGTTCGCGTACGCCTTGATCGTGCACCCGATGAAGCGGTTCTCCGCGCTGTCGGGCTCGGTTGCGCTCGCCTTCATCATGGTCCCCATCGTCCTGCGCAACACCGAGGAGTTCCTGCGCCTGGTGCCGGGCACCATCCGCGAAGCGGCGCTCGCCCTCGGCGTGCCGCGCTGGAAGGTCACCTTGTTCGTCATCCTCCCGACGGCCGGGCGCGGCATACTCACCGGCGCGCTTCTGGCTCTCGCTCGCGTCGCAGGCGAGACCGCGCCGTTGATCTTCACCGCCTTCGGCAACCGCTTCGCCGACAACGGCTGGCTCAACCCGATCGCCACCTTGCCGCACACCATCTTCACGTACGCGATCTCCCCCTACGAGGACTGGCACGACCAGGCCTGGGCGGCGGCGCTGATTCTGATGGCCTTCGTGCTCCTGGTCAACGTGACCGCGCGCGTCTGGCTGAGGCCTTCGAGCGGATCCTCGCACTGAGATGAACCCCACTATGGACAAGATGAGACCGATGCCCTTTCCGCCTATTAAAGAAGAAGCGGCGCCGCAAGACGCCCTCGCCCCGATCGCGATCTCGGTGCGGGATCTTCGCGCCGGCTACGGCGCGGCGCCCGTCCTCAAGGGCGTGAACCTCGAGGTCCGCGAGAAGACGGTGACCGCGATCATCGGGCCGTCCGGCTGCGGGAAATCGACCTTGATCCGCTGCCTCAACCGCATGCACGAGTCCCTCCCCGGCGCGACGTGCGACGGCGAGATCCTCCTCGGCGGGCGCAACGCCCTCGACCTGGACCCCGTCCTCCTGCGCCGGGAGGTCGGCATGGTGTTCCAGCGTCCGAACCCGTTCCCCACGATGACCATCGCCCAGAACGTGGCGGCCGGGCTCGTGCTCAACGGCGTGCGCGACCGCGCGCTCATCGCGGAGACCGTGGAGAAATCATTGAGGCGAGCGGCTCTTTGGGACGAAGTCAAGGACAAGCTCGACGCCCCCGGCGTCGGCCTCTCCGGCGGCCAGCAGCAGCGGCTGTGCATCGCGCGCGCGCTCGCCGTCGAGCCGCGCGTGCTCCTGCTCGACGAGCCGTGCTCGGCGCTCGACCCGATCGCGACGGGCCGCATCGAGGAGCTTCTGCTCCAGATCAAGGACCAGTTCACCGTCGTCATCGTCACGCACAACATGCAGCAGGCCGCGCGCGTCTCGGAGTATACTGTCTTCATGCTGATGGGCGAGATGGTCGAGTACGGCCTGACGCGCAAGATGTTCACCCAGCCGGCCGACAAGCGCACCGAGGACTACATCACCGGGAGATTCGGTTAATGAAGAGACAATTCGACGCGGACCTCGAGGACCTGCGCGGGCGCCTGCTGCGCATGGGCAGCCTGTGCGAGGAGATGGTCCATTACGCGGTGAAGGTCGTCGTCGAGCGCGACGACAGCCGCCTCGCCGCGGTGCAGGACTGGGAGCGCCAGGTCAACGCCCTGCACATCGACATAGACGAGGTATGCCTGCGCTTGATCGCCCTGCATCAGCCCGCGGCCGGCGACCTGCGCCTGATCGCGGCCGCCATCAAGATCAACTCGGACCTCGAGCGCGTCGGCGACCAGGCCGTCAACATCGCCGAGACCGGCGTCTACCTCCTCAAGGAGCCGAAGATCAAGCTCGGCGACATCCCGCGCATGGTGGAGGTCGCCGCCGGCATGCTCAAGGACTCCCTCGACGCGTTCGCCCGCGGGGACGTGGAGCTCGCGCGCGACGTGATCAAGCGCGACGACGAGGAGGACCGGCTCAAGAGCCAGACCTTCAACGAGCTCGTGCACCTGATGCAGACAGACGCCTCGGCGATCCAGCGCGGCATGGACATCATTTTGGTCGCGCGCAATTTGGAGCGCATCGCCGACCACGCCACGAACATCGCCGAGGACGTGATCTTCATGGTGCTCGGCAAGGACATCCGGCACTCCGCGGAGAAGCTTTAAGTAAAGGCCGCGCGCCACAGCGCGCGGGTCCCTTCGGCCCCGAGCAGGAGCAGGCCGATGTGGAATGCGATCATCGCGAGGACCCCGAGCCAGCCGAGCAGGGCGATCAGGCCGTCCTCCTCGAGCAGGGCGAGGGCCAGCAGGGCCGCGGGACTGGCGCAGATCATGTTCGACATGGGGATCGGGAACGGCAGGGCGAGCGCCAGGCCGCACAGGACCCAGGCGGCGCCGACGGCGCGCTCGTTGGCCGCGAGCGGGCGCCAGCGCGGGCGCGTGAACCGGTCGGCGAGCGCGAAGAACCGCCGCGCGGCGCCGAGCAGGAGGTGCAAGGTCTTCGCCTCGAGGCGCCGCCGTCCGAGCCAGTCCGGCAGGTGCGGCTCCTTTCGCCCCCGGACCAGCTGGAGGCCCTGGAGCGCGATGAACACACCGAGCACGGTGGAGAGCCCGGCCAGCGGCAGGGGCTGGAGAAAGGGCACGCACAGGAAGAGCACGATGAGTCCGAAGCCCGCGTGGTGCATGCGGTGCGTCAGCTCGGCGAGGGTCAGCGGCCCGTCGATGGAGGCCTCGAGGGCGCGCAGATGCCGCTCGACGGCCATGGCTCAGGGCGCGGCGCGCGCGCGGATCTCGACGGCGGTCTTCCCGTCCGTGGAGAAGACTTCGACGCCGTCGCCGACCTGAAGCGCCTCGAACGGGATCGCGGCGGATTTGCCGTCGACCTCTCGGCGGATTCCTGCATTCTCCGGCACGACGAACTCCCGCAGCGATTTGTCCGCGGAGCGCACGGACAGGGCACCGGTCAGGATGTCGGTGTTGGCCACCTCGCCGAGGACGGGACCGGATTTGAGGTCGAGGGAGGCGAGCTCCTTCGTGGCCGGGTCGTAAAGCGCCTTGAGCGCGATCGCGCCCGCGACGGCCGCCTTCGGGAACTTGGCGGGCTTGCCGTCGAGCGTCACCTTCGTGCGCGGCGTGGCTTTGTACTCCTCCTCGCCCGACTTGCCGGCGAGGGTCAGGCGGCCTTCGCGGAGCACCGGCCCGCCGGCGCTCGGCGCGATCTTCGACTGGGACCTGAGCACCTTGCCCGCGGTCCTCGCGAGAGGCGCCTCGGCCGCGGCCGCCGTCAGCGCTATGAGAGCGGCGAGGGCGGCCGGGACGATCACGCGTTGTCCTCGGCCACGGCCTCCGGCTCGACGGGCTCGGCGGCGGGCTTGACCTTCTCCACCTGCACGCGGCCCTGGGCGTCCACTCTCACGCCGTGATGGCGCTTGAGCTCCTCGAGGATCTCCTCGGGGGAGAAGCCGTGGCTTCCGGCGCGGTTCTTGATGTCGTTGAGCAAGGTCTTCACGCGCGACGGCACGTCCTTGATGCGCTGCAGGCGCGAGGCGTAGGTCCAGGCGGCCTCGGACAGGGTCTTGCCCCCCGTCTTGCGGGGCTCGCCGTTGTCGGGCGGAAGGATGACCGGCGCGGGGGCCGCTGAGGCGGCCTCCGGGGGCGTGGCACGGGACGACGAGCGTCCGCGTCCGCCGCGCGAGCGGCGGGGAGCGGCGGCCGG
>JAUYSH010000001.1 GCA_030696455.1 Elusimicrobiota bacterium
GCCGCCCGGATCGCCACGGCCTTGCGCAGGGCGCCGGCCGGCTCGGCCCGGGGCAGGACGATAGCAAACTCCTCGCCGCCGTAGCGCGCCACGAAGTCGGTGTCGTAGACCAAAGAGTTGAGGACCGCCCCGAGGCGCTTCAAGACCTGGTCGCCGAACGGGTGGCCGTAGCGGTCGTTGAGGCTCTTGAAATGGTCGATGTCGAGGAGCATCAGGCCGAAGGTGGTCTTAAAGGTCTTAGCCCGCACGAGTTCCTCGCCGATCTTCTTGTCGAAGGCGCCCCGGCGGCGAACGCCGGTGAGGCCGTCGATCTCGGAGAGGCGCTCGACCTCCTGGAACAGCTTGACGCGGCGGAACGCGACGCCGAGCTCGGAGACGAACGACTGCGTCTTGGCCAGCCAAGCCTCGGGGGCGGCGCCTTCGGGCACGCGCGTGTACAGGTAGCCGAGAAGTTCCTGGCCTTCCTTGATGGGCACGCCGACGGCGCGTTCGGGCTTGTCGAAAGCGCGCGGCGAGGCCGCGGTGGCACCCAGCTCCTGGAGCAGGCGCTCCACCGTGGACCACGAGGCGCCCGGCGAGGCGCGCAGCCCGCGCACGGCCAGGGGTCGTATATCCCCCTCGCCGCGCAGGCCCGCGACGTACAGCGCGTACTCGACGCGCGGGCCGAAATACTGTTCGAGGGCGCCCTCGACGCGGGGCCTCGCCTCCTCCCACGACATCGCCTCGGAGAGGCTCTTGACCATGCCGTAAAGGGCGGTGGCCTCCCGATGCGCGAGTTCCGCGTTGAGACCTCTGGCCTTCAGTCCGCGCAGTTCCTCGGCCATGCGCTCGCGCTGGGCGCGCACGCCCGTCAGGCGCTCCAAGAGGGCGTTGCGCTCATCCTCGCCGCGTCGCGCGAGGCGCCAGGCGAGCGCCGCGCCCGTCGCGCCCCACAGGGCGGTCAGAGCGGCCGGGACGCGGCCCGCCTCGGGAGCCGCGGCGACGAGGGCGGCTCCGGCCGCGAGCGAGATGCCGAAGACCGCGACGGCGGCGCCGGCCCCGCGGCGCAGGTAGGCCGCCCACAGCCCGAGCGGCGGGAGCAGCGCGACGCCGGCCGCCAGCCACTCCGGGCTCATCCGACCACCTGGTTGCGCCCGCCGTGCTTGGCCTTGTACAGCCGCTCGTCGGCGACGCGGACGATCTGCGAGGCCGTCGTCGCGTCGGTCGGGAAGGAGGCCACGCCGAGGCTCATCGTGGCGCGCGTCGGCGCGCCGTTGAAGACGAAGGGCTCCTCGGCGATGCGGGCGCGGATGCGTTCGGCGACCTGAACGGCCTCGGTGCGCACGTAGTTCGGAAGGATCAGCGCGAACTCCTCGCCGCCGTAGCGGGCGGCGAAGTCCACCGGCCGGGCGAAGGACCCCAGGATCGCGGCCAAGGTGCGCAGGAGCTGGTCGCCTGCCTGGTGGCCGAAGGTGTCGTTGTAGCGCTTGAAATGGTCCACGTCGAGCATGATCAAGGACAGCGGCGTCTGGCTGCGGCCCGAGCGAAGGACCTCCTCCTGCAGCCGCTGCTGGAAGGCGCGGTGGCTGTGCAGCTGGGTCAGGGCGTCGTGCGTCGCCTGGCGGTGCACGCTCTCGTAGAGGCGGATGTTCTCGAGCGACAGCGAGGCCATCGTCGCGAACAGGTCGGCGGTACGGACCTCGTCGGGGCCGAACGCGCCCGCCGCGTCGCTCTCGAGCTTGACGAAGCCCGCGGCCTGGCGCATGACCTTCAAGGGGATCGCGACGCCGGAGACGAAGCGAGCGCCCGGCACGACCTGCTTTTCCTGGCGGGCATCCTTTATCAATACCGGCCCCCGCCGGCGCTGCGCCGCGAGCAGCAAGGGATCCTCGCCCGCCCCGCCCACCACGCTGACGCGGGCGGCCGGGAAGCGGTCCTGAAGGATGGTGATCAGGCGGGACTGGACCTCGCGCCCGTCGAGCGTGCCCGACAGGCTCTTGGCCGCGTCGGACAGGTCGCGGCGAAGGCGGGTGTCCACGCCGACCGTTTCCTCGTAGGACCTGTAGTACTTCAGATCGCGCTCGTCGTCGCGGATCTGGTCCTGGAGGTTCATCTGCTCGAGCAGCATCTCGCGCTCGTCGGAGAACTGCCGGCCGCGCTGCGCGGCCTGCGCCCCGGCGAGGAGCCACAGCCCCCCCAGCGCAGCCGCGATCAAGGGCCGCGACTCGACGGACCGGACCAGCAGCACCGCTGCGACGAGGGTGGCCAGGAAGGTGAGCACGATCGGAGATTCGCCGTCGCGCCGCAGATCCGACCAGAGCAAACAAAGGCCGAAGGCCGGAACGGCCGAAGGTCCGAGCTCAGGGCGGGCGACGACGAGCAAAGTCAGCCCCGCGAAGAGCCCGTACGACCCCATCAACGTCACGGCTCTCGAGCGCGAGTCGCCCATTAAAATGGTGGAGGTGGCGGGATTTGCACCCGCGTCCAAACGGCGCCGACTGAAGTCACTACAGGCTTAGCCCATCCTCAATTTCACCCGGAGAAAACCGATGGACGCGTGCTCTCCGGGCTAACCCCGTTCGGTCTTAGGCCCCCCGCCCACGGAATAACAGGGAAGGACCGCATCCTGCTCTTTACACTGGCGACCCACCAGCAGGCGTCGTGGACCAGCGTGTGCTCACTGCGGTTTAGGCAGTGGCCCAGGCCAATTGCGTATTGGCAGTTGTTGTTTGGTCCGGTTTTTAAGGGGCCCTGACCAACCCCTGCCTGCGACTGTCAGCTCAACGACATTTGTCGAAGCTAGATCACCCCCGACAAGCTAGTATAACAGGGGCTATGCCCCGTCGGCAAGGGGGCGAATCTCCCAGTTCATGGGGTTTTGAAACGTCCTGGAACGAGCACTGACACGAACGGAATGGCGCCTGCGGCGCCAGGGTTTTCGCTTCGCGAAAACCTGAGAACGAACTCTCATACGCGAACTCCTGCCAAGCAGGGACTTTGG
>JAUYSH010000049.1 GCA_030696455.1 Elusimicrobiota bacterium
CCTGACGGGTCATCGGGGAGGAGGATCGTCCCTCGCCGGGGCGGAGGGTCCGCCGGGACAAGGGTTGTTCATGCGTCGCGGACGGACCCGAGAGTGAGGTCAATCCGAACGCCCCCGGCGAGGGTCGATCCTCCTCCCCGGCCCGCATCGGCGTCCTATTATCTGCGCCGGGTCACGCGACGCGAGATCTGGGTGGAATTGCCGTTGGGGTCGGAGACCGTGATGAGGATCTCGTTCACGCCCTCCTTCAGAGGCACGACGACGAGAAAGTTGCCGTCCTGGTCGATGCGCATCGGCTTGCCCGCCACGTCCACGCGCAGGCGGTCGTCGCGGACGATGCCCGACACCCGCACGCTCTCGGCGTCGATATAGGCCTCTTCGGCCGGGCTCGCGATGACGATCGCCTTCTTCAGGTCGGCGGTGATGGCCCTCGTCGCGCGCGGGACGCCGACCGTGTAAAAGCGCGGCTCGGAAAAGCGGCCCTCGGTGCCCAGAAGGTCGATGATCGCGATGCGCCACCAGTACGCGCCGGGCTTGAGGCCCTCGTCGTTCGGCCTCAGCCGTTCTTCCGCCTCGTACTGCTTGTTGAGGACGATCTGCTTGAACTCCCGGTCGGTCGCCGCCTGGACGAGGTAGCCGGCGATCGGCAGACCGACGCGCAGGGACTGCAGGTCGCCGCGCAGGCTGTCGGCGTCGGCCTCGGGCGTGGGAGGAAGGCCCGCCGGGCCGCGGGGCTCCGGAGCCGGCCCGCCGCCGACCTTCACGGCGGAGGCATACTCGAAGGCCCGGTTCTCCATCTCGGGCAGGTTGACGATCGCGCGCGGCACCTCGGGCGCCAGGCCCGGCCGCACGCGCGTGCTCATGCCGGCGGGGACCTCGACCTGGCTGCCCTGGGCGTCGACGCCGGCGGCGCCCTTGAAGACGTCGACGCGCGTGGTGAGGTCGGCTTCGACGGTGGCGGAGTAGCGCGTGTCGCGCGTGCGCGGCGTGATGAGCGCCGAGGCCGTGACCACGCGGGCGCGGCCCGCGAAAACGGAGCCCGCCCTCAGCTCAAGGTCCCCGTCGCGGTCCTGCGGCTTGATGACGGCCATCGAGTTCTGCTCGAGGCTGAGCAGCTCCTTGTCGAGGAGCTTGACGCGCGCCTTGGACGAGTCGAGCGTGCGCACCGTGTCTCCCTGGAACAGCTCCATCGAGAGCTTCCCGGCGCTCCAGTTCGCGGTCTCCTTGCGGCGATAGAGCACGCGGTTGATCGAGTAGACGAGGTGCGCGGCGCGCAGCTGGGACTTGATGAGGCGGACCGGGACGCGCAAGGTCATGCCCGGGAGGGCCACCGTGGGGTCCTTGGTGGGCAGGCGGTTGTGCTTGAGGATCTCGTCCCAGCGGGCCGGGTCCTTCAGATATTTGTTCGCGATCGCCCACATCGTGTCGCCGGGCTGGACGACGACGTTCTGATAGGTCGTGCCGTCGGCGCCGTCGGCGCCGCCGGCGCGGCCCGGCAGGGAGACGGCCAGGAGGAGGACGGCGACGAGCAGCCTCATACGAGCGCGGCCGCGGGCTTCGCGCTGCCGTCGGGCTGGAGCGTCAGCCCCTTCTTGATCGTGAAGTAGAAGCGCGCGCCCTGGCCGGGCACGGACTCGACCCAGATGCGGCCGAAGTGCGCCTCGACGAAGTAGCGTGTGATCGTCAGGCCCAGGCCCGTGCCGCCGCGCCGCTGCCCCGGCACCTGCTCGAACTTCTCGAACACGCGCTGCAGGTGCTCGGCGGGGATGCCGTCGCCGTTGTCCTCCACGCAGGCCGTGAGCTCCCCGTCGCCGTCGGTGATCGAGACCGTGATCGTGCCGCCGTCGGGGGCGAACTTGATGGCGTTGCCGAGCAGGTTCGTGAACACGCGCTCGAGCATGTCGCTGTCGCCCTCGATGGAAAATTCCTCGACGGCGACCAACTGGACGTTGATCCTCTTGGCCTTCGCGAGCTGTTCGAGGATGTCTATCGCGCGGCCGGCGACGCCGGCGAGCGACAGCGTCTTGAGCTGGAGCTTCGCGCGCCCGGATTCCATCTTCGCGATGTCGAGGATGTTGTTGATCATCGCCATCAGCCGGCTCGTCGAGCGGCGCACCGAGGAGACGATCGCGTGCTGGTCCGCGTTCAGCACGCCGGCGGTGCCCTTGAGGAGGATGTCGATGAAGCCCATCGCCGAGCCGAGCGGATTGCGCAGGTCGTGGGTGATGTAGTTCAGGAAGTCGTCCTTCATCATCTCGAGCTCGCGCTCGAGCGTGACGTCCCGGATGGCGAACACCACGCCGAGCTCGGCGCCGCGCCCCGGAGTGACGACCGAGCTCGCCGCGACGCGCAGGATCTTGCGCGTCTGCGCGCCGGACAGGTCCGCCTCCTTGAATCCTTTGCCCGGCGCCTCGGAGACGGCGGACAAGGCGTCGCGCAGCGCGCCCGCGGGCAGGGCCTCGGAGATCGGACGGCCTTCGATGTCGGCGTCCGCGGCGAGACCGAACATCTCGCGGGCCTGACGGTTGGCGAGCTGGACGCGGCCCTCGCGGTCGGCCATGACGATGCCTTCCGCGATCGAGAACAGGATCGCCTCGGTCTTGCGCTGCTCCGCGATCAGGCGGTCGACCTGCAGGACGGAGTACGAGCGAAGGCGCGCGGTCATCGTGTTGAACGTCTCGGCCAGGTGCTGGAGCTCGTCGCCGGTGTGGATGTCGACGCTGGTCAGGAAGTCGCCGCCCGAGACGGACTCGGCGGCCCGGGTCAAGGTGAGCAGCGGCGCGGTCAGCGCGCGGGCCAGGAGGAAGGAGACCAGCACGGAGATGGCGATCGTCACCAGCACCGCGATGCCGGCGGTGCGGCGCGCCTCGGTGGAAGCGAGGTAGGCCTCCTCCCGGTTCTGGAGGACGAGCACGGCCCCTCCGAGCACCGGGACCGGAGCGTAGGCGCCCACGCGCGGGACGCCCTTGGGGTCGACGAACTCGCTCGAGCCGACGGTGCCGCCGGAGGAAAGGGCCGCCCGGGTGATGGCCCATCGCGGCAAAGTCTCGAGGTCCCGGCCTCGCGGGGTCTCCTCGGACGACAGGGCCCGTCCTTCTCCGTCGACGAGGACGGCGAAGCCGGTGCCGCCGACGCGCTCGGCCGAGATGCGCTCGGCGAGCTCCCGCAGCGGCACGACCACGCGCGCGTACACGCCCCCTTGGATCGGGCGATGAAGCACGAGCATCGGGCCCGCGGGGCCGTGGAGCACCTCGGCGCCTCCGCTGCGGGCGATCGCGCGGCGCAGGGAGGCGCGCGCGGCCTTCGGGTCGAGCGCGGTCGGGGCGCCGGTGAGCACGGGGCTGAAGGCCTCGAGGATGGCTCCCCCGTTCTCGCGCAGCAAGGTCACGGAGGCGACGCCGCTGCCGGCCTCGACAAGGGCCTTGGTCAGGTCCTGCTTGTCCTTCCAATCCATGCGCGCCCGCAGGCCCACGATGGCGACCTTGACGCGCTGGTCGACCGAGTCGACCCAGCCCTCCACCTGCTCGGCGCCCTTCTCCGCGAGCTTCACGTGCAGCTCGAGGACGGCCCCCTGCACGGCGGCCTGATTGGACTGCAGGATTTTCCAGGACAGGACCGAAACGGGAATAAGGGCCAAAGCCCCCATCACCAGCGCGACGCGGCGGAATAGACCGGAACGGAGCCAACCCATGATTATCCTCTAAGGATAGGTGCTGGCCCGCGGCCTGTCAAGCACCGCGCCCGGCCGATATTAGAGGATGCCGCGAACGGCCGCGACGAACAACGGAAGGAGGAACCAGGCCCACCACAGCGGCACCGTCACCGGGGCGGACGCGGGGACGGCGGCGGATACCGCCGGCCTCGGTGTTCCCGGCGCCTGCAGGCGGGCCTCCGCGGCGGAGCGGGCGGCGTATTCGCCGGCGACGGCGAACGCCTCGAGCATCGCGCCGCGCTCGATCCAAGCGGTGGACGGCCCCGGCGCGAGTCGGCTCACGGGCTGAGGTGCCGCCGGCGCGGACAGGAGCGCTCCGCCCAAGGCCGAGCGCACGCGCACGATCAGGCCCGACCCCGACAGGTCGATGGCGAGCGGGCGCGGGACGCCGAGCACGGGAAGCGCCGCCGCCGCCGGCGACGCCGCGGCGCCGGCCCGCGCGAGGTCTCCGTTGGGCGACGCGGAGCGGTAGAAGGCGACGGCGCCGCCGGCACCGCCGGCCGCCGCGCCGCCCGGCACGGACGCGACCGCGTCATGAAGCGTCTCGCCGTCCGGGGAGTAGGACGGGCGGCCGGACGACGGCTCGTGGCCGGCGCCGAAGGCGCTTCCCGCGGCGGGCGCGCGCAGGCGCGAGCCCGAACCGAAGGCGCCTCCTTCGAGCATCGTCGCCGCGACGACCGAGGAAGGAGCGCCGGCGACGGAGGGATCCTCGAGCGTGCCGCGGCGAGACTCATCGCTCTGGTCGAAGAAGCCGCGGCCCAACCCGGCGGCTTTCTCCGGCCGCGCGTGCTCGAGAGAGGAGGTTTCGACAAGGGGGTTCGAGGACGGCCTGCCTTCGCGCTCCCGGGAGAACGACGCGCCTTCGTCCAACGCCGAATCCGCGGATTTCCGGTCCCGGGTGAAAACCAAAGTCGGCGCGCCGGGAGAGACCTTGCCGGGCAAAGCGGGCGTCTTATCGGCGGGACGGGTCCGCAGAGCCCTTTCAGCCGCGGGGGCGGGGCGGACGACGCCGGCCTC
Source organism: Elusimicrobiota bacterium (assembly GCA_030696455.1). Lineage (GTDB taxonomy): Bacteria > Elusimicrobiota > Elusimicrobia > UBA1565 > UBA9628 > GWA2-66-18. Next base: position 4,730 of record JAUYSH010000049.1, read on the forward strand.
GGGCCGCACCGAGGCCGCGGCCGCCGCCTGCGTCTCGCCCAGGAAATGCCGCGCCGGTCCGACGAGACCGGGCACGGGCGAGGGCAGCAGCGGCAAGGACCCGCGCAGGTCGCCCGCGCTGCCCAGCGACGGCGCGCCCAGGGACGCGCCGCCGGGCGGCGCGACGGGCATCACCGGCGCCGACGGGCGGGCCGGGGCCACGCCGCTCTCGACGGGCATGACGACGCCCGCCCAGGAGGACGCAGCCAGAAGCGCCAGCGCGAATAACGCGTTCACGGCCCGAGTCTAGCACAAGGACGGGGCGGGATTCAGCGCAAAAAAGAACGATTTTTTCGTATTTTTTTCATAGGACCTAGGGCCCACGAGCGGCGGGGCCAAAGGTCCTATACGGCGGGGGCCGGGGGCGGGGTAGGCGTGCGGCGCAGCCAATGCCACAGCGCGGAGGCCAGGGCTCCCAGGAAGGCCAGGGCCAGCATCCAAGCCCAGAACATCGGGTTGGGGCCGTACGGCGGGCGCGGGTTGGCGGGGTCGTTCGGATCGCCGGGATTGGCCCGGGCCTCCTCGAGCAGGCGCAGGTAGCGGTCCCAGAAGGCGATGCGGTCCTTCAGGTCCTTGATCTCGCCCTCGAGCACGGCGATGCGCCGCTCGAGCTCCAGCTGCTCGCCGATGCGCGAGATGATGCGGTGCCAGTCCCGGCGGATGGTCTCGATCTCGCCGCGCGCCTGGTCGCGGTCGGCCAAGGCGCCCGTGGTCGCGGCGGCGGCCTCCGCCAAGGCCGTCTCGAGCCCGACGCGCTCCGCCTCGGTGCGCCGCTGCATCGCCTCCGCGGTGTCGCCGGCGCGGGCGCCGTAGGCGGCGGCCTGATCGCCGTAGGCGTCGGCGCCCGGGCGGATGCGCACGCGGCGCTCCACCTGATCGACGAACAGATGGCCCGGGGTGGCGGAGGTCACGACGTCGCCCGCGCGGCCCTCGGGGCCCGTCCCGCCCGACATCGGGTTGGCGGCGATCGTCCCGTCGGCGAGGCGGCGGTTGATCGCGTCGAGGCCGAGCTCGGCGGTGCGCGTCGACTCCTGATACCAGCCCTCGCGGCCGCGGCGCGTCTCGAGGATCACCTGCTCGACGCCGCCATGGAAGCGCGACAGCGTGCGCACGCGCGCCGCGTCGAGGTCCTCGGCGGCGTGCGTCGCCGCGCGCTGCAGGGACTGCCGGCCGAGGTGGATGTCCATGTCGTCCTTAGCCGCCTTCGCGCCTCTGCGGTCGCCGGGGCGCGCCGCCGCCAGCTCATCGCCCTCGCGCACCGTCATATCCTTGTCCCACAGGCCCTCGCCGGGGCGGATGGCGGAGTCGATGCGCACCTTGTCGGGGAACTGGCTCGGGTCGTAGAAGCGGTCGGCCGGGTCGGGAAGCAGGTTGAGGATGTCGACGGCGCCCAGCACGCTGCGGAAGAAGCCGTGGTCCTCGGTCGCGCCGCCCTCGGTCTTATACATGTACGCGCGGCCCAGGTAGTGGTGCTGGCGCGGGTCGCGGCCGGCGAACTCCGCGGGGATGCCGGCGACGCCGCGCGGGATCTCGAGGGCGATGTTGCCCCAGTTGAAGGGGAGGTACGACCAGTGCTTCGCCTTCCACAGCGCCGACTGCGCGCCGCTCAGCCGCTCGACGAGGTAGTTCTCGCCGAGCAGGACGGGCAGGTCGCCCTGCTGATAATGGCTGAAGCGGACCTTGGTCAGCGCCTCGTCGCCGTCGGCGCCCGCCTTGTCCGCGCCGGCGCGGTAGGACAGGAGCTTCCAGCCCTTGAACGCGTCGTCGACGGCCTGCTCGCTCGTGTAGGCGGAGACGAGCCGGCCTTCCCCATCGACGACGGCGGCGAACAGCGGGCCCGAGATCGTCTTGACGGCGGGGCCGCTCAGGAGCGGGTCGAGGGCCTTCGCCTTCTCCGCGCCGCGCGCGGCCGGCGCGGCGACGTTGACGAGCTTATCCCGCGAGTCGAGGCCGAGGCGCAGGTCCGCCGTGCGGTGCAAGGTCCAGGTCCCGGAGCGCTCCAAGGTCGTCACCGCGGCCTTGACCGCGGCGTCGGCGTTGACGGCGCGCGCCGAGGCGAGCTTGAGCTTGGAGGCCGCCTCGGTGTAGGCCTTGGCCGCGGCGTCCATCGCCTTCATCTCGACGGCGTAGGCCTCGTGCGCGTCCCGGATCGCGCTCTGGCGGGCGGCGTCCGCGGCCTTCGGGATCTTGCTCAGCTTGGGCTCGGCGACGCGGCGGTCGAGCTCGAGCTTGAACGTCGGCTCGCCCTCGACGAGGCCGGACTCGAGCATGGCCTGGCGCAGCTCGCCGCGCAGGCGGAGCTGGGCCGTCGAGTACGAGCGGCTCTGGCCGTCGGCGGCGGACTTGGCGGTCTCCGCCTCGGCCTTGCGCGCGGCCGCCTCGGCCTGCGCGGTCGCCAGGTCGCGCTTGGCCGTGGCGAGGTCGCGCTCCGCGTGATCATAGGCCTTCCACTGCGCCTCGAAGTCGTCCTTGGTGCGGTAAAGCTGGCTCACCTCGCCGTTCTCGTCGCGGGCGAAGCCGAAGCTGTTCAGCTTGACCTCGATCCAGCCGCGGCTGCGCTCGTAGAGCTGGTGGCCGCGGGCGTTCTTGACGAGCTCCGCCGCGCCGAGCGGCGAGATGGTCAAGGTCGTGAACGCCGAGGCCTCCTCGGAGGCCTCGAGGCTCTTCAGGTTCGGGAAGCGGTCGCGGCCCAAGGGCGTGGCGCCCTCGTAGAGCTTCATGACGACTTCCTCGGGCGCCAGCTTGAGCGCCGCGATGGGGTGCAGCGCCTTGCCGGACTTGCCGTCCTCGAAGAAGAACACGCGCCCCTTCGAATGGAAGCCTTCGGGCCCGAAGACCTCCTGGAAGGTCCAGCCCCGGCCCTTCTGGTCGGCGCCGCCCGGAGCGACGAAGTGCTTCGACTCCATCAGCTTCTGCAGCTTCGCCTGGCCGAGGTTGGCGTTGTAATTCGTCTCGGCGGAGCGGCGCGCGGCGTCGGCGGCGTCCACGCCGCCGATCACCTCGTAGCGGCCCGAGACCTCGAGGCCGGTCTTGGGATCCTTCGGGCGGTCGATGAACCAGCCGTCGAGGCCCGTGGCGGGATCCTTGCGCGTGATGATCGCGCCGAGCTCGCCCGGATGCTTCTTGCCGTTCTCGACCATCTCCAGGACCTTGTCGGCGGTCATCCAATCGTCGACCGTCCAGGTGCGCCGGCCGTCGGCGTCGAGCCGCGTCACCGCGTACAGCGGCTGCAGATCCGGACCGACCTGGCCCGAGACCCAGCGCTCGCGCGTCTCCTTGAGGCGGGACAGCGCCTCGGCGATCGGGTCGATGCGGGCCGGGGTCTGGCGGGTCCAGCGGGCGGCGCGCAGGCGCGACTCCTCGAGCATGATCAGAGAGTCGAGCGCCGCCATGCCGCGCCCATGCTTGGCGCGCGCGATCGAGCGCTCCAGGACCCCGGCGGCGTCGTAGAGCCCCATGAGCGCGCGCTTGACCGCCTCCGACGGCTTGTCGCCGAGCGTGCGCACCAGCTCGGCGTCGAAGGCGCTCTGGGCCTTCAGGTAGGCGTCGAGATGAAGGTCCTTGAGCACGAAGCGCGTCGCGCTCTCGCCGGAGTCGGCGAGGTAGCTCGTCAGCAGAGTATCGCGCGCGTCCTCGAGCGCGGAGTTGAGCTTATGGAGGCGCTCGAACGTCGCGGCCTCCGCGGGGGTGAGGTCGTGCGCCTGCCAGAACACCTCGCTGAGCGCGCGGTTGACGCGGATCTTCTCGCCGCGGTCGACGGAGAAGGCGTTCGAGGCGGCCGCCAGGTCGGCCTTCATGAAGGCCATGAACGCGCCGCCGGCGGTGTCCGACTTCGGGTCGAGCTGGCCGATCCCGCGCAGGGCCGTCTGCAGCTCGGAGCGCAGGTTGAGCCGCTTGCCCTCGACGTCGATCTTGATGCGGAGGTCGAACTTCTCGGCCGGCGTGAAATCGTGGGCGGCGACGGCCTCCGCGTCGCGCAGGGCGACGCGGTAGGACGCCGCGTTCTCGATGATTCGGGCGCGCACCGCGGGCGGCACGGCCGTGCCCATGCGCGAGAGCAGCGCGTCGACGCCGGCCTCGAAGGACGGGTCGGCGTAGCGGCCGGCCATGTAGTCGAGCAGCTGGCTCTTCGGGTCCGGGCGGGCGGAGAGCGGGGTCTCGGGCACGTCGCGGGCGATGAAGGGGCGCAGGCTGCCGGCGGAGCCCTCGCCCAGGGCCTCGAGCTCGGTCACCAAGGTGATGAAGTCGGCCTTCGTCGTCGTCATCGAGCGGGCGAAGCCGTCCCATGCCGTGACCAGCGAGTCCTGGGCTGCTTTATACTCCGCGGAGCCGGGGCCGGTCGTCTCCGCGCGGGCGCGAAGGGCGGCCTCGGAGGACTCGATGAGCTTGCGCCGGGCCTCGAGGCCCTTGGCGCCGTCCTCGACGCGGATCATCAGCGAGTGCAGGCGCAAGGTCAACTCCTGCAGGCGGCCCGAGGACTGCAGCTCCTTGCGCAGGACCTCGCCCATGACCTTCTCGAGGCCGGCCTCGATCTCGCGGGGGTCGGGCGCCTCGATGAAGCCGCCGGCGATCGGGGTGCCGCGGAAGTAGCCGAAGGTGGCCACGGGCGTGAAGCCCTTGTAGCTCATGCGCTCGGCGATCGTGTTGGCCTTGATCTGGCCCATGAGCCCGTCTTCGTTGCCCCAGCTCGCGGGCACGCCGCCGTCGAACAGGGTGCGCCGGATCGAGTCGATCTGGCGCAGGCGGATGTCCTCGATCAGCCGCCCCGCCAGGTCGCGCGGGTTGTCGGCGGCGGCCGCGTCGTCGGGCACCAGGCGCAGGAGGTCGTCGAGCTTGGTCGCCGGGGGCAGGCCCAGGCGCGCCACGAGCTGCTGCCGCTGCGCCTGCAGACGGACGACCAGGGCCTCCCGAACCTCTTCGATCTGGCCCGGGGCCGCCGACGCGGCGCGGCCGCTGATCTCGCGGTCGAGGTAGCGCAGGAGGCGCGCGTCGCCCTCGAACTGGGCGGCGACGATGTCGGCGCGCGCGGCGGCGCCGACGAGCGCGTCGCGGTAGAGGCGGTCGGCCTTCGCGGAGCGAAGCTCGGCCAGGCGCAGCAGGACCTCGGGCGGAGTGCCCGGGTCGGCGAGGCGCAGCTCGATCCAGCCCTCGACGAAGTTCCGGTCGATCGGCTCGTGGCCCAAGGTCTGCTTGGCGAAGTAGTAGCGCACGAACGCGGCGGAGCGGTGCTTCAGATTATCGGGCGTGAGCAGGTCGAGGCGGTCCTCGGGGGCGACCGTGGTCAGCGCCTGCTCCGACGCGGCGAGGCGGCGCGTGAGCTCCGGCCAGGTCCCCGGAAGCTCGCCCTTGGCCTGAGACCCCTTGGCTTCGGGATTGACGCCCAGGGAGAGCAGGCCCGCCTGCAAGGTGAAGATGGCGGAGGAGAGACTGCTCTTCTTGAGCAGGCTTTCCGCGTCGTTGCCGGTGACGGCCTCGAGCTCGGCGCGCGCGGCGTTGAGGCGCAGCGCGATCTTGGCGCTCTCGTCGGCGCGGCGGCCGTCGTAGGCGTCGCGCTCGCGCTCCTCGGTCAAGGTCTGGATGCGCGCGGCGGCGGCGAGCTCGGTGTTGTAGATCGGCGCGTCGGTCAGCGCGCCCATCAGGCGGCCGAGGGAGCGCACGACCAGGCTCACGGGCTCGAGCTGGAGCATCTCGACCTTCAGGTTCTTGTCGACGAGCTCCTCGACGGCCTTCGCCGTGGCGACGCGGGCGTCGAGTATGCGGCGCTGGGTGCCGACGGGGTCCTTCGCGGCGAGCAGGCGCGAGAGGGCCTCGAGGGCCTGACGCTCGTCGATGGAGGCCGTGACCGGCGCCTCGGCGGGGCGCCCGAGCAGGAAGTTGATCGTCTCGCGGGCGTGCGCGAACTCGAGGGCGGTCTTCTCCCGGGCGACCTTGGCCTCGTCGTGGCGGCGCACGGCGCCCGGCGCGCCGGAGGCGGCCGCGGCGGCGAGCTCCGGCAGCAGGCGGCCGTCGTAGACCGCGAGCCGCGACTCGGCGGAGCGCAGGACGACCATGTTCTGGTAGAACTGGACGGCGAGGCCGGCCTCGACGCGCCCCTTGAGGGCGTTGTAGTACTCGGCCTGCTGGCTGTGCTGGGTCACCTGCAGCTCGCGCATCTCCTCGGGCTTGAGCTCGAAGCCCAGGACGGGGGTGATGGGGATGCCGGTGATGCCGATCGAGGGCAGCCAGCCCACGCCCTGCGCCGTCAGACCCATGCCGACGTTGACGTCGAGCCACGCCTTCTGGACGCGGTGGTCCGCGGCGCGCGCCATCTCCTCGGCCGCCTCCTGGCGCTTGGCGATCTCGTAGAGGCTGTGGGAGCCCGCCGAGGCCGCGGCGAAGGCGTCGTCGAGAGAGGACAGGCGCAACGGCCCGCCGCCGCTGCGGGTGGGGCGCTCGAACGGCGCGGTGACCGCGGCCTGGGCCCGGAGCAGCTCATATTGAGACATCGCGTTTAGCGATGTGGACATGTACCAGTTCCAGTTCCCGAAGGCCTCGCTGAGCTTCTCGGGCGCGATGAGGCCGTTGCGGTAGGCGCGGATCGCGTCCGAGAGGGCGCGGGCGGAGGCGGGCGTGTTCGGCTCGACCGCCCGCGCGGTCGCGTCCCAGATGCGGGACTGCTCGAGGGCGGCCCGGCCCGCGAGCGTGCGCTCCGCGTAGGCCTGGCGCATTTCGGCCTGCACGGCCTGGGACTCGAGCGCGTAGGCCTTATCAGACGACGTCGAGGCAGGATTATAAATGGGCAGTCGCACGGAGGCGCCGAGCGTGAGGGCCTGGTTGGCCATCATGTCCTGGAACTGCACGCCGAAGCCGACCGTCAGGCGGTCCACCCAGGGGATCCAGTCGATGACGTTGAAGGGATCCTCTCCGACGGACCGCTTCAGGGATTCCTCGTCGAGGCTGCCCAGGATGGTGGCGAGGCGGTCGGGAGAGGTCACCAGGCGGCGGATGTTGCCGAGCATGCGGCGCAGGTCCTCGGAGTTGAGGTCCTGGAACGGGGGCGCGCTCTGCGGATCGCGGCCGGTGATCGAGTTGTAGCGCAGCACCGCCTGGTGCAGGCGGGACTCCGCGTCGGCGAGACGGACCGCGGCCTCGCGGCGGGAGGCCTCGGAGGGGGCGTTTTGGACGGCGAAGTCGGCGATCTTCAGCGCCCACTGCGCCTCGGCCACCTCGACCACCGCGGCCTGCCAGTCCTTGGTCAGCTCCAGCATGCGGTCCTGCAGGCGCAGGCCCTCGCGGTACAGAATTTGAGCCTTGGATTCGATCAACTGTTTCTGTGTTTTTGAAAGACTCATCTCGGTGTAGGTGCCGACGGTGAAGCCGCCGCCGACGGCGCGCTCGGCCAAGTCGTTGGAGACCGAGCCCGAGACGAAGCCGACCATGCCGCGCACGCGGGAGTTCTCCATGAAGGCGCCGGCGCGGCGGAGCTCCTGGATCTCGCGCGTCAGGTTGCCGATGTCCTGCGTCACGAGCTTGCGGGCGACGTCCCGCTCGAACACCTTCTGTAATTCCATCGCCGTGCGGGAGGACTTCGCGTCGTCGCCCCCGAAGAAGTCCCCGAGCTCTCGGTTATAGGCCTTGAGCGTCTCGCCGCCGCGCAGGTTCTGGGCCGAGTTGTCGCTGACCTTCTGCCACAGTTCGGCGAGGGTGAACGAAGTGTTCATCGTGAGCGAGAGGCGGTTGTTCATCCCGACGTACTGCGAGCCGTAGCTCAGCGCGATGTTCGCATTGCTGCTTATTTTCTTGGAAATCTCGCCGAAGTAGGTCTTCGCTCCCCCGATGATCTTGCCTTCGGCGCTGACGACGAGGCCCGAATCGGGGAAGGACACCGAGAGGCGGTCGCCGATCTCATTCTGCTTCGCGCCCATCTCGCCGGTCAGGCGGTTGTCGATGCGCATCCAGGTCTTCCCCTCGTCGTTCTTGATGGAGAACCCTTTGAGGATGCTGACTCCGCCGACCTGCTGATTGATGTCGTCCGTGCCCGTGGTCTTCGCCCAGTACAGGTCGAGCGTGAAGGTGTCCCCCCCTCCGTCGGGATTCATCAGGCGGTTGAGGTCGAACTGCGGCCCGACCTGCGTGCGGAAGTATTCCTTCTTCTCCCCCTCGGCCATGATCGCGAAGGTGCGGTTGAGGTCGGGGTCGTAGCCGGTGAAGTCGAGGTTGACCTCCTGGAGGAACTTACGGGGGTCCTGGGCGAACAGGGTCCGCTGCTCGAAGTTCAGCTTCATGACCTCGGTCAGCTTCAGCGAGCTCTTCACGTTGCCGCCGTAGTAGTAGGGCTTCTCGCTCGTGTCGGTCACCGCTCCGTCGGCGAAACCGGCCAGGCCGACGTACAGGCGGTCTCCGAAGAGCATGACCGCGAAGTCGTCGAAGATCATCATCCGGCTCTCGCCGGCCCCGGTCTTGACGCTGTTGTCGGCCGGGATGTCGAAGGCGAAGCGGTGCAGATCGACGTTCAGATAATTGACCCAGTTCTTGCCCTGAAGGCTCTCGACCTGGACCTCGACGCCCTTGTCGCCGTACGGCGCGTTCTCCCCGTCCTTGCTCGGCGGGCTGGCGAGCTGGTAACCGGAGACGCTGACGTTGCTGCCGAAGACGCGGCCGATGTTGCCCAACGTCACCCACGAGCTCGTGTTGAGCCCGTGGGGCACCGAGAACTGGGACTGGTAGACGAGGTAGAACCCGTCGGCGGTGTCCCCGAACTCGAGCACCTTGGAGTTCGGGATGAGGGACGCCAGGCCCTGCGGGTTCTTGAGCAGGTCGGCCTTGATCGCGGACACCTCCGCCGCGGAGTTCTGCGCGCCCTGCGTGATCATGCCGAGCAAGGTGTCCACGAAGGCTCCGTACTCGGATTTGCGGATGACGAGGGAAGCAGGATCGGATTTGCTGCCGTCGCTGGCCCAGCCCGAGCGTCCCATGCGCAGGGCCTCGATGCGGCGGACGAGGTCGGGCGGGAGCTCCCCCTGGACCTCGGGCTTGGCGAGGATGGCCGCAAGCTCGCCCTGCTTGTCGTCGATCTGGGTCAGCTGCGACTGGAGGATCTCGCGCGAACGGCCGAGCTGATCCTGAAGGCGGTGCCAGTCGATGTTGGCCTCGAGGACCGCGCGCGTCTTGTCCATGATCCGGGAAATGTCCTCGCTGACGTTGTTGAGGGCGCTCTTCTCCTTCGGATTGAGCTGGCCGAGCCAGGCGGAGATCTTGACCCGCTTCTCCTCGAGATCGGTCATCGTCCTGCGCAGGGCTTCCTGCATCGTGTTCAGGGCCTCGACCTCGTTGTCATTGGCCGTCTGGCCGCCGTCGTAGATGTCGTGAAGAGAGTCGTAATAGCTCTGCACGCTGTCGACGGTGCCGTACTTGTCGCGATTCCAGGTCTGCTTGAGCCGGAAGAACTCCATGCCCTCGACCAGGACCGCGTCGAGGCTCGAGAACACCCGGATCTTGCGCGCGAAGACCTGCTCCGGGGTCTCGCTCGTGCCGTTGGAGGCGGCGTAGGCCTCGTCCCGCGGGATGTCGGCGATGGCGTCGCCGAGCACGGTCGATACGCGGGCGAGGAACCGCTCGGCCGCCGGCACCTGCAAGGAGAGGCCTTCGTTCGCGGCCTCGATGACCGTGTCCGAGTACAGCAGGCGCGCGATCGCGAACGCGGCCGGGGCGCTGTCGGGCTGGGCCAGGCTCGTGGGCACGAGCCGCTTGGCGGCCTCGAGCGCGAGCAGGGAGATCTGCTGGTTCTCGGAGACCGTGATCGCCGGCTGGGTGCCGGAGGGGACCGTGCCGTCCCCGCCGCTGCCGCCGAGGTCGATGGTCGCCGCCCCCGCCTGCGACTCGTCGGCCACCGCCTTGAGCCGGTCGACGAGCCTCGTGATCGCGTCGGAGTCGACGGCCGCCTGCACCCGGGCCACGCCCGCCGCGTCGGGGGTCACCCCCACCGGGAGGCGATAAGCGGACATTTGGAAGCGTCCCTTGGATATGGTCTCGATCTTGCCGATGATCTCGTTTATCTGCGCATCCTGCGCGTTGATCTGCTCCGCGCGCTGAGCGCGCTCGGCGGTGTACTGCGCGATCTTCTTGGGGAGGCTGTAGGGCTGGGTCTCGCCGTAAACGACCTCGGTGCCGGAGAAATTCGGGTCCTTGCGGTTGGCCATCTCGACCTGGAACTCGCGGATGCCCTTGTGGTGGCCCTCGGCGTCGTCGTAGCCGTCCAGGTTCTTCTGCAGCTTGTGTCGCCATTCGCCGATCTTCCGCGTCGCCTCGGCCTGATTGCCGTCCGCGGCCCCGAAGGTCGCGAACGCCCACGGCATGGTGCGGTTCTGGAGCTTGACGGCCTCGGTGATCACCGTCTTCTGCGAGTCGAACAAGGTGAAATAGTCGCTGCCGGCGGCCGCCACGTCGTCGATGGACTTCTGCTGGTACGGGATCAAGGTGTCCGCAAGCATCGTGCGCGCGCCGCGCAGCGAGGGCAGGATCGTGTCGCGCAGCAGCGCCGTTTTGCGGTCGATCACGGCCTGGCGCGCGGCCTTGCCGTTGCTGTCCGGCGGCGGAGGGTTGTTGACGAACGCGAGATCGACGTCGATGTCGGCGAGCACGGTGTCGAGCATGGTCACCACGCCCTGCAGACCGTCGCGGGCCTTGGGCAAAGTGTTCACCATCGCGTCGTCGATGGCGGTCACCGTCGCGTCGGCCTTCGACCAGCGGATCACCTCGCGGGCCGCGCGAGGCACGAGCTTGGCCGAGGCCACCAGGTCCATCGTCGCCGCATGGACCTCGACGGAGTCGCCGTCCGGGAAATCGACCGCCTTGAGGCTGTCGCCGTAGGTCTTGATCGCCTCCTGCAGCGCGTCGAGGCCGAGGCCCGACAGCATCGGGATGTTCGAGCCCGCGACCCGGTTGATGGTGGCCGCGTTGGCGTCGAGGCGGCTCAGGTGGCCGGTCAAGACGCCGCGCGCGGTCGAGATCTCGGCCTGGGACTGGGCCTTCCACTGCGGCAGGGACTCGGGGTGCGGGTCGCCGAACTCGTCGATGACCGTCCGCCCGTTGCCGGCGTCGAGCATGCGGTTGACCGTGGCGAGCGACTCGCTGAAGTCGGCGCGCTTGTCCTGCCAGTGGACCCGGCGGTCGGCCAGGACCTGGCGCATCTGCTCCTGGCTCGGGTTGTTGAGGGAGACCTCGGGGCCGGGGATCTTGCCGATGAGCACGCCCGCGTACTCGTCGGGCATGCCGACCATGCTCGTCAGGCCGGCCTCGGCCGAGGCGATGTTGTCGTCGACCTCGGCCAGGTTCTCGTTGAACTTCTTCAGCGAGAAGGCGTCGGGATCGTTCGGGTTCCCGCCGTTAGTGCGCCAGGCCTTGATCTGCGGCAGGAGGTCCATGCGCCGCTGATACTCCGTCGCCGCGTCCGCGCTCCGGCCGCGGTCCTGCGCGTTGACCGCGTCGATGAACGCGCGCATGTCGGTCTGAAAGGAGCCGAGGGTCGTCGCGACCATGCCCGCCTTGGCCTGGGAATCGGCGAGGTCCCGCAGGGTCTTGTCGTCGGCGGCGATGTCGCGCTCGATCTCGGCGCGCCACGCCTGGGTGTTGGCCGCGTTCCCGTCCGCGCCGGCCTGGTTCTGCCGGTTGCCCGCGCGGGACGCGGCGATCTTCTCGCGCTTGGCCTCGAGGAGATCCATCATCTGCTTGATCGCGGCCTGGGCGGCGTTGATCTCGTTGAGCGAGAGCGCCAGGTCCATCACGCTGGCGAGCTTGGCCATGTCGGTATGGAAGCGCAGCATGTCCTTGCCGTCGCGGCGGTCGCGCAGGGCGGCGTTGCGGATCCGGTTCGAGGAGGCGAGCAGCTGGGAGGTCGCGTCCCGCTGCGCGACCTCCCCCTTCGCCTCGGCGCGCAGCGCCTCGATCTCGCCGACGAGCTTGTCGATCTCCGCCTTCGTGTCCGCGCTCAAGGTGGCCGCCACGCCGCCCGGCGTGCGCGGGCCCGTGCCCTCGGCGTAGTCGGACAGGCGCTGGGCCAGGGCCTTCATCGACGCGTCCTGGGCGGCGAGGTCCTCCCAGTAGCCGTTGCGGTCGGGAGGCGGCGGCGTCAGGCCCGCGAACTCCTTCTGCAGGGCCTCGAGGCGGGCCAGGGCGTCCGCGTCGCTCGGCGGGCTCAGCAGGTCGCGGCGTTCGGCCAGCTTCTCGCGCACCGCCACCTCGTCGGACTTGACGGCGAGCGCGGCCTCCAGGCGCGCGCGCTCGGCCTCCTCCTCGGGGGTCACGGGGCGGCTCAGCTGCCGAAGGCGCGCGAGCTGGGCCTCCTTGTCGTTGAGCTCGGAGAGGAGCCGGATGCGATGCTCCTGGACCGCCTCGATCTCGGCTTCCAGATGGCCGGCCTGCCCGGTCAGCTCCTTGATCCGCGCCATGACCTGGTCCATCGGCAGCTTCCATAGGTGCGGGTCGAACGGCGCGCCCGCGGTTGCCTGCTCGGGCGACCTCGCGTCGGTCCGATCGGACGAGGCGGCGATGAGGGCCTGGGCCGAGAGCATCGCCATCGGGAGATCCTTGGCGCTCTCGCCGAGCGCCGCGCCCTTGGCCATCAAGGTCGCGCGCATCACCGCGTCGGAGATGTCGAAGCCGGCGAGCGTCGTGAGCTTATGAAGGAGCACGTTGCCCCAGGTGATCGCTCCGCCGAACGGGATCAGGTTCTGGTGAGTGACGCCGTTCTCATCGACCCATTCATCCGAGCGCTCCACCGCCGCGCCCACGGCATGAAGCAGCCCGGGTTTGACGCCGAAGGCGGACTCCAACGCGGGGTCTATGACAGCGTCGAGCTGGGTGGCGTAGGTCATGATGCCTTCGATCTCCGCGCCGACCGTGACCAGGGCGAAGAAGGACTTCAGGTTCGACTTCCAGAACTCCCAGGTGATCGCCGCGTGCAGCACCGCGACGATCAGCCCCTGGACGGGGAGGCTCGCCAGCGGGGCGTCGTCGCGCAGCTTCGCGATGCGCTCGCGGGCGGCGCGCGGGAAGGTCAGCAAGGTGGACAGGATCAGCGTATTGAGGAGGGGGCCCAGGACGAGATCCCTGGCCAAGGCCGCGGCCGCCGCCGCGAAGACCGGCGCCAGAGCCTCGCCCACGAAGGGCACCGCGGCGACGGCGACCGGCAGGCCGTTGAGCACGGCGACTATTGAGGGACCAAGCACCGGTATGGACGTCAGCGCGAAGGAGAGCGGCAGGACCGGCGCGAACGCGCCGAGCAGGCCCATCGCGATAGCGCTCATGACCGCCAGGGTCAGGCGGCGCGCGATGAAGGTCTTCATGGGTGCGGCGAACGGGACGATGAACCAGCGGTTGGCCGCCCGATACCAGCCCTTCGCGCGCAGGCCCGCCAAGGCTCCCGCGCCGTCGAACGCGTCCTTGCGCATCGAGGACTGGAGCCACTGCTCCGCGAAGTTCTCCCGGTCCGACAAGGCCATGAAGTCCTCGGTCGAGTGGCGGAACTCGAAGGACATCGCCTGGCGGAAGTAGCCGAAGATGAACATGTCGAAGAGGTGATAGGGGAACCGCACCGCCGCGGTCATGAAGTGCTTGTGGAGCTCGAGGGTCCGCTGGAGCGCGCCCTTCCAGCCGGGGGCGTAGGTCTTGTTGGCGAGCTCGCGGAAGCTCTTCCAGCCGGAGTATTTCTTCTGATCGTAGCGCTTGAACTGGTCGCGGTTGGCCGCCTGGAGGCGGTCGTAGACCCCGACCCACGACTCGAGCGGGCTGAACTCGTTGAGGCGGTACTTGACGCCGAGCTCGATGACGCGGTCGCGCTTGATGTTGAACTGACGCGAGATCTGGTCGATGACCTGGTCGATGCTCTCGATCTTCAGGAGGGGCTTGAGGGAGGGATCGTGGCGCACGCCCTTGACGGTGCGGAAGCCGAAGAAGTCCTCGTAGATGTGCTTGGGAGCGACGCGGGGTCCGGGGAAGGAGGGCTCTTCGGGCTTGGGCACTTCCGGCTTGGGGATCTCGGGCTGTGGGACCTCGGGAGCCGGGGCGGCCGGGGGATCGGGATTCGCCGGAGGCCCGCGCTCGTCCGGCAGCTCCGGCTTCGGCAGCGGCGCGGCGGGCTTGGCGACCGAGGCGACGGCTGTGCCCCGGCCGCGGGAATCCTTGAACGACCAGGCCGCGTCCCCCTTCCAGGTCGGGATCAGCTCCAGGCGCGCCGGCTTGAGGCCGGGCTTGGCCGCCTTCAGCGCGGCGTAGGCGACGGCGACGGGCGCCACCTTGGCGAGGCGGGAGTCGTGGAGGGTCGGGATGCGGCGCGCGCCCGGGCGCAGGCGCTGGGTCTCGATGCGCTTGGTCCACACCGTCAGCTCCTCGCGGCGCGCGTCGGAGCGGAAGATGAAGGTCCAGTGCGAGCGCGGGTCGTCGAGGTTGATCGTCACGCGCACGAGGCGGGCGTCGGGGGCCAAAGCCCGGGCCCGCGCCCGCGCCTGAGCCTTCAGGACCAGCAGAGCCTTGCCGTCGGCGCCGCGCGCGTCCTCGGGCAGTCTCTCGAAGCTCTTCGGCGGCTTGGCGTCGGCCGTCACCGGCAGCGGGGCCGCCTCGAACACCGGCTTGCCGTCGGCGCCGACGAAGGCCGCCCGGCCGAGGGCGTCGAGGAAGCGGTAGGAGGCCGCGCCGGTCCACGCCGGGTCCACCTCGACGCGCACCGGCCGGAAGCCGCGGTTCGCCTTCTTGAGCGCCGCGTAGGCGCGATCGAGCGGGCCCATCTCGCCCAGCCGCGTGTCCCAAAGCGTCGGCGCCTTGGTCGGGCGGAAGCCGAGCTTGCGCACCCCGACGCGCTTCGTCCAGACCGTCAGCTCCTCGTTGCGCTTGTCGGAGCGGAAGATGAAGATCCAATGCGAGCGAGGGTCCTCGAGGTTGATGGCCACGCTGACGAGCCGGGCGTCGGGCGCCAGGGCCCGCGCCCGGGCCTGCGCCTCGGCCTTCGCGGCGAGCATCGCTGCGCTCGTCGCCTCGCGCGCGTCGGCGGGAAAGCGTTTCCAACTGCGCGGGAGAGCCGGTTCATCGGCGGCCTCCGCCGAAGCCTGGTCCTGAACGGCCGGGGCTTCCGCGCCCGGAGCCGCGGTCTCGGCGACCGGCGCAGGAGCCTCGGCGATCGGCGCCGAAGCCTCGGCGATCGAAGCAGGAAAGTCCGCGTCGGGCGCCTCGTCGGCGACGGGAGCGACCGGCTTCGCCGCGCGCCGGCCGACCCACCAGCTGGCTCCCGAGACGAGGACGTAGGCCGCGTTGAGCGCGGCGTACAGGCCGTACTGGGCGGCCTGCGGGGAGCCGGGCTCGGCGATCCAGGCGAGATGGCCGGTCCAGACCACGAAGCCCAGCGAAGCCAGCAGGAACAGCAAAGAGAAGCCGGGGGTGAAGCCCTTCGGCGCCTGGCCGCGCACGATCGAGATGATGTCGGGCAGGAAGAGCAGGAAGAAGGCCCCGCCCGTCGCCGCCATGATCCCGAAGGTGACGTTGGCGATCGCCGCCGCGCCGAACGCGGCCGCGAGCGCCGCCGGGACCACGGCCGCGGCCCCGTAGTACAGCGCCGTCGCCGCGGCCAGGGCGATGACCGAGGTGACGGCGGTAGCGATGAAAGTCCTCTTCTTGCTCAGCCCCTGCGCGTCCGCGCCGGCGGCCTTCTTGCCCCAGCGGGCCGCGGGCCAGGCCATGAGCATGGCCGCGGCGGCGAAGGTGTTCTGTATGCCCCAGAACGGCATGCCGGCCACGGTCGCGTTGACGAGGCCGAGCGCCAAGCTCGCGGTGACGAGCACGCCCGCGCGCCAGGTCGGCGCGCCGACCTTGCCGCCCTGGATCGCCTTGAATACCTCGGGAATGGGGAAGACGAAGGCCAGCGCGTTGCCGACCCAATAGCCCGCCTGCCCCAGATACTGGCCGATGGCCGCCAGAGGCGTCGCGTCGGGCACGTTCAAGGGCACCATGCCCGCGGCCTTCGAACCGGAGTTGGCGACGGCCAAGGTGCCGCCCGCGGCGAGCGAGGCGGCCGTCAGGCCGAGGCGTCGCTTCCAGCTCTTACCCTCGGCGGCGGGGACCAGCGCCCGGACGGCGCCCGAGGCCGAGGCGCCGGACTCGTCCTGGAGCCGGCGGAAGGCGGCATCGGCGAAACCCTTCGCATCGACGCCCGCGGCCTCGGCGGGCAGGGCCGCGGCGTCGACGGATTTGGCCGGGGTCTTCGCCGCACCGGGCGTCGCCGCGCGATCCGGGACGGCTGGGGCCGGCCGGGACATGAGCGCCTTGATCGACGCGAAGGGACCCGCCGGCGCGATGGCCGCGACGGAAGCCGGAGCGGCGGGGACCATGGACGGATTTGCGAGCGCGGGCAAGATGCGGCCATGGCCGCCGAAAGCCGCGGCCGACGGGGCCAGAGAGGGCGTCATCGACGGGGACGGCAGCGCCGCCAAGGCGGGCGTCAGGGAGGCGTTGAACCCCGCGGGCGACAGCGGAGAGAGAACCTGGGGCAGGGCCGACGCGCCGGCCTGCGCTCCGTAGCCCGGAGCGTTGGGCTTGGCCGATATGGCCCGGATCTCCTGGGCGTAGATCGGGCCGACCCCGGACAGGACGAGGGCGGCCGCGAGCGCGGTCGCCGTGATTTTCCGTCCCAAGAAGCGCAGGGAGCGAGGGGTCACTTCCTATAGCTTATACCCGCTTCCCCGTCTTGTCAGCCCCTTGGAGGCCTAAAAGTGGCTTATTAAATGGCCCAGGGGTCCTTGGGACTAAGGACCCCCGGGTGCCAGGCTTTAAGTAATTAACGTAAAATCAGCGTTTTTTTCAGTTCATCGATGGGGAGCCCGTCTCGAGGGACCGGATCAGCTGACTGATCGCGCTGGGGGTTCTCTGGAATAGACGCGCCAATTCGGACACGCCCATTCGGGTCTCCTTCCAAACCCGGTGGATGGCCTCGCGGCGGACCGCGGAGACCTCTCGCCACTGCACGCGGCCGAGGATCTTCTCCTCGGTGAGGCCGTGGCGGCCGGCGACCTCGGCGATGATCTTGCGGGCGGCCTCGATGGGAACGGGGCGCGGGGCGGCGGACGCCTCGCGGTGGACGGATATCTTGTTGAGGAACGCCTCGCCGCCGATGGCCACGCCGCCCATGACGGGCAACGTCTGATCTCCGGCGGTTTTCATACGGTCCTTGATGTACTGAAGGTAGCGGACCGACTGCTTCAGGCGGCCGTTGCCGAACTTCCGCAGCACCAGGTCGGAGTCCACGAGCGGCTCCTTGTGCTCGGCCTCGACGTAGGCCGCGCAAGAGGACCACTGGTAGCGCCAGGGCTTGTCCTTGAGGGCGTCGCGTACGCAGGCGAGATGGACGTAGCGGGTCATCTCGGCGAGGTGGGTGTCCCTGTCGACGATGTACGCCCGGTAGCGGCCCTGGAACACATGGCCGACGGCGTTGTGGGCCGCGTTGAAATACTTCGTGTACTGAGTGTTGAAGCCCTGCATGACGGCGGAGAGGTTCGCCTGCGACGTCTGGATGAGGAGATTGACCGAATTGCCGAGGAGGCTGTAGGCGAACACCTCAAGGCCGTGGCGCTCCTTGCATTGCCGCAGCAAGGTGAGGAATTGGCGGCGGTCCTGGTTTGACAAGAACAGATCTTGACGGTTATTTCCCTGCAAGATGACGAGGTAGCAGGCTCCAGCGTATTGAATTCTCTTCGGTCGTCCCATAGTGAGGGCATCCTAGCATAATTCGCATGACCAGTGCCAGGCTTTTAATGGTTAGGAGTCACTCCCATCGATGGGAGTGAACGCGCGGGCATGCAACTTTTCGGCGCTTCGATCGTATGGTAAGTGAGGAGGGGCTGAATGCCAACGATCAAAGAACGCCGCGCCGAGCGCGAGCGCTGGAGCGACGAGCGGCTCACCGCTTCTCTCGCCGCCGCCGTCGGCGAGCGAAGCTCTCTCGTCGAGCTTCTGCTCGACCTCGTCGAATTCGACCATCGCTCCCTGTGTCAGAAGGGCGCCTATCACACCTTGTTCGATTACTGCACCCGCAAGCTCGGCTACTCGTCCTCGGAGGCCGGACGGCGCATCGCGGTCGCGCGCAAGAGCGAGAAGTTCCCCCTCCTGCTCGAGATGATCGAGCGGGGCGAGCTTCATCTGAGCGGCGCCGCCATGCTCGCCGGGCTGCTCACGCCCGGGAATCACGCGGAGGTGCTGCGGCGGGCGAAAGGCCGTACGCAGGACGAGATCGGCCGCCTCGTCGCCGCCCTGGCACCCAAGCCTGCGCCGCGCGACCGCATCCGGGCGCTGAGCGCGCCAGCCTTCGCCGCTGCGGCCCCCGCCGCTCCGGCTCCGGCCACTCCGGCTTCCGCCGCGCCGGCTCCAGCCGCGTCGGCTCCAGCCGCGCCGGCTCCCGCCGCCCGCGTTCACGCTGCTCCAATCCCCACGTCCTCCGTTCCCGCCATTCCAATCCTTGCCGCTCCCGCCGCGATCCCGGCGGCGCTGACCGCTGTTCCCCTTCCCGCGGTTTCAGCTCCTCCCGAACCGCCTGAATCCCTTCCCGCTCAGCCCGCGGCATCGGCCGGCGTTCCCCCCGAGCCCAAGCCGCGCGAACCTTCAGAGGAGCTATTCCTCGTCAGCTTCCCCGCGACGCTCGAGACGCGGGAACTGATCGAGCGGGCGAAAGAGGTCCTGCGCCACCGAATCCCCAAGGCGGAACTCGACAAGATATTCAACAAAGCCGCGGCCGGCCGTACGCGCGGCGGCAAAGGACAAACGCAGCCGATACATCCCCGAGGCGGTCAAACGGGAGTCGTGGCGGCACGCCGGCGGACGATGCGTCTTCACCGCCGAGGACGGCACGCGCTGCGCGTCTCGCGCCTGGCTCGAGTTCGACCATAAGGTCCCCTACGCGCTCGGCGGGAGCTCCGTCGACGGCGCCAACATCCAGGTCTACTGCCGCGCCCACAATGCCTGGACGTCGCAGCAGACCTTCGGACCCTGGAAAGGAGGAAAATTGAAGCCCCAAGACACCTCGTAAGAAAACGCCGGGCATCGCCCGAAGTCTTAGGCGGCCTCTCATGCGCAGGGCGAAATCCCGCCAGCGGCGCTATGGAATTCCTATGCCCAAAGACCGCTCTGCTCCCGCAGCGGGAAGTTCGGGAGCGGGCAGCGGATCACCAACTGTCGCCCGCGTTGATACCGCGAAGCCGGTCCAACGGGGGATTGTCGCCGTCCGGCAGGCGCGAGCCACGGTCGCCGCCGCCGGGGTCGCGCACGGGTTCCCCCGGGCCCCGCGTCGCGGCGCCCGAAGACGCCGCTCTCGCGAGGGCGGCGGTCCCGTCCGCGACGGCGCGGCGCACCGATTCGATCACGCCGCTGATGATCTCGCCGGCCCGTCCGCCGCGCCGCTCGTACTCGATGCGGTCCATCATCCAGTCTGCGTCGACGGGCGCCGGCAGTTCGCGGATCATGCGGATCAGCCGCTCCCGGCAGCGCGCGATCTCGCCGTCGCCGCGGATGTCGCCGCGGGCAAGACCGGCGTCGATCTCGCCGCCCGGCAGCACGACGAGGTTTCCCCGCAGATAGCCCCGCAGCGCCTGCTCGCGTGCGCGAATGAGGTCCGGGCGTCCCCATTCGGGGGAGTTCGGCCTCGTCCCGTCCATGTAGACGCAGGCGTTCAAAGCCCAGAGGCTGAACTTCGCCCAGCGGAAGTCGCGTTGCGAGGCCTCCAGGCGATCGCGACGACCCCGCCGCAGCCGCTCGACGTGCCGGACCAGATCGTGGTACTCGAGCTCACGACGTTCCTGGCGCCGGAACTTTTTCTCGAAATCCGCCTCCTGCTTGGGGCTCGGAAACGGTGAACGCGTGTCGCCGGATGCGACCAGCGCCTCGGCATCGGCGATCCGTTTGCGCAAAGCGATCTTGACCTTGTCTCGAATCTCGGCGGGAAGCCCCGGCATGAAGGCGTCGACCATCGCCAGGCTTGCCTGGTCCGCCCTTATCTCCAGTTGCTCATGCGTGTCCCAGCCCGTCGTGATAAGGTTCGTGTAATGAACGGCCTCGTGATGAAGGGTGCTCGCCAATAACCCCGGCTCTTCTTTGCCGATGACCCGTTCGAAAACAGAGAACATGATCGTCACCTTGCCGTCGGGGTCCGTGAAAGCGGCGACGTCGTCCGATTTGGGAACGTCTTTGGGATCCACGCTCAAGTAGTGGAGCCACCCGTCCACGCCGCGGATTTCCCGGTAACCCGGCGGCCCGAACTCCGGCGCCCAGGGAGCCGGCAATCCGGCGGTCCAAGCCCCGTCCGCTGATAGGGGTTTAGCCGCGCGGGGCTCGAGCGGCATCTCCGGCTTTAGGCGATAAGCGTCTTGAGTCAGGCGTATGGCGAGATCAAAGTCGGACTTCATCTTGCTTTGGGCCGTCCGGGCCGCGGTCCAATGAAGGAGCGTGATTTCGGCGTCGTTTGACGCGGCATTCCTCGCCCGCATGGCGGCGTGCATGGCCGCCCTGCCGGCCATCCCGTCCCGGACGGCCTTCATAATCGGGATCTTGGCTTCGTCCGTCGGCGTGCGTTCAGCGCGCGCGACCGCCGGCAAAAGCGCGGCGGCCAACAGCAGTCGCCTCATGGAGCGACTTCAAAAACGACGGGGAGAGACTCGGCGTGGACATTATCGGCGAGAGCGACCTGGTCGTACACGAAGCGGAGGCTGTATTTCCCGGGCCGGTCGAAGGCCGCGTCCGTCTTGAGCTCGCGGAAACGCCCGCCTGAATCATCGGGACGCGTGACGATCGTCTCGCCAGGGCGCAGGTACAAGATCAATTTGTTCTTAGTCCAGTCGCGAGACTCCAGTCGTTTCATGGCGACCTCAGCCTCCGCGTCCGTCATCCCCCGAAAATCCACCTCGGCTGGCTTCAGCGGCCCGCCGCCCCAGAGCCAAAGAGGCGGCGACAACTTGGATTCCACGCCGTCTGGCGTCTTCAAAAGCGGTTGGTACTCGGTGCCCAGGAATTTTCCGGTCTTTATGAACGAAGGATCCTCATGCAGGAATATCTCTTTTTCCCCGATATTCTGAGCTTCCAGCCGGTAGCGCAGGGGCTCTCCCGTGCGGAGGGTCGTTTTTTCCAGGAAGAGCGTGAGCTTCAGGGCGCGTCCGCGGCTCTCCGGGCGCCAGAAGTCGGGAGCGGGACGCACCAACTCCTTGCGGTCCTCCGCCTCATGCTCCGCTTGGTCCTTGAGCCGCTCTTCGTTGGCGACGACCCACGGGTCGGGCGGAGGCGCCGTCTCGGGCGCACGTCCGCCCGCGCAGCCGAAGGTCAGAAGGAGCGCCGCCAAGGCCGCGGGACGCGAGCGAGAGAGCATGCCTGAGTATAGCCCCTTGACGCCGAAACACAAGCCCCGATGGCCTCGGTCTACCCGCGACACGGGGAACGATGAGCGGGCAGGACGATCCACCGCGTCAGGCCGAGGAGGCGCCGCAGAGGAGCTCGTAGAAGCGGGCGCCGGCGAGCTCGGCGGAGGTCACGGCGTCGTGGGCGCCGGAGGCGCGCAGCTTCTCGGCGCTCTTGGCGTCGTCGGCGGCCATGATCAGGCGGGCGCGCGGCGCGAGTTTCTTGAGATGGCCGAGCAGCTTCTGGTTGCTCGTGCCCCTGAGGAAGATGTCGGGAACGGAGCACACGACGACGGCGGCGTCCTCGACGTGCAGGTGGCGCAAGGTCTCGGGATGGGCGAGGTCGCCGTACGCCCATTTAAAGCCGCGCTTCTCCAGGCCGGCGCGAAGCGCGGGGTTGTAGTCGACGACGATGACGCGCTTGGCGAGCTCGGGCGCCTCGCGATCGATCAGGTCGACGAGGACCTCGCCCGCGCGGAAGCAGCCGAGCAGGACGATGTCGCGGCCTCCGTGAGCATGGCTCCCGCGATGCTCGAGGTCCTCGCACAGCGCCTCGAGCCCGATCTTACGAAGGATGGCCATGATGCCGCGCGCGAGACGGTCGTTGAACAGGATCAGGTAGGTCGAGGACACCGAGGCGGCGAGCATCGCGGTCAGGACCAAGGTCTGCAGCTCCGGTCCGATGTGCCCGTAGCCGGCGCCGAGGGCGAGGATCACGAGGGAGAACTCGCTCACCTGGGACAGGTTGGCCGCGGTGACGAGGCCGGTGCGCAGGCCCATGCCGAGAGCGCGGGCCGTGACGGCCACGGTCAACAGGCGCGTGGCGAAGACGAAGACCACGATCAAAGCGGACATGCCGAGGATGCCGAGCGTCGGCTTGGGCACCTGGAGGCCCAGCGCCACGAAGAACAAAGTCACGAAGAAGTCCCGGATGCCTCCGATCTTCGAGATCACGTCGACGCCGTACGGGAACGCGGCGATGCTCATGCCCGCGATCAAGGCGCCCATCTCCTTGGAGAGGCCGGCCGCTTGGGCCAGGCCGCACACGCCGAAGCACCACGCGATCGAGGTCAGGAGTACGAGCTCGGGATTCTTGCCCGCCGCGTGGAACAGGCGGGACAGGACGTGCCGGCTGACCAGGAAGGCCGCCGCGACGAGAACGGCGCCCTGGCCCATGGAGCGCAGGATGCCGCCGAGCTCCGGCGAAAGGAGGTTGGGCTGGAACGCCATGAAGGCGATGGCCCATAGGTCCTGGAAGACGAGGATGCCGATGGTCAGCCGGCCGGCCACCGTCGTCGTCTCGAACTTGTCGGCGAGCAGCTTCACGACGATCAAGGTCGAACTCAGCGACAGCGCGACGGCCAGGTACAGGAGGTCGAACTTCCCCCCTCCCAGGACGAAGCCGAAGGGCTTGAAGAAGGCCAGGCCGAGGGCCACGCAGCCGAGGAACTGCACCACGCCGAGGACGAGCATGCTGCGGCCCATCTTCAGAAGCTCGCGCAGGTCGATCTCGAGGCCGATGATGAACAGCAGGAAGATCAGGCCGATCTCCGAGATGAGGTGGACGCTCGCGGCGTCGGTGATCAGGCCGAAGCCGAGCTGGCCGCCGAGCAGGACGCCGCCCAGCACGTAGCCGAGGATCAGGGGCTGCTTGAGCAGGCGGGCGACGTGGGAGGCGACGGCGGCGAAGACGATGCCGAGGCCGATGTCCTTGAGCAGCGACGCGCCGTGGTGATCCATGCCGGGCCGAGATTATAGCCTAAGCGCCGCTCAGTCGATGAGGCTGCGGTACAGGTACGAGTACTCGAGCGCGGTGCGCTTGGCGCGCTGCTCGAGGTCGGCGGCGCCTCCGTGCCCGCCCTCGATGTTCTCGTAGTACAGCGGGTCGTTGCCGAGCTCGCGAAGGCGCGCCACCATCTTGCGCGCGTGGCCGGGGTGGACGCGGTCGTCCTTGGTCGAGGTCACGAAGAAGGCGCGCGGATACGCGACGCCCTTCTTCAGGTTTTGATACGGGGAGTAGCCCAGGATCGCCTCGCGTTCCTCGCCCTCGGGATCGCCGTACTCCCCCATCCAGCTGTGGCCGGCGAGGAGCTTGTGGTAGCGCATCATGTCGAGCAGGGGCACCTGGCAGACGACCGCGCGGTACAGCTCCGGCTTGCGCGTCATCGAAACACCCACGAGCAGGCCGCCGTTGCTGCCTCCCATGATCCCGAGGCGCCGGGGGCTGGCGAGCTTGCGGGACACGAGGTCCGAGGCGACGGCCTCGAAGTCCTCGAAGGCCCGCGGGCGGTTCTTCTTGAGCGCCGACTGGTGCCAGCCGGGGCCGAACTCCCCCCCGCCGCGGATGTTGGCCAGCGCGTAGGCGCCGCCGCGCTCGAGCCAGGCCTTGCCCGCGGTCTCGAGATAGAACGGTCCGTAGACCACCTGGAACCCGCCGTAGCCGTACAGCAAGGTCGGCGTCGTGCCGTCCACCGGCGCGTCGCGGCGACGGACGAGAAAATAAGGGACTTTTGTACCGTCGGCGCTCGTCGCCTCGAGCTGCACCGCCTCGAGGCCCTGGGGATCGAAGCGCGGCGGCAGGCTCTTGAGGACCTCGGCCTTGGCCCCGGGCTTGGGGATCAAGGTGAGCGTGGTCGGGACGAGGAAGGAGGTGTAGGTGACGAACAGCTCGGAGCGGAACGGGTCGGCGGCGGCGACGGCGATGGTGCCGTTGTCGGGCAGGGGCACGAGTGAGCGCGTCCACGCGGCGCCCTCCCGCCGCGCGGTGTAGAGGCGCGTCACGACGTTCTCGCGGATCAGGAGATGCAAGGTCCCCTTCAGGAAGAAGGCGGAGGCCAGCGAGGAGCGCGAGTTCGGGAAATAGACGGTCTCGACCGTGCCGTCGAGCGCGCGCTCGTCATAGGCGTCGTCGGGGACCGAGATCAAGGTCCCGGCCTTGCGCGTGGCGCCGTCCACGGCCCAGTCCTTGAGCACGCGCACGTACAGGCGCTTTCCGTCCCAGTCCTCGATCTCGGAGTCGAGCGGCAAAGCGAGGCGGCGGAACGTCCCGTCGGGCGTCATGCGGTGATACTCGGTCTCGAAGAAGGTCTTGCTGACGTGGATCATCACGAGGCGGCCGCTCTCGTCCTCGTAGGACGAGGGCACGACCATCACGTCGCTTTCCAGCCCCTCGAAAACGACCGGGGCCGAGGACACCGAGGTCCCGCGCGCCCAGCGCCGGAGCGTGCGCGGGTAGCCTGACTTGGTGAGCGTGCCCGGGCCGAAGTCGGAGCCGACGAGGAGCGTGTCGCTATCGAGCCAGTCGAGGCGGTGCTTGGCCTCCGGGAGGACGAAGCCGCCCGCGACCCAGGTCGAGCGGGCCGCGTCGAACTCGCGCACGACGACGGCGTCCTTGCCGCCGCGGGACAGGTTCACCAGGCAGCGCTCCGGGCGACGGGCCTGGCAGTTGGCGCCCTTGCTGACCCACGACTCGCCCTCGTCGCGGCCGAGCCTGTCGAAGTCGAGCACGGTCTCCCACTTCGGGTCCTTTTTTCGGTACTCGGCGAGCGTGGTCCGCCGCCACAGGCCGCGCACGTGCGCGGCGTCCTGCCAGAAGTTGTAGACCTCGCCCCCGCGCCACGAGGGCCAGGCGATCTTATCCTGAGCGTTGAGGATCGCGCGCATGTCCTGGCGCAGGGGCTCGAAGCGGGCGTCGCCCTCGAGCTCCGCGAGCGAGGACTTGTTGCGCTCCTTGACCCAGTCGATCGCGGCCTTGCCCTCGACGTCCTCGAGCCAGAGGTGAGGATCGGCGGCGGGCGCGGCCGTCGCGGACGCCGCGAGCAGCGCGAGGATCGCGGGGATCAGTCGGATCACGGTCATCTTTGACCGGCCACGCCGATGAGCTTGGCGATCTCGTTGCGCAGCTCGCCGATGCCGGTGCCTTCCTGGGAGCTGACCCAGGCCAGGGCCTCGGGAGTCAGGCCCACGAGCTGGGCCACCTCGCGGCGGCGGACGAAAGCGCGCGAGGATTTGACCTGGTCGGTCTTCGTCGCGACGACGCGCAGCGGCAGGCTCTCGGCCTGAAGCCAGTTCAGCATCTCGACGTCGAGCTTCGTCGGTCCCAGCTTCGCGTCCACGAGCACGTAGATCGCGACCAAGGTCTTGCTGCTCAAGAGATAGCCCTCGATCATGGCGCCCCAGCCTTCCCGCGAGGAGGCCGGCCCCGTGGCGAAGCCGTAGCCGGGAAGGTCGACGAGGCGGCGCTGCGGGGCGGCCTCATAAACGTTGATGGTGCGCGTGCGCCCGGGCGTGTTCGAGGTGCGCGCCAGGTCCTTGCGGCACAGGGCGTTGATCATCGTGCTCTTGCCCGAGTTGGAGCGGCCGACGAAGGCGACCTCGGCGAGGCTCGCTCCGAGCTTGGCGGGGTCGGTGTCGGCGAGCAGGAAGCGGACGGCGTCCAGGGCATGGGCCATCAGTCGTCTCCTCGCCACGAGCCGCGGCCCTGCTTGACGCCCGAGCGGCGGCGCTTGGCCTCGACGGTTATCTTCTTCGAGTTCCGCGAGCGGCCGCGCTTGGCGCGGCGGGCCTTCTCGGCGTCGTGGCGCACGCGGGCGGCGCGCTCACGGGCCAGGCCCTCGAGGCGGTCGGCCAGGCGGGCGCGCGCGATCAGGCGGTTCTGGCCCTGCGAGCGCTCCTCGGAGCAGCGCACCGAGATCCCCGACGGCAGATGCGTGAGCTGCACCGCGGTTTCCACCTTGTTGACGTTCTGGCCGCCCGCGCCGCCGGAGCGCGTGAAGGTCTCCGTCAGGTCGCCGGGGCGCACGCCGAGCTTGGCCAGGCGCGCTTCGACGTCGTTCCAGGAAGGCATGATGGATTCTAGCTGTTTCCGGAAACAGTTGGAGGCGAAGGCCGGCGCTCTACCGGATGCGGTCGAGCGCGGGGTTCTTGCTCTGCGTGGTGGGCGCGTCGGTGAGGACGTTGGCCTGGCGCAGCAGGTTCTCCTCGACCTCGAGGTTGCGGCGGCCCAGGTTCTCCCGCACGGCCTTGTCCGCGCGCTGCGAGAGCAGCTGGCCCTCGCCCGAGCCGTCGTTGGCGCGCTTCACGAGGTACTCGTTGAGCGTGCGCCAGTCCTGCCGACCGCCATTGGCCCGGGTGAATTCCTGGAACGCCGGGTCCTTGCGCATCTCGACGAAGAACGGGTCCTTCTCGAACATGGTGCGGAAGACCGACTCGACCTTCGCGGTCTCGACGTCCATGAGCAATGAGAACTTCCGCGGGGCGCGGTTCAAAGTACGTCCCGTATCGATTCGGCCCATGGCCTGGATCATGTGCACCGCCGACATCTCCTCCGGGCCGAGCACGAGCATCTCGAACTGGGTGTAGCCGCGGAAAGCCCCGGGGCGCGTCGAGCCGCGTTCGCCCTTGAAGTTCAGATCGAGCCCTCGGCCGCCGACGCGCGTGTCGAGGATGAGGACCTTCACCTGGCCGGTGTTGAGCCCCTCGATGTTCATCTGGCGCAGGACGTTCGCCTCGGGTACATTAAGACGCAGGTACTCGGTGTCGGCGAACACCTTCGCGATCTCGCTCTGCTTGACGCCGGCCTTCTTCAGCTCGCCCTCGACCTTGCGCAGCGCGCGGGTGTCCGAGACGCTGAGCACGATCAGGCCGGTGTTCTTCTGCGTCGCGCGGATGCCGTGCAGGAAGGCCTGGGCCTCCGCGCCCGGAACCTCGCTGATCTTGATGACCTGGGGATCGTTGAGGCTCATGCCCTTCGACGACAGGTACGTTTCGATGCTCTTCTTGGCGCCCGCCGGGATGATGTCGGTCTCGCGCAGCACGACCTGGTCCCGGGTCGCCGCCAGCTGGGTCTCGAGCGACCTCACGACGCGCGCCAGGCGCTGCTCGGGCGTCGAGACGACCTCGAGCAGCACGTTCTTGGGCATCGCCGAGCCTTCGCCGACGACGGAGATCTTGTTGGCGCGCAGATGGGCCTCGAACTTGTTGCCGGAGGTGCCCGACAGCGAGATGAAGTAGGACTTCTTGTTCGTGGTGACGTCCTTGATCGTGCTCATCGAGTTGTGGGTGTAGGGCAAGGTCAGGTCCGTGCCGTACTCGAGTTCCCACCAGCGGCGCGAGGCGTTGTCCATGGACTCGAACCATTGGCCGTTGTGCACGACGTTGAAGCGGCCCGTCTTGTTGTCGACGCGCACGCCGGCGGCGCTGTCGTGGAAGCCCTGGACCATGTTGATGATCTCGGAGCGGATGTAGGAGCCGCGGCCCGCCAGGCCCTTGGGCAGGACCATGGAGCCCAGGTACGACCACATCAGGTTGTCGCGCTGATGCGGCGGGATCAGCGGGTCCTTCGCCAGGGCTTCCAGCATCTTCGCGGCGTGATAGCGGGTCAGGCCCATGCTCGCGGTGGGGACCTCGGGCAGCTTGCCCGTGACCGCCTGCCAGAGGAACTTGGGCATGCTGGGCAGGAAGCTCAGGAACCCGGCGCCGTCGATCTGCTTGAGCATCACGTCGGCGGTGTGGAAGCTGTCCGCGCGCAGGAGCTCGAGCTCGAGCTTGCGCATGCGGTCCATCGCCGCGAAGTACTCCGGGGACTCCTTGGCTCCCGCCAGCGCCTCGAGCTCCGAGCGCGCCTTCACCAGGTCCCCCTCGAGGCGGCCCGCGGTACCGCCCTTGGGCTTCGCCTCGACCCTGCGGGCGCGGTCGATGAGGAAGTCGGCGCGCTTGAGCGCGGCGCCGGGCTCCATGCCCTCTCCGCCGGGGACCTCGTAGGGCTTCTCCGTCAGGCGCGGATTCTCGCCGATCGGACGGGCATGCTCCTTCATCTTGCGATAGGCGGCATACATCGCGCTCTCGTCGCCCGCATAGGCCTCCTGCAGGGCCTTGCGGCGCTCGAGCAGGCGGGTGACCTGGGCGTCCCAGCCGGGCTGGCCCTCGCGCGTCAGCTTGACGATGTCGGCGCCGACGTCGTCGAAGCGCTTGATGATCTCGGCGCGCGCCTCCCGCCTCAGCGCCGCCTCCTCTTTTCTCGCGGACTTGAGCTCGGCCTTGAGGCCGCCCGTCCGTTCGCCCTTGGCCGCCGCGGAGGTGATCTGGGCCTCGAGGCGCCCGGCCTCCGAGGACAGGATGTTGATGCGGCGCAGGGTTCCCCCGAGGTCGCCCTTGGCCGGCGCGGCGCTCAGCTCGAGCTCGATCGTCCGCAGGCGGCCGCGGGCGGTCGCCCGCTCGGACTCGAGGCCGGAGCGGCTGCCCGGCTGCGCCTGCGCCATCTCCTCGCTGAGGTTGTTCACGCGGTCGAGCAAGGTCCGGTACTCCTGATGCGCCGCCCGGCGCTGCGCGGTCATGCCGCTCTCGAGCGTCGCCGCCTCGCGGACGAGCCCCTCGAGCTTCGGCGTGGATCTGACGGCGCCGAGGTTCGTTTCGAGCTTGCGGATCTCCGCCTTCGAGGTCGTCCGGCCGGCCTCGAGCTTGGTCAGCCGCGCCTCGAGGATCTCGGCGGGACGGCCCGAGGCCTTCGCGGTCTTGATCGACGCCTGCGTCGCCTCGATGATCTGGTCGAGCCTCACCGCGCGTCCGGTCTCCGCGCGATAAGCCTTCACGACGGCCGCGTCGCCCGCGCCGAGGGACTTCAGGAGCTGATCGAGCCTGCCTTCGACGACGGTCCGCCGCGCCGCGGACTCGGGCGTCGCCAACTTCTCGAGGCGGACGGACTCGCGCATGAGCTGGCCGAGCTTGGAGTTCACCGTCAGGCGCTCCGCCGGCACCTGGCCCGAGCGGATGGCGGAGATCTGCGCATCCACGCTGATCAGGCGCGCGGAGGCGTCCACGCCGTCGAAGCGCTCGATCATCGTCTTCTCGACGCGCGCGAACTCGAGCTGCTCGCGCAGGAGCGTCGCGCGCCGCCCGGACGACGCGCCGCCCGACGCCTCGGCGGTGGCGATCTCCTGGGTCAGGCGCTCGATCTTGGCCTCGAGCGCCACGCGGGCCTTGCGCGCCTCGGCCGGCAGGCGGTTGAGGCCCTCGAGCGTGTTGGTCAGGTTCATCAGGCGATTCTGGCTCAGGAAGGCCGTTTCCATCTCGGCGGCGCGCTGCGCCCGGATCGCGGGGTTGGACGCCGGCCGCTCGGCCAGGGCCTCCGTCATACGGTTGAGGCCGGAAAGGATGGTGCTCGCCGCCTCGGCTTCCGCCGCGGGCAGCCCGCCGCCCTCGATGAGGCGGCGCAGCGAGCCCATGCCCGTTTCGATGGACTTCTCGGCCAGGGCGATCTCGGCGGCGCCCTTCGCGCGCCTGAGCTGGCCGACGGCTTGAAGCACGTCGTCGGCGGCGACCTTGATCTTCCCGAGGCGGCCCTTCTCGATGTGGGCCTCTGAAAGCCCCGACGTCACCTTCTGGATGCGCTGCGCCTGGACCTCGGCGGCCTCGACGCGGATCGTGTTGAGGCGGCCCATGCCCCAGGAGAGCCCCGCGTTGCTCTCCATGATCGCGGTGGTCTGGCCGTTGAGGCGCGTGACGCGGCCGGACACCATGCCGATCGTGAGGGCGGGCTGCTGGCCGGCGGCGTCCATCTCGTCCTGCAGGAGCAGGTACTCCTCGACCTTGTTGAGGCCCTTGGACTTGCCCTCGGCGATCATCGTCTTGAGGCCTTCGTAGGTCTCGAATTTGACCGTGGAGCCGAGCTTGTTGAAGGCGAGGAAGTCGAACTCCGCCTGCGCCTGGAGCTTGGTGTTGAAGGTGAGGAACATGACCTTGCGGCCGGTCGCGGCCGCCTCGGCCTCCAGGTACGGGAGCAGGCCTTCATACGCCAGCAAGGTCTTGCCGAGGCTGGTGGGCGCCTTGACGAACAGCTGGACATGCTTGCCCTCGCGCCCGGAGCTGAGGATGCCCATGTGCAGCCCCTCGCGATCGAGGTTCCGGATCGACGACACCATGTCCTGAAGCGCGACGCTCTCCTTCGGCGTCAGCTCGCCCGTCTTCTCGGTGAGGCGCGTCTCGAGCCTCTCGATGAGCGTGGACATGCCCGTCGCCTCGAGCTTCGCCATCTCCTTCACCGCGTCCTTCGACTTCATCGCCGTTTCCGTCGCCGTTTCGCGGCTCTTCACCCAGGCCATGACGTCGGCCTCGACGCCGTCCACGGCGCTGGTCATCTTCTTGCTGCCCTTGTGCTCCGCGCGCATGTCCTTGAAGATCCCTTCGCTCGTCGATTTGACGAACTTGGCGTGACTGCCCTCGCCGAGGAAGGACTGCATCAGGCGCACGAACTGCTTGGGGCGCCAGGACGGGATCGCGCCGCCCTTGGCGTCGCGGACCACCCAGGCCGAGTTATTGACCGACGTCAGGGACGACTCGAGGGCGGCGCGCTCGGAAGGCCCGAGCAGATTCGGGGCTTGCTCCATCCTCACCTTCAGATCCCGCTGCAGGCGCTCGATGAGCACCGAGAGCTTGGTCTCCTTCGCGGCCGCCGGTCCGTCGGCGGGCTGGCCGTTGCGGCCGCTGGCCCACTTATCGACCTCCTTGCTGTAATTGTCGACCAGGCGCAGCATCTCCGGGCGCTCCGCGTACTCGATGCGCAGGGCCTCGAAGATCACGTCGGACTTCGACTTGACGATCTCCGTCCGGTTGAAGCTGTTGAAGCGCTTGTCGCCGGTGATGATGTAGTCGTAGAGGGCGGTGAGGGCCTTGGCCTCCTTGGGCGACAGCTGGCCCGCCTGGAGCTTGGCCTCCGCGTTCGCCCGCAAGGTCATCGTGAGCTCGGCGTAGGTCGGCTTGCCCTTGCTCGGGGCCGTCTCCCAGGCGAGGACCATCTCGATGGCCTCCTTCTGAGCCGCGTCAAGCTTCGGGGAGCTGTTCGGCAGGGCCACCACCGCGGCGCGCAGGACCTTGCCGGCCTCGCCGATCGGGAGGTTCGCCTGCAGGTGGTCCTTGAGCACCTCGCGGACCTTGGCGCTCACGTTCGGCTGCAGCGTGCGGCCCAGGTTGACCTCGGCGCGGTAGAGGGCCTTGGCGATCTCGATCTGGATCTCGGGGGTGATCTTGCCCCAGCCCTTGACCGTGCCGCCCGGCTTCATGCTCATGGCCTCCATGGCCCGCCCCGACTGCGCGACCAGGCCCTCCGTGGCGACCTCGTAGGAGACCTTCTGGACTTCCTCGGTGACGTGCAAAGTCCGGAAGGTGTCCTTGCCGGCCACCATGTCGCGCACGGCCATCAGCTCGAGCGGGTTGACCTCGCCTCCCTCCCGGGCGAGGCGCTGGACCTCCTTGAGCTGGCCCGCCTCCTTGGCCTGCTTCGTCACGATCCACTCCGCCACCGGCTTGCGGCCGAAGAAGCGCGCCTCGAACAGGCGCTGGGACACGGGCGGCTTGACCGGCGTGAGCTTCAAGGTGGCGCCCTCGGCGGCGTTGGCGTACTCCTTCGTGCGCCCGGCGGCGTCGTACTGCCGCATGCCCTCCCGGGTCTGCATGTACGGCCCGGCGTCGCGGGCCCCGTGCGCGGCGTGCGTCGGCAGCAGCAGCCAGGCGGGGGATTCGAGCCAGGCGTGGCCGACCTGGTTGATGCGCTTCATGCGGCGCTCGACGTCTTCCTCGGGATGATTGATCACGCCGAAGAACGGGACGGCGATCGGTATGTTGGTATCGTACCAGTCCGCGTACTTTTGGCCGAGGAACCCCGCGGCCTGGCTGAACAGGACATACTTGGAGACGTTGTCGGCCATGCTCAGGCCGAAGGCGAGGGCGGGCTTGCCCGTGTATTTCGGAGCCGACGCCAGCCGCTCGAGCAGGCCCATGCGGCCCGAAGCCGCCGCCGCCTCCATGCCCGCCTTGCCGTTGGTCACCACCCGCACGCCGTGCGACAACGAGCCGACGACGCCGCGCGTGCCGATGACGTCCATGGCCCCG
Source organism: Elusimicrobiota bacterium (assembly GCA_030696455.1). GTDB lineage: Bacteria > Elusimicrobiota > Elusimicrobia > UBA1565 > UBA9628 > GWA2-66-18. The sequence continues at coordinate 37,045 of JAUYSH010000049.1, forward strand.
GCGAGGCGCGTGCCGCCGTAGATCGTCGACGGCAGGCCGATGTAGCCGAGCAGGGGATGGAAGGACTCGTTGGCCCAGATCGCCCCGCCTTTGAAGCCCATCGCGGCGGCCTTACCGACACCGTCCCAGTCCTCGGAGAACATCGAATGCCCGGGCTCGATGGCCTGCCAGCCTCCGATGTTGACCCCGCCGACCTTGGCGGCCGCCATGTCCCAGAGGTGGGTGCCGACCGTGAACCCGGCCGAGATGCCGCCGGCCAGGCCCGTGAAGGTCGCCTGGCGCGTGGCCACGCTGAGAGCGCGCGCGCCGCTGGCCACCGCGTAGTTGGCGATCCAGGTCTCTCCGGCCACCGCCCGCACCCGAGCGACGTCGGGCTCCAGTGACTCGAGGCGGGCCGCGCTGTGCTTGGCGATCTCGCCGACGACGATGAGCGAGCGGCCGGCGGCGCGTACCGCGAGGCCCTGCACGCCGCCCATCGCCTTGCCCGCCTGGATCATCGAGCCGCCGACGCCGCTGAGCCGGCCGACGCCGTTGAGCGCCGAGCGCGCCATGGGAGCCAGCAGCGCGATGCTGACGGCGTAAGTCACGAACGTCGACGCCGCGTCGAGCGACTTATTGGTCTCCGCCACCGCGCCGATGCGGTCGTGCGCGATCCTCAAGGAGGAACTGATGCGCAGGGCGTCGTTGACCTTCGCGGGATCCGCGCCGGCCGTGCCGCTCATGGAGTACTGGGCCGCATCGGGATTCATCGCCATGATCCGCTGGCGCGCCTGGGCGAAGTCTCCCTTGGCGACCAGGGCCGAGAGCTCCGTATAGGTCCGCGCCATCGAGGCCGACTTCCCGTCGCCCTCGATCGCCCGCATGTTCTCCGCATAGTCCCTTCCCCACGGCGTCAGCTTGTAGCCTCCGCGCAGGGTGCTGGAGACGCCGTTGAAGAGGTGGCCGGGGAGGTTGTACCAGTCGCGGGACTTCAGGGTCTGGCCTTTGGCGAGGAACGCGGTCGACGGAGCCTCGAGGTAGATCGAGTAGTCCACCGAGAGGTCGCCGAGCTCCTTCTGCGTCGAGGCGAGCGCCGCCTGCACCGAGTCCAGGCTGCTCGCGTAGGCCGCGTTGTTGAGCGCCCGGCGCGTCTTGTCGAGGATACCGCGCAGCTCGTCGAGCCGCTCTTTCATCCGCACCCCCTGGCCCTTGTAGGCGCTCTTCTGGTCGGCGGACATGTCCGACTCGTCGATCATCTTCATGATCGCCTGAGCGTCGGGGGAGGTCGGATCGACGCGCTCGCGCTGGTTCTTGACGTGGAACATCTGGGTCTCGAGCACGGTCAGGCTGAGCCAGCGCAGCGCGTTCTGCTCGTTGAGCGACATCGTCGCCACCTGGGAGTCGGTGATGGTGTTGGACGCCTTGAAGCGGTGCATGTCGGTCTCGAAGCGCTGGACCGCGAACCGGGCCCCCTCCAGATAAGCGCGCCGCTGCGTGAACTTCGCCTCGACGATGTCGAAAACGCTGTAGGTCTCGCCGCGGTGGTCGTAGGTCTTCGCCTTGGCCTGGCGGATCAGATCCTCCTCGAGGCCCTTCTCGTTGAACCACATGTCGGTCGGATACTGCTTGCCCAGCAGCTCCGCGATCGCGATCATGCGGTCGACGCGCGTCGCCTTGATGTACTCGGTCTCCTGGTTTTTCAGGCGCCAGTAGCTGTACTCCAACATCTCGTAGTTGTAGCGCCCGGTCTCCGGGATGGCGGCCACCTCGGCCGGCCGGTTCAGGTTCATCTGCCGCTGGGTCTTCTGCAGCTCGCGGTTGTAGGTCGTGACCTGGTTCTTCGTCATGCGGAACGCGAGGCCCTTCGCGTCCCAGAACTCGAAGCCGTCGTTCACCTCGACCTGAAGATAAGCGTTCGCCTTCGGCGGGTCGGCGACCGCCGCGCCCGTCATCAGCGCCTCGCGCAGCGCGCCGATGCGGAAGGACTCCTCGACGCTGCCCGCCTGCGCCGTGTCCAGGTCACCGAACTTCTCGACGAACAGCTTCATGGCGCGCGCGGAGCCGTCCTGGCGCGCCTGGGTGAATTCGCCGTTGCCGCGCAGCCGCTCGAAGACCGGCTTCATCGACTCGACCTCCTCGGCCGCGTTGTAGCGCTTCTTCAGCGAGAGGTACATCATGCGCCCGATCGGGGTGAGCTCCTTATCGCTGCCGAAGTAGGTCTTGAGCGGGTCGGCGTCGTCCTTGTAGACGCCCAGCGAGCGCAGGTATTTCATCGCCTCCGCGGGGGTCGGATCAGCGGCGCCGCCGGCGCCGGCCCAGGCGGACGCGGGCCATTGCGCCGCGAGCAAAGAGGCGCTGACGAGAACGGCGGCGGCACGACGCGCGAGAGGTTTCATGAGGGGCGCGACCTGGACTCAGTGTAGCAGAGGGACGCCCTCCTGTCAGGGCCCATAGGCCCACTAAAAAGGAAGGCCCGGGACCCAGGCCGTATAGGCCTTAGGTCCCGGGCCGTTCACCGGCTCAGAACTTGTCTTCCTCGCAGGCCTTAAGCGCCGCGGGGCGGCCCGACAAGCCCCACCAGAGCACCGGGCCGACGCAGTTCGCGGCGCCCTTTTTAGCGTTCGGCGCGCTGACCTGCTTGTTCTGGAACACGGCCAGAACGCCCCGCGCCTTCGTCGAGCCCGGGACGAACTTGTAGCCCGAGGCCACGCGGTCGTCCACGGCCGGGCCATCCGCCAGGCCGTGCAGCACGAGGCTGGCGCCCGGATGGGGGCTGGTCGAGTTGAAGACCTCGAACGGCTTCATCTGGAACACCTTCGCCTCCGTGGGGTCCTTCGCCTTGTACCGGAACGTCAGGTAGTATTTCTTATCCGTATCCTTGGCGATCGGGTCCTCCGCCTCGTACAGGGCGATCCCCTTCGACTCGGCGTCCTTCAAGTCGCCGATCAGCTTCGCATTGCGCTTATCGGCCGTGTCGAATTCAGGCTTGAACTTCTCGGGCACCGAGCTCACCGACCCGTCCATCACGTTGGCCGGCCCGCTGAGGCTCGAGTAGGGGTTGGGCGTGGCGTCCGGCGCGGCCCCGGGGTACGTCACCTCGGGCCAGACAATGAACGATCCGCCTCCCGACTGGACGTGCACGGTCAGCACGCCGTCGGCGAAGCCGCCCGTCACATAGTAAGGCTTGTTTCCCAAAGCGGCCTGGATGCGCCTGGGCACCTCGGTCAGAGCCGCGGCAGGCACGCCCGTTCCCATGTAGCGCCCGAGGGCGTCGACGTACGCTTTCGCGTCAGTGAATTTCGAGCCGTTCCTGTCCGCGACGAAGCCGGCCAGGGCGAACCCGCCGTCCTTGCCCTGCTTGAGCAGGTCGAGATACTGCACCTGCTTGTCGAACTCCAGGACCAGATAATGGTCGAAGAACCGGACGCGAACGAACCGATACGCCGGAGCGGTCGCGGTGCCGGGGATGCTCTTGTACTCCAGCTGCTGATCGGGAGTCGCCGCGGTCTTCGGAACGATGACGATCGCGTGCGGCCCCTTTCTCTCATCGTTGCAGGCGACGACCCCGTACCGGTCGTGCAGGTCCCGCGACAGATCCTTCATGTCGGCGTCGTTGATCTTGCATTTCCCGCTGGCGATGTCCCCGGCGAGGAAGGTGCGCACGAACTCGCGGAAGGTATAGCCTCCCTCGGGAACCGGCCCGGGGTTGGGACCGCCGGGATTAGCGCCGCCGGGCCCGGTCCCGTCGCCGGTCGTCGGCGTCGCGGGCGGCGCGGGCGGATCGCCCGCGCCTTCCTTGACCTCCCAGAGCCCGAGGTCCTCGTTGAACTCGAGATGAAACTCATCCTTGCCGACCTTGCCCAGGTGAGGCTTGCCGGGCAGGTTCTGATTGCGGCCGTTCGGTCCGCGCTTGCCCACCTCGGCGAACAGCGTCGGCTCGAGCAAGGTGGGATCCGCCGAACCGCCGTCGATGAGCTTCTTCGAGAAAAACGCCACTCCGCTGCGCGCGCCGCCCTGGGGCAGCACGTAGAACTCCTGCGCGCCCACCTTCACGATATTGTTCATCGTGGACGCCTGCTCGGCCCGCTTCTCGAAGAGTTTCTTGACCGAGGTCTCCAACGGCGCACCACCCTCGCCCGGACGAGAAAGAATGATCGTGCGGTCGCCGTTCGCATCCGGCCGGCCGAACTTCAAATGGTATTTCTTGTGGCCGGGCGTTCGATCGTCGAGGATGAAGGACTGATCGCCCTTACCCAGCGGGAAGCGCCGGCCGAAGAGGTCCGGGGGCTTGGCATTGACATCGGTGATATCGAAGACCCCGACCTCATTGACGATCACGCCATCGACCCACTTCGAGTAGATCTTCAAAGAGATCGTGCGCGAATGCTCGTCCTTGGCCCCGTGAACGTTACCGACCTTCGCGCCGTCCACATAGAGATCATTGAGCGTGTACTGCTGCTGGGCGGCTCCCCCGACTCCCGTTCGGGTCGTGCTGGGCGGATCCACCTGGGTGTTGTTGTTGCCTTCGACGCTCGTCACGGTCTCGCCCTGCGTGCGCGGGTCCAGCGCCGACCAGGACTTGCCCACGGCGGCGTTCAGAAAAGCGGTGACCTGGTCCTTATAAGTCGTCCCGCCGATCTGGCTCTTCCCGGCCCAATCCCCCTCATCCGGATCGGAAAGCAAGAACCGGACCTTGCCGAGCCACTTCATGCCGGGCTTGAACGTCGCGGGCGCCCACGAAGGCGCCGCCGCCCCGGGGCCGATCACGAAATAAAACACCGCGACGTCCGCGGGATCCCCCTGCTTGGCGCCCCACTCGTTGGCGACGACGCCGATAAGCCGGCGCGTCTCGGCGTCGACGTCCCCGACGAAGCTCTTCTTGGCGGGGCTGCTCTTGAGGGAGAATTCCTCGAGCAAGAACTCGGAGATGCGCTTGCCCGCGTCCACGCGCGCCTCGGGTTTTTCCTTCAGAATCTTGGTCAAGGCATCGACGGAGCTCGTCTCCGCTTCCTCGATGACGACGCCGGCGGGCTTGCTGCCGTCAGCGGCGAGCGCCCGCAGGGGGAAGACCCCGACGGACGCGATCGCCAAGACGGCCATGATGGGATTAAGGGGTTTCATGGCTTCTCCAAGTCTACGATGACGTTGCTCTTATTTTAGCTCCAAAGACTGATTCGCGCCTGGGCCTAAAGACCTACTACTTCGCCGCCACCGGCGCCGCAGACGCCGAACCAATCGCTATCGTATTGATTGGCGTCACCACTTCCGCCGTCTTATCTTTCAACGCCTTCTGCGAGGCCTGAACATCAGTATTTGCCTTCGTGACCGCCGGCTCAACCAGCTTCAAGGCTGCCGCCGCATCATCGTCAGCTTTCTTCTTGGCATCCCCAGTTGCGATCTTGGCGGCTTCGGCGGTCTCGTAAGCCTTATTGACCGCCCCTTTAAGATCCTCTACGGACTGACGGGCAGTGGGCTGCGCTTCGACCGCTCCCGAGGTCGCCTTATCGATCTCAGGTTCGTATTTCGTCTTCTTCTCGGCTGCCGTGGTCAATCCAGCCAAAGCTTTATTCAGATTAATCTGATCTGACAAAGCTCCGGCGGGAGCAGTCTTACCCACCAGCGGCTCAAAAGACGTGATGCCCGCCTCCAAACGTTCGATATTTGAATTCAATGTCCCGATTAACGTCTTCGTTTCACCCTGAGCCGCATCGACTTGACCCACCGCCGTATCCACATCACCTTCGGCGGAGACATCAATTCCACGAGGCGGCCTCACAGCTGTATACGTTTGACCCAAAGCGGTATTCGCAGACACGATCTGGGCTTTGGCTTTTGCAATTTTGGCCACGGCCGCGTCGCGGGCCGCCCTCGCCTTATCAGCTTCGGCAATTTCAACCTTATCCGCGCCAAATATGATCAGGCTTGCGGCGTCTTTGGCTGCCGCTTCACCGCCCGCCGCGATCAGATTAGCTTTCGCCTCGCTGAGCAGCTCCGATACCGTTTTCTCTGGCGGCGTGGAACCACACGCGGTAGAGCCTCCCCTGACCAGCTGATTCTGGGCATACTCCGTATTTTTCGCCTTGGGCCCAAGCGTCTCCGTATAGAAGGTTGCCAGCTTGGCCTGCCTATCATCCACGACAGCCACAGCGGTCCCGGCGGCCGCCGGGGTTGCGGCCGGCGCGCTGACTTTCGCGGGGATCTTGCCGCAAACGGTGCTGAGGCCCGCGCTGCTAGGCATCGGGGCCACTCGCGGCTGACCGTCCGTAGCGGGGGCCTCGGTCGACGGATCTTTTTTTCCATCTCCCGGCTTTCCGGTGGGGTAGCATTTCGTTCCAGTCTCATTGCCCTGGCCGCCGTTCAAATATTCCGAGTATGTGCCATCTCCATTAGGTTTAAAACATTTGCCGGCCGACTCGCCCGGCTTCACCGTTCCGCACATAGACAGCTTGGCGGCACTCGTGCCTATACCGCCGCACATGAGTTCCGAGTCGGGAGCCGGGCACCCCATGCCCAAGCCCTTGCACATGCCCCAGGTGGTCAGCCCCTCGCCGAGCTTCCCCGCCGAGGCCTTCAGGACATCGTTGCGGATGCCGTACAGCAGGAGCTCCGGGTCCTTGAGCTTGCGCTTCTCGAACTCGAGTTTGAGCTCCTCTTCCTGGCGCTGCTTGGCCCGGAGGAACGCGAGCGACTCGCCCACACTCTTGCTGCCGCCGGGGCCGGTGCCGCTGCCCGGCTTGTCGTTGGCGCCCGCGCCGCCCTGGCCGCCGCCGCCGAAGCCCGACCCGCCGGTGGGAATCTGCTCGTTGGCCGCCGCGTTCAGGCCGGCCGCGGCGCTGCCCGCGCGGTTGAACGCGTCTCCGGCGTTGGCGCCGGCCTTCTTCGTATTGTCGAGCCCCGTCCCGCCCGTGGGGCTGCGGCTGCCCGCCACGCCCTTGAAGCCGGGGGTGTTGCGGACCAGGCGAAGGCCGCTGTTGCCGCCGCCGCCCACGCTTCCTGCCGCCGGGCCGACGGGCATGCTGCCGCCCGACGCGCTGCTGCCGCCCGACGCCACGCCCAGGCCGCGCAGGCCCGAGCCGCCGAGAGCGACCTTCGGAATCGGGAGCGGAGCCTTCTTGACCGCCGCCGAGGCCGCGCGCGACGCCGCGCCCTTGAGCGCGTCTTTATAATCCTCATCGCTGCGGGAAGGAGCCGTGGGCGGAGGCGCCGCCGGAGCCGCCGAGCCCGCCGGAGGCTGCTGCATGCCGCCGGGGCCCATCACGAGCGAGCTGGGGTCGCGCACGTTCAGGGGCGTGATGATGTCGCCGCTCCCGCCGATGGCTCCGCCCGGGGCCATGCCGCCGGTCTCGTAGGGGCTGCTGCCGCTGCCGAAGAAGCTGCCGCTCGGCCCGCCCTTGCCCCAGCCCTGCTGGAGCGAGGCGTCGCCGTTCTCGGGAGCCATCATGAAGTGCTCGGCCAGAGGGGCCATGAACAAGGTGCCCAGGCCGGCCAGGATGAAGGCCAGGTCCTTCTTCTTGAACTGCTTGAGCCGATCGAAGAGGGTCAAGCCGGCGCCCATGCCCTTGATCTTCACCTGGGGCTTCTGAGCGTCCTTCAGAGTCGGGATCTTCGGTTGCTGATCCATATTAATTCTCCTAGTGCGCCGCCGTTTGAATGAATTCTTCGATGTCGTCCAAATTCGTGATCTTGCAGCCTTCCTCATCGGGCTTGCACCCGTCGTAGGAGCAGGAGCGCTGGCTGCGGCACAGCTTCTTCGAGTAGCTCCGGCACGTGCTGACGACCTGATTCTCGCGCCCCGCGCACTTGGTCTTGTACGCGAGCTTGTCCACCAGCGATCGGGACTGGCCCAGGGCCACGCAGCCGTTGGAGCGGTACTGATCGATGGCGTTCTGCACCGCCTGCTTCGCGTACGGGAGGTCCGCCTTCACCGCCGGGCAGCTGCCGCCCTCGATGTCTCCCTTGTCGTCCATCGTCGACGACGTGATGACCCGGTCGGGCCGGCACGTCTCGCCCTCGGCGAGGACGTCCATGCACCCGCTGGCGACCTCATTGTACTCCACCTTCTTGGACTTCTCCTTGCCGCACTCCGACGCGGAGCACGGATTGCCCCGCGTCAGCGGGCACGCCTTGATGTGATCGCAGCGGACCGCCATGCTCTCGCGGCAAAGCTCCTGCATCTGATCGCCCCAAGCCGCGCATTTCTTGATCTTGGACTTGTTCTTCTTGCTGCAGGACATGCCCTGGCCGCAGCCCAGCGCCTCGAATTCATTGCTCAGCTTCTCCTGCCTCTTGCTCAGCTCGAGCTCCTTGGGGCCGTACTTATCGTCGGCTTCGCGGCACTTCTCCGCGTCCCGGGTCATGTTCTCCGCGTCGCGGATATAGTCGTCGGCCATGCCCGAGTCGGGCAGGTTCGGGGTGTCGATGCCGTCGATCTGCGGCGCGGTCAGGATGTCGGTGCGGTCGCCGGAGATCGCGTTGCCGTCGTACACCGCGCCGGTGTTGACCGACGCGAATTCGCCGGGGCAGTTGGTGCCCGGGGTGCAGTTGGGCGCCACCGAGATCGCCGAGCGTCCGCGCTGGGAGGCGAGCTGCACGAAGGCGCGCTGGCCGCTGATCGTACGCGTGCCGGCCACGCCTCGGTTCGCGCGGGTGTCGATCGCGGAGGCCCTCGCCTTGGACAGCCGGCCCTCGGCCCCGCCCTTGATCCGCACGCCCTTTCCGGGCTGCGCCGAGATCCCCTCGAGCCCGCCGGCGACCACGTCGCCGAGCTTGCCGCTCGCCGCGCCCTTGCCGTTGCCGAAGAAGTTCGCGCCCGCGAACGAGCCGCCGGACAGACCGCCGCCGGCCGCGCCCGAGCCGCCGCCGAACCCGCCCGCGAAAGCGCTCTTGACCAGGCCCTCGCCCTCGCCGGTGAGATCCTCGTCGGACAAAGCCACGCCCTCACCGTCGGCGGTGTTCCTGGCGTCTTCGGGATTAAGGACGCCCTTGACCGCCCCGGGCTTGGGCAGGTTCGCCTCGCCGCCGCCCGCCGCTTCGAGATCTTTGGAGTTCCCTTTGACGAAGCCGAGCGAGCCGGTGCTGCCCGCGGCGCGCCGGATCGCCTCCGCGTCCGCGCCGCGCATGAACGCCGCCCAGCCCGCCTTCCCGCCGCCTTCCTTGGCCGAGCGGAACGCCGCCAGCAGGTCGCTGTAGTCGCGCTTGCCGCCGGCCAGCCCCCAACGAGAGGTATCCACGCCCACCTTCCCCGCCATCCACGCCACGCCCGCCGCCACCCGAGCGCCGCCCGGGAATCGGAGGATGAGGTTGGACGGGCTTATGAACAAGAACGAGGCCAAGGCCACCAGCAGGAGCAGCGCGGTCACCGTCTTGCGTGTCCTGATGAAGAGAAGCAACGCCGCCAAAGCGCTCTTTTTCTTGTTCTTTTCAAGGAAAGTTGACATATTTATCTCTTTTCTTACAGCCCCGATAGTGTAGTGCGTGCCTTCCGGACTGTCAATGCGATCGACGCTCTTTTACCGAACTTTATCACGGCTCTTTCCGCTCCAGATTCTCGACTTCTTTGGTTTCGGCATCCTTCTCGTTCTTGTCCTTGACCTCTTCGACCGCCTGGGTGTTCTCCTCGGTGACCCGGGAGTTCTCGGTCACGGTGTCGGGCGGGTTGCAGTTCTTGGGGTCGGTGCCTTCGTTATAGGCCTTGTCGATGCAGTACTTGTTGATCTCGTCCTGCTTGGTGTCGCCGGTGCGCGCGGCCAGGCCCTGGCTCATCGAGTCGGCCATGCCCTTCATCATCTCGGCCATCTGGCTCATCATGACGCTCATGCCGACGAGCATGCCGCCGATGGCGATCAGGATCGCTCCCCACGGCAAACTGGCGGCTCCCGCAGCCATCAATGCAATACCCACGATCATCAGCATGGCCGCCTTCTTCTTCATATCGCCGGCCTGCTTGGCCATCTCCGCGATCGCGGCGATCATGGCGAGCGAATTCGGATCCATGCCGACGCCCTCGGGGATGTCCACGTTCGGCGCCGTCACGTCGGGCGCGCCGCCGGGGCCGCTCGGAGTGTCCACGGCTCCGGTGCCCACGCCCGGGCCGCCTTCGATGTTCGAGCCTCCGGGCGTCGAGCCGTCGAACGCCGTCGCCGCCGATGACCGAGCGCCTTCCGCGGCCGAAGTCCCGGCGCCGAGAGCCGACATCCCCTTGGCCACCTTCAGCTGGCCGAAAGCCCGGTTTCCCCGCACCTGCTTGCCCGAGCCGCCCGCGACCCGGCGTCCCGTCCGCGCGTTCTTCGAGGCGGTCAACCGCCCTTTCGCGGCGCCTTTGATAGTGGTCTTCGACAATCCCTCGTTGAACTTCGGGGCCGCGTTGCTGCCGGCGAAGATGTTCTTGCCGCCGAAGCCGCCGCCGAGGCTCGAGGAGAGCTTGGCGCCGCTCAGGTTGTTCTCGAGGCCGGGGCGGCCGCCGAGGCCGGACGCGTCGCCGTCGGCGATCTGCTCGGGCATGACCGGCGCCTCCGCCGTCTGCTCCTCGGGAGCCTTCTCCGCCTCGGCCTTCTTGGCCGCGGCCGCCTTGATCGGGTCGAACATGATCTCGCCCTTGCTGGCGATGTAGCCGGTGCGGTCCACGTCGCCGGAGCGGATCTTCATCGAGGAAGCGATCGCGCCCAGGTCGCCGTAGCCGCCGGCCCCCGCGCCCCCTCCGTTGAGCATGGCGTAGCCGAACAGGCCCGCGCCCCCGAGGAACATCGCCGCGCCCGCCGCCAGGATCGCCTTGCCCATGACCGTCGCCGTCAAGCTCGCGAGCATCGAGGAAAGCCAGCCGCCGCCGGCCGCGT